>CBIHPJ010000149.1:0-14375 GCA_966211295.1 uncultured Myxococcales bacterium | reverse complement strand
GACGCGGGCGTTGCGCCTGTGAAGAAGGCGGCGCTCGCTCCCGACGTGAAGGCGCTCGTCGATCGCGTGCAGGCCTTCTACGAGAAGACCAAGGACTTCACCGCCGACTTCAAGCAGGACTACACGTACAAGGCGTTCAAGCGCACGGTGACCTCGAGCGGCAAGGTGCTGTTCAAGAAGCCGCAGGGCTCGATGCCCTCGCTGATGCGCTGGGAATACGAGAAGCCCAACCCGAAGACCTTCGTGCTCGCCGGCGATCGCGTGCTCGCGCACGATCCCGAAGCGAAGCTGGTGACCGCGGCGGCGATCTCCACCAATCAGCTCTCGGCTTCGGTCACCTTCCTCTTCGGCGTGGGCAAGCTCGAGAACGAGTTCGACATCGTGAAGAAGGCCTGTGCGAAGTGCACCGGCACGCAGCTCGAGATGACGCCGCTCGTCCCCGACCCGCGCTTCAAGAAGATCCTGCTCGAGGTCGACGAGAAGACCGCGATGGTCACCAAGAGCACCGTGATCGATCCCGATGGGAGCGAGAACGCGATCAGCTTCATCAACCTGGTCACCAACGTGGGGGTGGCTGACTCGGCCTTCAAGATCTCGCCGCCGCCCGGCACGCAGGTTCAGGACTACCGCACGGGAGAGAAGATCACCGTGCCCGGCAAGCAGGACGCGCTCGACGCGGGGAAGTGAACTAAGCCTCACTCCGCCCTGATGCGGATCCTCGCTGCTGCGTTCCTGCTGCTCTCGAGTTCGAGTTGTCACCGCGTCACCGGTCCGCCGGGCGTGGAGTCACTCTCAGATCTGACCTTTCCGCTCTCGTCCTCTCCCGCGCTCCGGCTCGTGGTGAACGGAGCGGTGGCTGAGTTCGACGCGGAGATCGCCTTCGATCCTTCGCAGCCGGTGAGCTTCGTCACCTCGAAGTGTGTGCCCTCGCCGGTGTTGATCGCCCGCGTCTCCGTTCCCGATGCGTTCGGTCCTGACGAGGTGTTCCCCGTCACGCGCGTGGTGGGACTGCGGATCGGTTCGACGAACTTCCGCCCGGTCGATGCGGCGATCGCCGCGGGGAAGAGCTGCGTGGTGGTGCTGGGCGCGCCAGAGCTGCAGGCCCTCGCGATCGAAGTGAATCCCGTCGAGCGCACGGTGCACTTCCGTCCTTCGCAGCCGAAGGAGAAGTGGGCCGCCGAGGCTGAAGCGAGCGGTGAAGACGCGCAGGTGCTCACGCTCACGAAGGAAGCGAAGTTCGATTGGTCGGTGCTCCCCATTCGGGTGCGCCAGGGACCCGCGAGCTTCGATCTCACCATGCTCTTCTCGCTGCGTGAGCCGCGAAGCCGCGTGTTCGACGACTGGGCGCGCGCGACCGGAATGAAGCCGGGCCTCGAGCTGCTCGAAGGCCTCGCGCTGCCCGAAGGACTGGAGTTGCCGCCCGAGCTCGCGCAGCTGCGCGGCTACACGTGGGACTCGCTCGAGTTCGCTCCGGGCTTCGGGCTGCAGGTGGGCTCGCTCGAGGTCGAGCCGGGCGCTCCGCCGCACCAGGTGCACGGGCTCCTCGCGGCCGATGTGTGGAGCCGCTTCTTCATGACCTACGACGTCGGCAGTTCAGTCGTGGTGCTCCGCCGTCCGCGCGTGTTCGTCTCGGGCTCGACCTCGCGGTGCGAGCGGGGCGGCGTGGTGTCGCAAGAGGCCTGCTTCGAGCTCTTCACCAGGCCGTCAGGCGACGGAGTAGATCTCACCGCCGCGGTGTGGGGACCGCTCCCGCACGGCGCGCAGCTCTCGCTCGATCTCGCAGGCGGCAGCGGGACCTGCCACGTGGGCGTCACGTTCTCCGCGGGAGATCGCGGCCGCAACACGCACCATCACTTCCCGTGGAAGAAGTTGGGTGACTCGATCCCCGCGTGCGCCGATGCGTTCAAGGGCGTGACCGCGGTGACGCTCGGTCTCCTCGAGGAAAATCCGCTCCGTGAGTGTCCGGGTGTTTGCGCCTACGCCAGAGACGCAGTCGCCGGGCGGCTCTCGTGTGAGTGCCAGCCCGGCGTGCGCACGGCGGATGGTGATGCGGAGAAGCGGCTCCTCGAGCTGTTCAAGAAGATGCTCGAGGAACGAAAGGCTCCTCGCGAGAACGAACCCGAAGATCCCCGCTAACTCCCTCTCCCTTCGGGAGAGGGTCGGGGTGAGGGCAGAGCTCTTTCAGTCTTCCCCAGCAGTCGACTTGAACGAATCCAAAACCGCCTGCGAAGCGCGAGACAGGTACTTCCCCTTCCTCACCAAAATCCCGATGGGCCGCGTGAAGCCCGGTTCGGTGAACTGCTTGGTCACCAGCGAGCCCGCCGACAGCTCACGCTGCACCGTGGGCACCGGGAGAATCGAAACACCGAGCCCCAGCTCCACCGCACGCTTGATGGTCTCGACGTTGTCCATCTCCATCGTGACGTTGAGCTCGAGGCCCTTGTCGCGGAACAGCTTGTCGATGCCCTTGCGCGACGGCGCCTCGCGATCGAACCCGATGAACGGCAGCCCCGGCACCGCGGCCATCGACACCTTGCCCTTGGTGGCGAGCGGATGATTCGGCGGCAACACCAGCGCCAGCTTGTCTTCGCGGAACGGCACGATGTCCACGCCCGCGCGAGGCTGCGGATACGCGACCAGGCCGAGGTCAGCCGCGCCGAGAATCACGTCGTCGTACACCTGGTCGCTGCGGCGGTAGTTGAGCCGCACGTTCACCTTCGGGTGCGCGCGCAGGAGCTCCTTCTGAATGGTGTGAAGCTCGTGCAAGCCGACCGAGTAGATGCACGACACGTTGCACGCGCCGCTCACCTCGGTGGCCTGCTCGCGAATCTCGCCTTCGACCTCGGAGAAGCGCGCGAGGATCTCCTTGCAGCCGCGGAAGAGACGTTCACCCGCCGGAGTGGGGGTCACCTGGCGAGCGGAACGTGAGAGAAGCCGCTGCTCGTAGCGGTTCTCCAGCGCGCGGATCTGCTGGCTCACGGCTGACTGGGTCACGTGGTTGAGCTGAGCGGCGCGGGAGAACGACCCGGTTTCGACCACGTCCACGAACATCTTCAGGGATTCCAGCTGCATGAGTTTCACTCCTCGGTGGGGTTCCTTTTATTAGCGGCACTCAGGTATTAGCGCAAGTGAAGTGAAACCCACCTGTCAGGAGTGGTGTCGAGGGTGTCCATGCACGCCCTCATCGCCCTCGCGCTGGCCGCCGCGCCTCCTTCTCAGTCACGACTGCCGCTGAAGACGCTGGTCCTCTACGAAAACGGAGTCGGGTACTTCGAACGGCGAGGTCCGGTGAAAGCGGGCTCGGTCGCCGAGATTCCTCTGGAGCCTGGACAGCTCGACGACGCGCTCAAGTCGCTCGTGGTGGTGTCTGCGCAGGGCGTGGCGTCGGTGGAGTTTGCTCCGCCGCTCTCCGCTGAAGCGGCGCGCGCGATGGCTGGGCTGCCTGAACGGAGCGCACAGGCGTCGCTCTCGAATCTCTGTCGCAGCCTCACGGGCGTGGAGGTCGAGGTGAAGCGCGATGCGGGCGCGGTGGTGAAGGGGCGGGTGATCGAGGTGTCGGAAGAGGCGCTCTCGCTCGCTGACAAGGAGGGCAAGCCGATCCCCGAGCCCACGCTGCTGCTCTTCGGTGAAGCGGGGCTGGCGAAGGTGCCGCTGCGCGCGATCGAAGCCGTGCGTCCGGTGGGCAGCCAGGTCGCGCTCGCCTGGAGCCGCGCGGTGGGTTCGACGGCGCTGCAGCCAGAGCGTGAGCGGCTCGTGGTGCGCGGTGCATCGGGCGGTGGCGCGGTGGCCGTTGGGTACACGACCGAGGCGCCCGTGTGGCGCACCACGTATCGACTGGTGGTGGGGAAGAAGCAGTCGCGGCTGCAGGGCTTCGCGCTGGTGCACAACGACAGCGACGAGGCGTGGGACAACGTGAAGGTCACGCTCGCGTCGGGGCATCCCACTTCGTTCCTCTTTCCGCTCGCGGGGCCTCGGTATGGGCGGCGTGAGCTGATGACTCCGCAGGACGGGCTCGACACCGCTCCACAGCTGGCGACGCGTGAGGCGCGCGAACATCTGCGTGGTGAAGGTGAGTGGTCTGGCGTGGTCGGCGGGGTGCTGGGCGGCGTGGGTTACGGTTCGGGTGGTGGTGCGTACGGTGCGGGAGCCGTGGGCTCGGTGGGACGCGGCGCCGTCACGGGCTCCAGCATCGGCTCGGCGGTGCTCGAGGATGGACCGACTCCGATCGAGCCGGCGGCGGTGAGCGAAGCAGGCGATCTGTTCCTCTACTCGGTGAAGGAGCCGGTGGTACTCGGTGCGCGGAAGAGCGCGCTGTTGCCGATCATCGATGGTGCGACGAAGGCGGAGCGAGTGACGTTGCTCGACGGTGAGGGACGGGTGTTCACCGCGGTGCGGCTCGAGAACACCACGCCGCTCACGCTCGAGGGCGGCACGCTCAGCGTCTACACGGACGGCGCTTACACGGGTGAGACACAGGTCGATCGTGTGAAGCCGGGTGAGGTGCGCGTGCTCAAGCACGGCGAGGATTTGGATCTCGAGGTCGCGCGCAGCACGTCGCGTGAAGAGGGGAATCCGCGGAAGGTGAAGGTGGTGGGGACCGAGGGGAATCGCTTGCTCGAGATCACGCGCGTCGATCGCCTGGTGCATCGCGTGGAGTTCACCTCGCGCACTGATGTGCCGCGCGTGGTGCTCGTGGAGCTGAGTGAAGCGAAGTACCGCGTGGTGTCGGGTGGCGATGAGGACGTGCGTTCGCCGGGTCAGCCGCGGTTTGGGCGCATCATGGTGCCTCCGAAGGCGTCGGAGAGCGTCGAGTTGGTCGAGGAGGGCGGGGTGGTGGAGCGCATCGCGGCCAATCAGCTCACGACGGCGCGATTGAATGCGCTGCTCGCGCGGTCGATGCCGGATGAGGCGAAGGCGCTGCTCGTTTCGCTGAAGACGGAGATCGGTCGCGCGGAGGAAGCGCAGGCGAAGGTCGCTCAGCTCGACGCTCGAGTGCGTGAGCTCGAGGCGGATATTGCGCGCACGCGCGAGAACCTCGCGGCGGTGGGTAAGGCCGGTGCGCAGGACGCGGCGAAGAAGCTCGGCGAGAAGTTGCTCGCGCTGGAAGAGAGCTTGATGAACGCGCGGCGTGAGCGTGAGGCCCTCGCGCAGACAAGCACCTCAATTCGTTCGAAGCTGCTCGCCCTCGCCAAAACGAAGTGACGACTTATCTCCCTCTCCCTTCGGGAGAGGGTCGGGGTGAGGGCGGACATCTGAGTTCAAGCACGAACACTTCGAGAACCGCGAAGCGACGCGAAGGTCGAGTTTGCGGGCGCAGCACGACGGGGCTCACCCTCACCCCAACCCTCTCCCGAAGGGAGAGGGAGACACGTCACATCGTCCACTGCAGGTACGCCGCCGCGGTGATGTATTGATCGAACGCCGTCTGCGCGAAGAACCTCGAAGTCTCCGCCGCGTTCAGAGTGATGAAGTACCGCTGCCACTCGACGCCCGCGCGCAGCCGCAGGTGCTCAGCCAGACCCACCGAGATGCCACCGCCCGCATCCACTCCGACCGCGGTCGCATCCGGGAAGAACTGCGCGCTGCCCAGTTCACCAAGCGCCGTCTTACCCGACACGAGCTGGAAGCCACCAAGCCCATCGAGCTCCACCGTGCCGAACATCCGCCACCGGAACCCAAGACCCGTGCGGAACGCATTGAACGCCACGTCCGGAATGTTCGGCCGCGCGCTGCCATCGACCGCCGTCTGCGCGGTCGTCAGATCCTGGCGCGCGTAGCCCGCGTGTGCGGCGAGCGAGAACCGATCGCCGAGCGGCAGTCGCACCAATCCACCCACGCGCAACCGCGTCGCGGAATGTGCGAAGCGCGACTCACCGACGCGCGAGACCATGCCCACGCCGAAGTCACCCGTAATGAACATGCCGAGATGCGCGAGGAAGTTCGAAGTGAAGTGCGCGCCCGGGTACCAGCTCGCGTCCACCGAGATGTCGCCCGAGAACGGCTGGCTGGAGGTCGCGAGCGCGGGGCTCGGGTTCCCTCCCCACCCGAAGCTGCGGTTGAACCCACCGGCTCCGACCGCCGCGCGGAACGCAGGGTGCGCTGACGGCTTCCCCGGCTCGCTGTCCTTCTTCACCACCTCTTCCACCGGCTTGTCTTCTCCGCGGGCCTCAGGCGGTTCTTCCTTCTTCTTCTTCGAAGCCGAGGCAGCGACCTCCTTCTTCGAAGGCGGCGGCGTCTCCTTCACGGGCGCGGCGGTCTCCTCAGACTCCGACGACTCCGGCTCTTCCTTCTCCGCGACGGGCTGAGGCGCAGGAGCGCCCGCTTCTCGCGCCGGCGCCTTCCCGCTACCCACGGCGAACATCAAGGCGGCGAGCTGCGGCTTCGGCATCGCCTTGGGCAACTTCTTCCCCGGCGTCTTGATCGAGACCGTGTCGAGCGGAGTGCCGTCAGCGCCGTTCAGCACCTGCAGCGTGACGAAGTTTCCAGACGACTGGCACATCACGAGCGCGATCGCTCCAGAGGGCGCGGTGACGTCGCGCACTTCCTTCGCGGTGGGCATCGCAGAGATGCCCTTCGTCAGGACCTTTGGCGAATACCGCTTCGAGAGTTCTTTACCGACCCACTTGGTCACCGGCGCGGGGCCAGTGAGCACGACAGCAGGCTTCGCCGCGAATGCAGACGCGGACACGAGGGCGATCAGGAAGAGCCAGATACGCATGGGCGGGCATTTGACCTCAATCAAGGCGCGAGTTGCACCTCATCGCGCAAGGAGATTGGTCAGCTGCCCGCCGCTGTGAACACGAGTGGGCAGTTTCTCAACTCGCGATGACGTGCATCTCAGGAAAACGGTCCCGGATGGTCGGCTCGGACAGCCCGCCTGAACTCGGAGCCCAGACGACTTCCGCTCCGAGCAACGCACTGGGATCCAATCTCAGCCGGTCGTTCAGCAGCTCGTGGATCTGCTGGCGAGTGTCGAGTCGATCGACTCCAAGTCTCCGGCCGCGCGTGCACAACACCAGCGTGAGCACGCACAACGAGCCATTGTCCGCGGGTGCAGTGGAGCGCGTGCGGAAGTCAGTGAGCGCGTTCGCGTAGCTTTGCTGAGCGGCACTGAGCTCGTTCATGTCCTTCTCGCCGTAACCGAAGAGCCGCCATTGCGCGGAGACGCCGAGCAGTCCACGCGCGGTGCGCTGCACCAGCTCCACTCGCATGCCCACCGGATCCATCGTGCTGCTGGGCGCGGCGAGGAGAGCCTCGACCTGGCTGCGGAAGAAACCGTCGAACGCGAGCGCGATCACCGAGAGGTGGAACTCGGTCGCGGCCGCGAACGGAGCGCCAGGCGGAGGCGGCTGCTTCACCGGCGCCGCGGGCGCGTCCTTGTTCCCGCGCATCATCCATACGATCACGCCGATGAGACCGGCGACCGCGAGCATGCAGCAGCAGAGGCCGAAGCCGCCGACCGCGAGGAGTTCATCTGGCTTGAGATCTTCGTTCATTTCAGTGTCTCCCTCTCCCCTCGGGAGAGGGTCGGGGTGAGGGCGGACTCAATTGCAGCAACCGACCCATCAACAATGATCGAAAACAGTCTCTCTCCTTCTTCCGCCGTCGCATCCGCAGGCGCACCGAAATACGCGTCGGGTCCACCACACTCGAGGAAGTTCTTCGCGCCGCCCTTGATCACGCCAGGCAGGTCGACCTCCAACGTGGGAAGCGCCTTCATCGCCGCCACATTCACCAGTGACGGAGCCGCGGCAAGCATGAGCGAGGTCTCGTACTTCCCCGCGTGACTCCCGCCGTGCATGAACTCGTGACCGAGCAGGGGACCGGTGGGCTTCCTCCGATGATCCGGAACCACCACGCCCTCCACCGCCTTCGCCGCTTCGTGCACCACCTTGAAGTGCGCCGGCTCGAGGTGGTGATTGATCACCGCGATCGTCGAAAATCCGCCCGAGCGAATTCCTTTCAGAATTCCCTCGATCATTTGACGCGCGACCTCAGCGTTGAGCGACACCGTGCCTGAGAACGGCGCCGCGAAATCGGTGAGCGCGTAAGTCACCGCGGGAAACACCACGCAGTCGCGCGACACCTTCGCCGCCACTCGCTTGCAGACCTCTTCAGCGATCACCACGTCGACGGAGAGCGGAAGGTGCGGCCCGTGCGCCTCCGTGCTGCCCACGGGCAGCAGCGCCACCGTCCCCGCGCTCGCGAGCTCCTTCATTCGCGGCCACGTCAGCTGCCTCGCATCGAAGAGCGTCACGACCTGGGATCCCTGAGCTCGGTCTTGAGCACCTTGCCGCGATCGCTCCTCGGCAGCGCGTCGATGAAGTGCACCTGCCGCGGTGCCTTGAACGGCTCCAACGACGCGCGCACGTGCGCCTTGATCTGCTCCGCGAGCTCGGCGGACGCGACGTGACCCGTGTTCAACGCCACGAATGCACGCGGCTTGTCGAGGCCGTCAGCGTCCTTGAACGCCACCACCGCCGCCTCGCGCACCGCCGCGTGCTGCAGCAGCACGTTCTCCACCTCGACGGGAGAGAGCCACTTCCCGCCAACCTTGAGCATGTCGTCGCCGCGGCCGCAGAAATAGAAGTACCCCTCTTCGCTCTGCTGGAACTTGTCGGCCGAGACGCACCAGTCACCGCGGAAGGTGCTCTTCGATTTCTCGTGCTGCTGCCAATACTCGAGCGCCATCGAGTCGCCCCGCACCCACAGCGTGCCCACCTCGCCGCGCGGGAGCGTCTGTCCCTGGTCGTCGCAGACCTTCGCCTCGTAGCCTTCGACCACGCGGCCCAGCGAGCCGAGCTTCACGTCACCGAGCCGGTTGGTGATGAAGATGTGGAACATCTCGGCGCTGCCGATGCCGTCGAGGATCTCCACTCCGGTGCGCTGCTTCCACCGCTGATACAGCTCGGCGGGGAGCGCTTCGCCCGCGCTGATCGCCACGCGCAAGCTGGAGAAGTCCGCGTCTTTCAAGCCGGGCGCATTCAAGATGCCGTTGAGCGCCGTGGGCACCGCCGTGAGGATCGTCGGGCGGTACTTCGCGAGCATCTCGAAGAACTTCTCCGGTGTGGGCTTCTCCTTGAAGAGCGCGCTCGCGCCGCCAGCGAGGAGCGGGAAGAGCAAATTGCTCCCGAGCGCGTAGCCGAAGGCGAGCCGGGGAATCGACACGCAGATGTCGCCCGGCCCGTACTTCAACACCGGCAAGCCGTAGGTCAGCGCGTTGAAGATGAAGTCGTGCTGCTTGTGCACCGCCGCCTTCGGGAAGCCCGTGGAGCCCGAGGTGTAGAGCCACACGCACGCGTCATCACGATGCGTGTCGGCGATGGTGGTGTCGGGCTTCGCGCGCGCGAGCTCTGAGTCGTAGTCGAGATGCTGGCCCGCCTCTCCGCCCGCGACGAGCACGTGCTTCACGAAGGGGCACTGCGCGCGCACCGAGTCGATCGTCGCCGCGGTCGCGGAGTCGGTGACCACGATCTTCGCGCGCGTGTAGTTCAGGTAGTAGGTGACCTCGTCGGGCTTGAGCCCCGGGTTCACCGCGCTCACCACTCCGCCCGCCTGCACCGCCGCGAGCCACGCGGAAGCGAACTGCGGAACGTCGGGGAGCATCAGCAGCACGCGCTGTTCCCACTCGAGCCCCAGGCCCCGGTACACCGCGTTCGCGCGATGCGTGGCGTCGGAGAGCTGGCCGTACGTGGTCGTCTGGCCTTCGAAATAGATCGCGGGGCGCTCGGGGTGTTTCGAGGCCTGCGCGTGCAGGAAGACCTGCGCCAGGTTGAGTCGCTCGGGAAGCTGATGTGGATCCATGAGAGTCATCTCCTGCGATTCGCCAGGAAGAGGCCGCCTGCTACCAGCGCGCAGCCGATCGCGGCGAACGATTGAAGCTTGGCGATATTTGTCGCCTCGGTGGTTTCGAAGTCGCACTCCTCGGTACCGGGGAACGCGCAGTCCCTCGTGGTGTTGATCACCGCGTTCACCACGAAGACGATCGCCGCGCCCGACAGCCCCAGAATCAAACCGAGGATGACTGCGCGGCCCAGGGAACTTGAGGGAGGAGCCATTTTCGCCGGGCAGGGTAGTAGCGTGCGCCGCCATGCGCATCCTCTACGGAGTCGTCGGTGAAGGCATGGGTCACGCCACCCGCTCGCGCGTCGTCCTCGAGCACCTCACCAAGAAGCACGACGTGCACATCGTGGTGTCGGGCCGCGCCCGCGATTACCTCTCCAAGCGCTTCGAGAACGTTCACAACATCTGGGGCTTCACCATCTCCTACGAGGGGAACTCGGTGAAGAAGTGGCAGACCGCGCTCTCGAACCTGAAGGGCGCGATCACCGGCTGGCCGCAGAACGTGAAGAAGTACTTCGAGATCGTCGACGACTTCAAACCCGACGTGGTGATCAGCGACTTCGAGTCGTTCACCTACCTCTTCGCGCGCAAAAACTTCCAGCCCTGCAACCGCGTCGACAACATGCAGATCATCAAAAGGTGCAAGCACGATCCGGATCTGATCGGGCCGCACCAGGATGAGTTCGAGCTCACCCGCGGCATCGTGAAGTCGAAGCTGCCGGGCGCGTTTCACTACCTCATCACCACGTTCTTCTATCCGCCGGTTCGCAAGGAGCGCACCTCGCTGGTGCCCTCGATCCTCCGGCCCGAGATCATCGCGGCGAAGTCGGAGCCGGGCGCGCACCTGCTCGTGTACCAGACGATGACCAGCAACACGGCGCTCATCGAAGAGCTGCGCAAGAGCGGCATCGAGTGCCGCATCTACGGCTTCAAGCGCGACATTACGAGTGACGTGCGCGAGGGGAACTTGATCTTCAAGCCCTTCAGCGAGGCGGGCTTCATCGACGATCTGCGCACCGCGCGCGGCGTGGTGGGCGGCGGCGGCTACACGCTGATGAGCGAGGCGGTGTACCTGAAGAAGCCGATGCTCTCGGTGCCGATCGGCGGCCAGTTCGAGCAGGTGCTCAACGCGCTGTACCTGCAGAAGCTCAACTACGGCATGCACGCCAAGGCGCTCGACGGCCAGGTGCTCGGCGAATTCCTCGAGCGCGTCGACGGCTGCGCGAAGTCGCTCGAGGGCTTCAACCAGGACGGCAACAAGGTGCTGCTCGACAAACTCGACGCCCTGCTCCTCGAAGTTTCGAAGCAGGGGAAGTGGGACGAGACCACCGTCGGGTGAATGCTCCTCCTTCTCCCTGCGACAGCGGGGAGAGGGCCGGGGAGAGGGGCGACCCCTCGTCAGTCGAACTCGTACGTCACGCGAATGAACGGGTGCTTCGTCGAGTTGCTCTGCGTGGCGTAGACGCAGATGTTCGGCCCGCCGGTGCGCGTGGTGTGCACGCGCCACTGTGAGCGATTTCCGCGCGTCGCCCGGTTCGCGAAGTCGTCGCGCACTTCGGTGGTGACGACCTCGGTCCTCCGCCCGGCAGTGAGCGTGTCCGAGAGCACCGAGTCGCTCCCTCCGAGCGTCGGCGAGTTGCAGTCGCCCAGAGTGAGCGTGCTCCCGTAGTTCACGTGCGAGAGGATGATGTCGCTGTCGATCGCCGCGCCGCTCCCGGTCAGCGAGGCGCACACCAGCTGCTCGACGTTGAGGATCGCGATGCGAATCACCACGCCGCTGAGCGAGGCGAGGGCACCGAGGTTGAAGGTCATGAAGCCCTGCTCCTCGTCGCCTGCGACCGCGTTCTCGTCGGTGAAGAGCTGGGCCGAGCTGCAGCTTCCGCTGGTGCGAATGTGGCCCGCGAGCAGATCGAAGCTGGCGCCGTCCGTGGTGCCCGTCGAGAAGAAGCTCGTGGTGGTGATTCGCTTGGTTCGGAAGGTGCGGGTGACGGTCGCCCCCAGCGCGTTGCCCGCGACATCTTCCGCCGCGGGGGTCACCTCGAAGCTCACCTGCGTACCGTGAGCGAAGTCGTCCGGAGGCGTGTACGTCAGCTGCGTGTTGGTCGCGTTCCACGCGAAGGTGCCGCCGTTGAAGCCCGTGGGTGAGGTGATCTGAAACGCGGCCTGGGTCGCCGACTGGCGCATCGGCTCACTGAACGTGACGGTGATCGCGGTGGTCAACGCCACGCCGATCGCCGAGTTGCTCGGACTCGTGGCCGTCACCGTGGGAGGCGTGGTGTCAGGCGCCACCGCGGTGGTGAAGCTCACGCTCTTCGTCGCGGCCAGCGTATTGCCAGCGAGATCGCGTGCGCCGACGCCGAGCGACATGGTCACCATCGTGCTGAAGGGAAGATTTGCAGACGGATTCACCGACATCAGCGTGTGCTGCGCGTTCCAGGTGATCACTCGGGTGCCGATCGCGGGCGACGTGCTGAACGCGGCCTCGGTCGCCGCTTCATTCATCGGCTCACTGAAGTTGAACTCGAGGTTGGTGGTGGTCGGCACCGCGGTCGCGCCCGCCGTCGGTGAAGTGGAAAGCACGCTGGGCCGCGTGACGTCAGGCGGCGCCGCGGTGGTGAAGGTGAACGACGTCGCAGGCAGCGGATTCCCCGCGAGATCGTCGACCACCACGCTCACCGTGTACGTGCGCGACGCGGTGAAGTCGGCCGCGGGCGAGGAGAACGTCACGGTGCGATCCTGATTGGTGAGCGCCGCCGTACCGAGATCGAGCGCCGGAGAGATGGTGACGTCGAGGCTCGCCGGAGCGATCGCTTCGGAGAACGTCAGGCTGAGCCGGGTGTTGGTGGCGACGTTGGTCTGCGCGCTCGAGGGCGTCGATGAAGTCAGCGCTGGCGGCGTGGTGTCGCGCGGCGGCTCGGTGGTGAAGCTGAAGGTCTGCATCGCCATCGCGTTGCCCGTGACGTCAGTGCCGCGCACCGTGAGCGAGTAGGTGACGTTCGGCGTGAGATCCGCGCTGGGATTGAGGGTCACCTCGGAGTCATTCGCTCCGAAGGCGAGCGGGCCGAACGAAATGGAAGGCGTGGCATCGACCTGCACGCTCACCCGATTCATCGCCTCGGAGAACGTGAGCAGCACCGGGCTGCTGGTGGACACGCCCGTGGCGTTCGCTGAAGGCACGCTGCGCACCAGCGTGGGCGGAGTGGTGTCGGGCGCAGCTTCAGTACGGAAGGTGAACGTCGAGGGCGCGAGTGAGTTACCCGCGAGATCCGTTCCGGCGATCGAGATCGTGTAGCTCGTGTCGAACGACAGCGCGGTGTGCGCGATGGTGAAGAGCGTGCCGTTCGCGTTGCCCGAAGGACCTCCGAACGTCACTGAAGGCGTGGCGGTGAGCTGCACCGAGTCCGTCGCCATCGGCTCCGAGAAGATCAGCTGGAGCGGCTGCCCCACGGCCACGTTCATGGACCCGGTGGAGGGCGTGGTGTCGAGCAGCTCGGGAGCGATCAGATCCGACGGGGCTCCACCACCCCCACCACCTGTCGCGCCTCCGCCTCCCGTGGCCGTGACACCACCACCGCCTCCCGTCGTCGTGACTCCACCACCGCCACCACCTCCTCCCGTGCCCGCGTCGATCGATGGAGGCGACTCGACACACGCGACCAACGACACCAACACCAGCGCGATCCAGATTCTCATGCGGTTCTCCCAGTTGAGGGTTGGACGCGGGCACTGAGCAGCATCGGTGCCAGCAACCCTCCGCTCGGAGAAGACGCGTGCGCTTCGCGGGTTCTGGCCGACAGGTGTCGGAGCCGCCCCACAGGCGCGTAGTACTTTCGAAGTATTCACCGCGATCGCGCGCGCCACTACGAAGTCACCATGGCGAGGTCGATGGTGGTGAAGATGAGCGACGACACGCGGCCCCAGATGGCGGTGGTGCGCAACACCAGCTCACTGATCGGCGATTCGTCGTTGATGAGCGCGCTCCGCGGCAAGGTCGAGCGCGCGGCGGCAGTCTCCACCACCGTCCTGCTGCAGGGCGAATCAGGCACGGGCAAGGAGCTGATCGCGCGCGAGCTTCATGAACGTGGCGAGCGAGCCTCGGGTCCCTTCGTGATCGTCGACTGCGGAGCGCTCTCGCCCGAGCTCGTCGCCAGCGAGCTCTTCGGTCACGAGCGCGGCGCGTTCACCGGGGCAGAGACCACGCACATCGGCGCGTTCGAGCGCGCAGACGGCGGCACCATTCTCCTGGACGAAGTGGGCGAGCTCCCGCCGCAGCTGCAGTCGGCGTTGCTGGGTGCGCTCGAGCGTCGGCGCTTTCGCCGAGTCGGCGGCTCGCGGGAGATCTCAGTCGATGTGCGCGTGCTGGCGGCGACCCATCGAGATCTTCCCGCCACCGTGCGCGCGGGCGCGTTCCGTCTCGATCTGCTCTATCGGCTGAGCACGATCCGAATGACGGCGCCTTCGCTGCGTTCGCGCCCTGAAGATCTCGAGCCGCTGATCGATCACTTCTCCAACGGCGTGCGCCCGCAACAGTT
>CBIHPJ010000148.1:0-14391 GCA_966211295.1 uncultured Myxococcales bacterium | reverse complement strand
GCATTACGCGGAGCACCAGCGCAAGGTGTCGATGCTGATCCCGTGGTTCCCGAAGAAGGCTTAGGCGAGATCGAAGACGAGGACCTCGGCGCCCTTCACTCCTTCGAGCGCGAGCAGTTTCTCTTCGGAGAACGCCGCGCCGTCGCCCGCCTTGAGCTCGGTGCCGTTCACCTTCACGTCCCCGCGCGCCACGTGCACGTACGCGTGCCGGCCGGGAGCGAGCTCGAGCGAGGCTTTCTCACCTTCGTTCAGCTTCGTGCCGTACAGCTTCGTCTTCGCGTTGATCTTCACGCTGCCGTCCGCTCCGTCGGGTGAGGCGACCAGCTGGAAGCCCTTCACCGCGCCGAAGTCGAACTGCTTCTGCTCGTACGAGGGCTTCACGCCGAGCTGATCCGGCTGAATCCAGATCTGGAGGAAGTGAGTGGTCCCCGTCTTCGACCCGTTCTGTTCCGAGTGGAGGACGCCGGTGCCCGCGCTCATGCGCTGCACTTCACCGGGATTAATGGTGCCCTTGTTGCCCATGGAGTCCTGGTGCGAGAGCTGCCCGTCGAGCACGTAGGAGATGATCTCCATGTCTCGATGCGGGTGCGTCCCGAAGCCCTGCCCCGCGGTGACCTTGTCTTCATTGATCACGCGCAGTGAGCGGAAGCCCATGTGCCGCGGGTCGTAATAGTCCGCGAAGGAAAAGGTGTGCTTCGTGTTCAACCAGCCGTGGTCTGCGCCGCCACGATCTTCGGCTCTTCGGATGTTCATCATGTGAAGGAACATCAGCATCCGATGTGCCACGCGCAAGTCGCCGCAGCGGGTCCGCTGGCACCGTTCTTCCGAGCGCGTTACTCTCGTTTCGAACGTCCCAACTCCCATTTTGAGAGCCCTTATGCGAGCCCGGAATTTACGACTCCCCGACATCTTCGACTTCGATCCCGACGGCGGGGTGATGACCCTGGCGGGACAGCGCGTGCTGTTGATGGACGCGGTCGCGATGGGCCTCTTGCGCAGCCAGCTGATCACCGCGTTCGGCATGACGGGCGCGCGATCGATCTTCACGCGCTTCGGTTACGCGCACGGCTACCGCCTCGCTGAGGCGATGAAGGACGCGATTCCCTGGGAGGACGAGCGGGAATGGCGCGTCGCGGGTGGGCGGCTCCATCGATTGCACGGGATGGTGGTGTTCGAGCCGGTGAAGAACTCCACGCACGATCCCGCGCCGTTCGCGGAGGCCGTGTGGCACGACAGCTACGAGGCCGATCAGCACCTGCTCCATCAAGGTCAGGCGCAGGAATGCGTGTGCTGGACGCTCGCGGGCTTCGCCTCGGGCTACCTCTCGAAGGTGCAGGGCCGCACCGTGTACTGCATCGAAGAAACCTGCCGCGGCAAAGGCGATCCGATGTGCAGAATGGTCGGTCGCTTCCGCGAAGAGTGGCCGCCGGAGCAGCAGAGCTTCTTCACGTTCTACGAGTCGGAGTGTCTCAACGAGGCGCTCACGCAACTGCAGAGCCAGTTGAAGAAGGTCGATCGGCGACTGGCGCAGCGGCGGCGCGAGCTCGAGTCCGAGCAGGACGATTCGGGGCTCGTGATTCGCAGCGAATCGATGAAGACGTTGCTCGAGCAGGCGCGGCGGGTGGCGGCGGTCGATACGTCGCTGCTCCTCCAGGGTGAATCGGGCGCGGGCAAGGAGCGCATCGCGCGCTTCATTCACGACGCGTCGGGACGCCAGGCGGGTCCCTTCGTGGCGATCAACTGCGCTGCGGTGCCGGAGTCACTCATCGAGAGTGAGCTCTTCGGTCACGCGCGCGGCAGCTTCACGGGAGCGACCAGCGATCGCGCAGGGCTCTTCGAGGCCGCGAAGAACGGCACCCTGCTCCTCGATGAAGTGGCTGAGCTGCCGCTGCCCATGCAGAGCAAGCTTCTCCGCGTCTTGCAGGAGCGCGAAGTGCGACGCGTTGGTGAGAACAAGACGCGTCCGATCGACGTGCGAGTGATCGCCGCGACTCACCGCGATCTCGCAGCTGAAGTGAAGGCAGGACGCTTCCGCGAAGATCTCTTCTTCCGTCTGCGCGTGATCGAGCTCGCCGTGCCTGCCCTGCGTGAGCGGCCCGAGGACATTCTCCCTCTGGCTCGTCAGGCACTGGCCCGTGCCGCCGCGCGAGAGAAGCTGCCTCTGAAGGAGCTCTCTCCCGAAGCCTCACGTCGCGTTCTCGCGCATCCGTGGCCGGGAAATGTTCGTGAGTTGCTGAACGCGATGGAGCGAGCGCTCGTGCTCTCGCCCGGCAAGCGCATCGAAGCGAGCGATCTGCCGCCCGACGTGAAGCAGCCGGTGGGCTCACGCGCATCAGCAGAAAACCGCACGCTCGCTGAGATCGAACGTGAAGCGATCCTCAATACGCTCACGGCTGAACGAGGAAGTCGCGCGCGGACCGCCGAGCGATTGGGAATTGGTCAGGCGACGCTCTTCCGGAAACTGAAGCAGTACCAGTCGGAAGGGCATCTCGTCGCACCCGCTGCCTAATGTCTCCCGCTCCCTGCGCCAGCGGGGAGAGGGGCGTACTTCGCGACAGGACCGGGTGAAATCGAGGCGCATTACGCCCCTCTCCCCGACCCTCTCCCCGCTTCGCAGGGCGAGGGAGAAAATTAGAGGAACGACTTGGTGAACGCGTGCGGCAGCAACTCGCCCACGGTCCACTTCGCGACCTGACCCGAGAGCGTGCGCGAAGCCACGGGAAGAGTCGGCGCGCCGAACTCGGCCAGCACCTGCCGGCACATGCCGCACGGCGGAGTGGGCTGTCGCGAATCGACCACGATCGCCACCGCCACCGGCTTCTTCGCGCCCAACACCATCGCGCCGATCGCGTTCCGCTCCGCGCAGACCGTGAGCCCGTAGCTCGCGTTCTCCACGTTGCAGCCGGCGCTGATCGAGCCGTCGTCGCAGAGGATCACCGCTCCGACCTGGAACTTCGAGTACGGCGCATACGCGCGCTGACGCGCAAGCTCGGCGGCTTCGAACAGCTGCTCCCAGGGAACTTCCATGGGCAGACTCTCTCACCGCCTACGTTGATTCTCAAATCAACGGAAGCTAGACCGCCGCCCCTATGACCAGCTCCAAGCGCGTTGCCCTGATTACCGGTGGAAGTCGTGGCGTCGGTCGGGCCGTGAGCCTCCGCCTCGCCAAGCGCGGCTACGACATCGTCTCCACCTATCGGCGCGACGCCGACGCGGCGAAGACGCTGGAGAAGGACGTCGAGGCCCTGGGCCGCAAATGCCTCACCCTGGTGGCCGATCAGCTCGAGCCCGAGAGCCTCGCTCCCGTCTTCGATCGCGTGAAGAGCGAGTTCGGCGGCCTCGACGTGTTCATCGCGAACGCGGCGTCGACCAAGTTCGCGCCGCTGATGGACACCAAGCTCCACCAGATGGACAAGACCTTCAACGTGACCGTGAAGAGCTTCCTGCACGGGTGCCAGCTCGCGCAGCCGCTGATGACCGGGCGCAAGGCGAGCATCGTGATGGTGTCTGGAATGGACTCGCGCATTCCGCTCCCGTTCCACGGCCTGCTGGGCGCGATGAAGGGCGCGATGGAGATCCTCGTGAAGTACCTCGCATGCGAGCTCGCGTCGGATGGCATTCGCGTGAACTCGATCAACCCGGGCTACATCGACACCGAGTCGTCGCGCTTCTACATCGGCGAAGTCGGCTGGCAGAAGTTGGCGCAGCAGATGGCGTCGATGGTGCCGGTGGGAAACATCGCCACCGCGGACGAGATCGCCTCGACCATCGAGTGGGTGTGCACCGAAGAGTCCCGCTACATCAACGGCACCACCATCAACGTCGATGGTGGCCTCGAGGCGAACTACCAGTTCTTCATTTCGTCAAAGGCGTGACGAACCGTGGCTCCCTCTCCCTTCGGGAGAGGGTCGGGGTGAGGGCAAGTCACCTCAAGGCGCGGCATCAACGCGATAGATCGGCACGAGATTGAAGCGCGGATCCCAACTGGGATGCCGCTCCGCAAAGAACCTCAAGCGAGCCTCGGGATCCTTCGCAAAGCCCTGATCCTTGAGCCGCTCATCGAACGCCGCCTTCACCACGGGATCCTTCAGCTGCTCGCGCGCGAACGCCTCGGTCAGATAGTCCTCGAGATATTCCTTCTGCTCGAGGTGCGCGTTGAAGAAGCCCCACGAGACGAACGAGTCAGGCGCGCTCGGCTCGAACAAGTGCATCACCATCTCCGCGTGCGGCTGCGCGATCGGCACGAAGATCGATCCCACCGAGAGATCCTCGGTGGCCTTCACCCAGTTCCCCTTCGCAGTCACGGTCGCCCTGCCCTCGTAGGTCGAGGCGCGCAGCTTCGCGTCGACGATCATGTGCTCGACCGGGAGCTGAGCCCGAGCCTTCTTCATCACCTCGAACCGAATCGCGTGCGCCTGCAGCCGTGGAACGATCATCGCCGCGTGTGATCCCGGCACCACGTATCCACCGAGCGGCGCACGAATGGTGAGCGCAGGCCTGAGCTCGTCGCGCAGCTGAACCTTCCACACCTGCGGCTTCGTCTCGTCGTACTGCACCCACACCTTGGTGCTGACTTCGCTCTTCTCGCGCTTGTACGCGTAGCCCTGGAAGTCGAACGGCTCTCCGGTCGGCTTGGCTTCATTCATCAGCACCACATCCGTGCCGCCGAGCTTCGACGCCGCGACATCGGCCAACTCCGCGGCCGCGAGCCAATCCTTGCCGTGCGCAGCAGCCTCTTCGAGCAATCCCGCGCAGACATCGAAGGTGGCCTTCACGCGCTCGGGGTACGTCTTCCACGAGTGCGTCTCGACGAGCAGGCCGAAGCGGTGCTGCAGCGCCCAGTACGCATTTCCAAAGCGCGGAGGCGGCCAGCCGGCAGTGAAGCCGCTCGCCGGATCATCTGAATCATCGAACGAGGGATAGAACCCGACCGGCTTGTGACCCTGCGTCTCGAGCTTGCTCATCAGCGCCTGCTGCAGCGTGCGTCCCCACGGGCGCATCGGCTCAGGTCCCACGCGGAGCGGCTCGAAGGTGATCGACACGTCGTGCTGGAACTTCGCTCCGTCGGTGACGTGAAGATCCGCGAAGAGGATCGGATCGAAGCGATGGATGAAGGTGAGCATCGCGATCATCTCGGGCGCGTCGGCCTTCATGTAGTCGCGGTTCAGGTTGAGATTCTGCGACGTGACCCGCCAGCCCATCTGCTCCGGGCCGCGCTGGTTGGGGCGCTGATTCGGACCGAAGCGCTCGTGACCATCGATGTTGAACACCGGCACGAACACGAGCGTGACCGCGTTGAGTGACCTGGGAGCGACCTTCCCGTCGAGCACTTCGCGCAAGAGCCAGAAGCCGGCGTCCTTGCCGTCGATCTCTCCGGCGTGAATGCCGCCCTGGAAGAATACGACCGGCCGCTTCTTCGCCCGCGCCTGCTCGGGAGTGAAGACGCCGTCAGCCGAAGCGACGAGCGCCAACATCGGTCGGCCCTGCGGCGTGGTGCCGAAGCGCTCGCACTTCACCTTGCCGGCGTAGCGCTTGGGGAAGTCCGCGCAGAGACGTTCGACTTCGTCGTAGCGGCCGGTGCGGAGCCAACCGGATTCTTCAGCGACAGTGGTGAGCGGAGCGGCAGCAGCGAGGACAAGGGCAAGCAGCATGAAATCTGTCTCCCTCTCCCTTCGGGAGAGGGTCGGGGTGAGGGTTGGTCAAAGATCGAGAGTCATTTCGATCATCGTCGGCCGATAGCCAAGCTTCTTGAAGAGCGTCTGGCCCTCGACGTTCGAGGCCGCGGAGTACAACACCACCTGCTTCGCACCCAACTGCTTGAAGCGCGCCTTCGCGCCATTCATCAGCGCCTGCGCGACTCCGAGCTTCCGATGCGTATCCGCCACCAGGATGTCGTGAATCGCGCCGTGCGCGTCGAGCAGCTTCGCCCAGTCGCGCGGCTCGAGCGTGCCGAACAGATAGCCGGCGATCTTCCCGTCGACCTCGGCGGTGAGGAGGAGCGTCTCCTTCTCGTTCAGCTGCGACTCGAAGTACCGGCGATATCCGGCGGCGATGTCGCGCGTGGTGAAGAAGCGCGTCTGGTCCCAGGAATGATGAAGGAGCACCAACTGCTCGGCGAGGAGCCCCACTGCTTCGAGGTCGGCTCGCGTCATGTCGCGGATGACGGTCATGAACAGCGTGGTAGGAGCCTCGAAGGAGCAATGCAACGCATGTCGCCTCGATGCACCCAAGGAGACTCCACGAGCCCACAAGTTTGGGAACGTGCGCTTGGAGGCCGGAAGGCCGACGTGATGCTGAGCGACCCTCCGTATTGCCTGCTCACGCGGCGCCGGAAGGTTGGCGATCTTCGGGATCCGAAGAACAAGAAGATCGACCGGGGCCCGGTGCGGCGCTTCGAGAACGTGCGCGAGTTCCGCGACTTCACGAAGAAGTGGCTCGAGGTGGCGGTGAAGCACCTCGCTCCTGACGCGCCGCTCGTGTTGTGGATGAACTTGCTCGGGCGCGAGCCGATGACGGCGGCGTGCCGTGAGCTCGGGTACACGCACGTGCGCGGCGAGTTCGTGTGGGGGAAGAAGACGCGCGAGGGGAACTCAGGTGAAGAGATCCTGCGCGTGGTGGAGACGGCGCTCGTGTTTACGCGCAGCGCGGCTCCTGCGTCGACGCCAGAATCCCCTGCCCTGCCCTGGGCCGCGGTCGCGGGGTACGACGATGACGGCGAAGCAGCTCAGTGGGGCAGTCATCCGAATCACAAACCGTTCGGAGTGCTCGATCCTCTGGTGCGCACCTGGAGCAAGCCGGGGCAGCTGGTGGTCGATCCTTTCGCGGGCTCCGGATCGATTCCCGCGGCTGCACTCAAACTCGGCCGAGAGATCGCCTGCATCGAGCTCGAGGCCGAGTGGGCCGATCGAGTGACTCAACGTTTGAGCGAAGTGAGGACCAACCAATGACGAGCACCAATTGCCTCCCTCTCCCCTCGGGAGAGGGTCGGGGTGAGGGCATGTCCACGAGACCAATCTTCCTCGCGCTCTGCGTCCTTCTCGCGGCCTGCGGCAGTTCGACGGGCACGATCACCGACGGCGGCACCGGAGGAGGAATGGCCACCGGAGGAGGAATGGCCACCGGCGGAGGAACTGCGACCGGTGGCGGTGGCGGAACCACCGGCGGCGGAGGCGGAACTGCGACCGGCGGCGGAGGTGGATCCACGACCGGAGGCGGCGGGGGCACGACGACCGGTGGCGGAGGTGGATCCACGACCGGAGGCGGAGGCGGATCCACGACCGGCGGTGGTGGAGGAACCACGACAGGTGGTGGCGGAGGCAACACGACGGGCGGCGGTGGAGGGACGACGGGAGGAGGAGGCGGCTCCGCGACTGGCGGTGGCGGAGGCACCACGCCAGTCGACGGTGGTTACCTGAACGGCGGCGACACCTGCGCCACGGCCCCCGATGTCACCGAGGGCGGAGTCTTCACCGGTAGCACCAACCAGGACGCCGGAGCGAACGACGACTACGGCCCCTCAGTCGGCACCTGCCCCGCTGGCGGCTCCGCATCAGGCCGCGACGTCGCGTACGCGATCACCGCTCCCACGACGACCAGCTACACGGTCATCGTGACGCCGCTGATCGGCACGTTCGATCCCCTTCTCTACGCACAGCTCGCGTGCGGAACGAACACCTGCGTCGCCGGCACCACCCTCAACGGACCGGGCCAACCCGAGACGATCACCTTCTCCGCACCCGCGGGGCAGACCGTCTACGTGATCGTCGACGGAGAGAACGTCACGCGCGGCCCGTTCGAGATCTCGATTTCGAAGTGATGCGCCCCACGATCCTTCTCTTCGACATCGACGGCACGCTCGTGAGCACGGGCGGCGCAGGCCGTCGCTCGATCGACCGCGCGTTCGAGACACTGCATGGACGCGCCGACGCGTGCAGTCACTTCTCGTTCGACGGAATGACCGATCGTGGAATCGCGCGGCTCGGCCTCGACGCGATCGGAGTCACCGTCACCGACGCCGCGGTCGACGCGCTCCTCGCTCGCTACGTCGAATGCCTCGAGGACGCAGTGCGCTCCGTTCCCGATGATCGGTACATCGTGCACGAAGGTGTGCGAGCGGCGGTGGACGCCGGAATCGCCGCGGGAATGGCCGTGGGCCTCGGCACCGGAAACGTCCGCGAGGGCGCGCGCGTGAAGCTGGCGAGAGTGAACCTCTTCGAGAAGTTCACGTTCGGTGGCTTCGGTGATGATCACGAACTGCGCCCCGAGCTGATTCGGAGAGGTGCCGAGCGTGGTGCGCGTCAGCTCGGAGTCGAGCTCCGCGTCGCGCGCGTCGTCGTGATCGGTGACACCCCGAAAGACGTCGCAGCCGCGCAAGCGATGGGCGCCGAGAGCATCGGGGTCGCCACTGGCGGGTTCACCGCCGAGCAGCTGCGCGCGAGTGGCGCGACTCACGTTTTCGCGACGCTCGGTGATGTTCGAGCCATCCCCGCGATGCTCGACGCCAAGTAGGCGTTGCTCGGGCTTGGCCGGAAGACGTCTGCCCTCACCCCGACCCTCTCCCGATGGGAGAGGGAGGTACGACGCTCGACTCAGAACGAGAGGAAGAACGCTTCGAGGAAGACGTCCGGCAGGAAGTCGAGATCACCTTCGGGACGCCGCACGTAGCCGCGCTTCTCGTACACACCGCGCACGCCCACCGCGCCGCGCCGCACGTGCAGACACACGCCCGCGTACCGCTGGCCCCGCGCCCAGGTCTCCGCGAGATCGAGCAGCTGCTTCGAGATCCCGCTCCCCTGCATCTCCGCCGCGACCGCGAGCTGCCGCAGATCTGCCGTGTTCGGAATCCACGCCTCCGACTTCGGCGCTCCCGGCGGCCACATCGTCACCGTTCCCACGATCGCGCCATCCACCTCGGCCACCCACACCTTCGCCACCCCGTGCTTGCTCGCGATGTCGCGCAGCTCAGCCTTGCGCGTCTCCGTCACCACGACTTCGGGCATCTTGCGCGCGTAGTTGGTCACGAACGCCTCGACCAGCAGCTCGCCGATCGCCTCGTCGTCCTTCGGTACCGCTTCACGCAACACCACTGACATGCGCGCCGAATTAGCAGGTAAATGGCGCGCATGGCCGTCCGCCGCCTGACAGTCCCCGCAGGTGCCGGTCCGCGCCTCGACGCCTTCATCACCAAGTCGATCCCCGGCTTCTCGAAGGCCCAGGTGCAGAAGCTCCTCGCCGACGGCCGCGTGAAGGTGAACGGCAAGAAGGCCAAGCCCATGCGCCGCATCGTGGGCGGCGAGGAGGTCGAGCTCGATCTCCCCGAGCCGAAGAAGGCCGCAGCGCCCGCCGCGAACGGACCGAAGCTCCGCGCGCTCTACGAAGACCCGAAGTGGCTCATCATCGACAAGCCCTCCGGAGTGGTCGTCGAGCCCGAAGGAGATCAGCCCTCGATCGTCGCCCTCGCCGCGGCCCAGTTCGGCGGCTTCGACGTCGGAGGCATCGCCCAACCCGGAGTCGCCCACCGCCTCGACAAGGACACCACCGGCTGCCTCATCCTCTCCAAGACTGACGACGCGCTCGCCGAGCTGAAACTCGCCTTCGAAGAGAAGCGCGTCACCAAGACCTACCTCGCGATCGTCTGGGGCGCGCCTCCGGAAGACGGCAAGCTCGATCAGCCCTACGGCCGCCACCCCGAAGATCCCCGCCGCTACACCACGCGCTTTCCGAGTGCCCGCCGCGCGCGCCTCTCCTGGAAGAAGCTGGAGCAGTTCGGCGACGAAGCCGCGCTGGTGGAGATCGATCTCGACACCGGCCGCACCCATCAGATCCGCGCGCAGTTCGCCGACCTCGGTCACCCCGTGCTGGGCGACTGGCTCTACGGCACCGCCGCCGCCAAGGCCGCCGGGTTTGGCCGCTTCGCCCTGCATGCGGTGAAGCTCCACCTGGTGGGGCTGACGAAGCAGCCGAAGACCCTGGAAGCCCCCATTCCGCCGGACTTCGCGAGCGCGTTGGACGCTCTGCGTGCTAAGTCGGGCCGATCATGATGATGACCTCGCTGCTCGACGCGTTCGACACGGTGGCGCATTCCGAACAACTCCTTCGCCGCCTGGAGGGAGCCGCTGCCGAGCTCTCGAAGAAGCAGGGACTCAAGGAAGAGAAGGCGTGGCTCGACACTGCCACCCAGCGCGTCTCCGCGGCGCGTAACGGCGTCGGCGATCTCCTCATCCGCGTGCTCCGTCTCTCGGAACTCGAGCCTGTGCGTGAAGGTCAAGCGCGTCTGCTTCAGAACGCCGCGGTCGACGCGGTGGAGCGACTGCACGCCGGCATCACCTTCGCCGCCGGCAGCCGCGCGCCGATCCTCGAGGCGCTCTACGGCAAGCTGAAGATCCCCGTGCTCCGCCGCTGCGATCGGGAGGATTTCGAGAAGTTCTGCACCGACTTCGAAAAGCGCCTCAACAGCGCTTACGCCAAGCGCATGTTCGCCGAGCCTTCGTACGAGCTCGTGGTCCCCGTGCTCGAGCAGATGCGCTCGGCGTTCGCCACGTGGCGCGGTGTGTTCTCCGAGGTCGCGCTCACTGATTCCGAAGCGCAGGCGCTGCGTGACGAGCTCGATGCGACCGCGCGCCGTCTCGAGTTGCCGTGCCGCCAGGCGCGCCTGCTCGCCGAGGCCGCGCTCACGCCGCTCAAGGAGTTGCTCGAGAACTCGGGCGTCACCCACAAGCCGAAGAAGCGCGTGAAGACCGAGCTCGATGATGACTCGTCGATGATGGATGAGGATCCCGTCGATCCCGCGAGCCCGAGCGAAGAAGAGCTCGCCGAGCTGAGCGGTGAAGCGGAAGAAGATGTCGAGGCGCTGGAGGAAGAGAAGCCGCGTCGTGGCCGCAAAGAGAAGGCTGAGGTCTCGGCAGAGATCTGAACTTAGAGCCCAGTGCAGTAGTAGCCCACCGGCGTCGCGATGCAGCGCTTCAGCGGCCCGGTCATCGGCATGCCCGTCATCGGATCGATCGGCACGTCGGTGCTCGGATCCTGAGAGCCGGGAATCTCATCGTTCGAAGGAGTAGCGCAGGTGCCCGGCGCGACGCAGTGGGTCCCTCTCCCGCACTGGCGGCACGCGCGTCCTTCGTAGCCGCACGCGAGCTGCTCGGCTCCGCTCAGACAGACGTTGCCCGAACAACAGCCGCGGCAAGTCATCGGCGAACAGACGTACGGCCCGGTGCTCTCGCTCTGTTCACCCGATTGCGCAGGATCGAACTCGACGCCACCGCATGCGACGAGTCCCAGCACCATGAAGCCCACCCATCGCCTCATCCGAGCACTCCCCCTCGCTGAGACATCACGTCGCCGGGAACGCCGCGCAACTCGACTCACGAGCCGGTCGGGGGTATCGGAAAAGTGTGACGCCGCTGCCGATCGACGCCCTGATCCCCGACATCGTGAGCGCACTCCGCGAACGTGAGGCGCTCGTGCTCGAGGCGCCTCCTGGGGCAGGCAAGACCACTCGCGTTCCCGCGGCGTTGCTGAAAGCCGGCCTCGCGAAAGACAAGGAGCTGGTGGTGCTGCAACCCCGCCGCCTCGCGACCCGCCTCGCTGCCATTCGGGTGGCCGAAGAGCTGGGCGAACGAATCGGCGACACCGTCGGCTACCAGGTGCGTTTCGAAGACGTATCGAGCAAGCGGACAAAATTGCGCTTCGTCACCGAGGGCATCCTCACCAGACGGTTGGTGGGTGATCCGCTGCTCAATGACGTGGGCGTGGTGGTGCTCGACGAATTTCACGAGCGTCACCTCGCGGGAGATCTCGCGCTCGCGATGTTGCGCCGGCTGCAGAAGGGTCCGCGCAAAGATCTCGCGATCGTCGTGATGTCCGCGACGCTGGATGCAGCTCCGATCGCGAAGTGGCTCGACGACGCGCCTTCGATGCGAAGCGAAGGCCGCCGCTTCGAGGTCACGTTGGAGCACCTCGAGCGCGACGACGATCGTCACCTCGATCAGCAGGTGCTCGCGGCGTTGAAGCGGTTGGTGCAAGCGAACCTGGATGGACACGTGCTCGTGTTCCTCCCCGGTGCGAGCGAGATCCGCCGTTCGATGGAGACCTGCCAGGACTTCTGCCAACGCCAGGGCCTCGATCTGCACGTGCTGCACGGAGACCTCGCTCCCGCGGAGCAAGACAGGGCGCTCAAGCCGTCGACGAAGAGGAAGGTGATCCTCTCCACCAACGTCGCGGAGACCTCCGTCACCATCGATGGCATCGCCGCGGTGATCGACTCGGGTCTGGCGCGCGTAGCCTCGCACTCCGCGTGGACCGGATTACCCACGCTCAAGCTGCAGAAAATCTCGAAGGCGAGCGCCACCCAGCGTGCAGGTCGCGCCGGCCGTACACGCGCAGGCGCCTGCTTGCGGCTCTACACGCGTGGTGATTTCGAGGGCCGCCCGGCCACCGACGCGCCTGAGATCCGCCGCATGGACTTCACCGAGTCCGCGCTCGCGCTGCGCGCGATGGGCGTAACGAAGCTCGATGGTTTTCAGTTCTTCGAGTCACCGTCGAATGCGTCCCTCGAGGCTGCGGACTCACTGCTGCGCGCGCTGGGAGCGATCGACAAGGAAGCGCAGCTCACGAAGATCGGAAAGCGGCTCCTCCAGTTCCCGCTGCATCCGCGCCTCGCGCGCCTCGTGGTCGAAGCCGAGAACCTCGGAGTCGGTCGCGATGGCGCCACGCTCGCTGCCTTGCTGGGTGAGCGAGACATTCGCCTCGAGAGCCGCGCGCGCTTCGGCCCTGGCGGTGCGAGCGCGCACGCACAGAGTGGACCCTCGGATCTGTTGGAGCTTCTTGAACGCTACGAGCAGGGCCAGCGTGGCGGAGCTCGTCAAGCAGGACTCGACGCGGGCGCGATGAGCTCGGTCGATCGAGTGACCAAGCAGCTCGGTCGCGTACTCGACACCGACAGCGCGAACTCTCCGCGCACGAACGCCGAGCGTGAGTCCGCCCTGCTCCGCTCGGTGCTCGCTGGGTATCCAGATCGAGTGGCGAAGCGCCGCCGTCCTCGCGCGCCCGAGCTCGTCTTCGCTGCTGGAGGATCCGCCACGCTCGATCCCGCCTCGGTGGTGCACGACGACGAGCTGATGGTCGCGGTGGACGCCGAAGAGAAGAAGGGCGGCGTCTCTGTACGCCTCGCGAGCAAGGTGGATCCGGAGTGGTTGCTCGAGGTCGCTCCCGATCTGCTCGGCGAAGTGGATCGCCTCGAGTGGAACGAATCGTCGCGTCGCGTGGAGCGCGTCACTCGCCTCACCTACGGCAACGTCTCGCTCGAAGAGACCCGTCAGCCCGCGCCCGCTTCTCCCGAGACGAGCGCGGTTCTCGCTGAGCACGCGCTCGCCGAAGGACCTCAACGCTTCGCGGATCCCGAGCGGCTCACCAACTGGCAGTGCCGCGTGGAGACGCTCCGCACCGGTTACCCCGAAGCGAACTTCCCCACCGTCGACGCGGCGTTCTTGAAGGAAGCGCTGCGCTCGCTCTGTGACGGCCTGCGTTCCTTCAAGGAGCTCGAAGAAGCGAGCCTGCTCGACGTGCTGCAATCGCGGCTCACCGCGCAGCAGGCACAGCTCCTCGCGAAGGAGGCTCCCTCGCAGCTCACCCTGCCCGGCGGCCGCGTCTTGAAGGTCACCTATGAGCCCGGGAAACCGCCCTGGGTCGAGTCACGCCTGCAGGACTTCTTCGGCATGGTGAAGGGCCCGATGGTCGGCCGCACGCCGCTGGTGCTGCACCTGCTCGCTCCGAATCACAACGCGGTGCAGGTGACGACCGACCTCGCCGGCTTCTGGGATCGTCACTATCCCGCCGTGCGCAAGGAGCTGATGCGGCAATATCCCCGGCACCACTGGCCGGACGATCCCCGTACGGCGCTGCCGCTCGGACCCAAGCGACGTTCATGAATCCGACCCTCCGCGTCGCGATCTTCCTGCTCGGCATCTTGATCGTGGTGGCGACCGCGTTCTGGAGCACCGTGCTGATGATCGGGGCGCGAGTGGCAAAGAAGCCGTACGCGCGGCCCAGGCTGGCGACGATCTCCTTCGCGTTGCTCGGCTTCGGTGCGCTCTGCTTCGGCTACGCGATGTTCATCGAGGCCGACTGGCTCGAGGTCACGCGCGTGACGATCGAGACCGCGAAGTGGCCCGCGGGAAAGAAGCTGAAGATCGCGCACCTCAGTGATCTGCACGTCGACGGTCCCACGCGCTCGCTCACCCGGCTCCCCGAGCTGCTCAAGGACCAGAAGGTCGACCTCATCGTCTTCACCGGTGACTCGCTCAACAAGGCCGAAGGAGCGAAGCACTTCCGCTCCACGCTCGGTGGTCTGCCCGCGCGGCTGGGCCGAGTGGCGGTGAAGGGCAATCACGACGT
>CBIHPJ010000147.1:0-14434 GCA_966211295.1 uncultured Myxococcales bacterium | reverse complement strand
ATCTTCATCAACGCGCCCGTGGTCACCCCGCATTTCCGCATCGCGTGGGAAGGCGCGATCATCAGCCAGCCGCGCAACGATCTGATCTGGCTCTTCACGCTCGGCTCTGGAATCGGCGCCGGCGTACAGGCCCCGATGATCATGCACTCGCAGCACGTGGTGGCCGGAGGCTTCGGCTACCGCAGCGATCGTCCGCTCATTCACTGGGGCTTCCACGTGGTGAGCGGCGTCTGTTGGTACCTCGCCGACTACACGCCCGGCAGCTTCTACAAGAACGAGAGCAGGGTGCTTGGGTACATCGAGGGGCGCCTGCAGTTCGGTTTCCGGATCACCCCGCACTTCAGGCTCGCCGCGTACTTCGGGTACGCGTCGCCGTTCGTCTTCGACGTGCGCTTCCCCGGCAACACCTTCGTGGGTGGCATCGACACGGGCCTCGTGATCGACTGGCGCTGAGCATGGGCTTCACCGATCTTCATCTCCATCTGCTCCCGGGCATCGACGACGGCAGCAAGTCGATCGACGACTCGCTCGAGATGGCGCGTGCGCTCACCTCGCTGGGCTACACGCGCGCCGCTCCCAGTCCGCACCATCGATCGGAGTACGCCTCGTACGACGCAGCGCTCTGCCTGAAGAAGCTGGAGGAAGTGAAGCAGGCGCTCGCCGACGCAGGGATCGCGCTCGAGCTGTTCCCCAACGCCGAGAACTTCTTCCTCGAAGACACGCTGATGCCGAGCCTCGGCACGCCGGCGTCGCGCACGCTGGGGAAGGGCAAGGTGCTGCTGGTCGAGGCGCCGTACCAGGGGCCGTTGCCGATGCTCACGCAGCTCATCTTCAAGATGAAGCTCAAGGGCGTGACGCCGCTGATCGCGCATCCCGAGCGCTGCTTCGAGTTCGAGCGAAAGGGCCGCGCCGCGGAGTTGGTGCAGGCGGGAGCCTTGCTGCAGCTCGATATGGGCGCGGTCATCGGGCGTTATGGAAAAGCCGCGGAGAAATTGGCCCGGCAGTTCCTCGACGACGATCTCTACGCCGTGGCCGCGACCGATCTGCACTCACCGGTGAACGCGAAGGGCTGGGTAGGCGACAGCCTCAAGGCGCTCGAGAAGACCGTTGGGGCAAAGCGCTTCCAACAGCTGGTCGACACCCGGCCGGCTGCCCTGCTGGAGGGCGTGACCGAGTGAGAAACAGTGCTATGGGAGCGAAGGGCGACCCCCATGAAAAGGAACACGCGCAGTGAATAAGTGGCTCAAGTTCCTGCTCGGCATCGGCATCAGCGTCGCCTCCATGACGTGGGCGCTGTGGGACGTCGATCTCGAGAAGACGAAGGTCGCGGTGCTCTCGGCCAGCTGGGCGAAGACGGTCTTCATCTATTTCTTCTTCCTGCTCGCGATTCACATCTTCCGCACGCTGCGCTGGGGAAACCTGCTCTCGGGAATCGAGCAGGTGCCCTTCAAGAAGCTGAACGAGGCTTCGGCCATCGGCTTCATGATGCTGGTGGTCCTGCCGTTTCGGCTCGGTGAGTTCGCGCGCCCGTTCTTGATCGCCCAGCGCTCCAACGTACGGCGCTCGGCGGCGATGACCACCGTGGTGCTCGAGCGCATCACCGACATCCTCTTCATCGCGGTGCTCTTGCTGGTGCTGATGTTCTTCCTGCCGGACACCGCGCGGAATTACGGCATCATTCAGAAGGGCGCGATCGGCATGTTCGCGCTCTCGACGGGCGGCTTCGCGTTCCTGCTGCTCGCGCGCTGGAAGCACGACCCGGTGGTGAACCTCATCCGCAAGATCTTCGGCGTGCTCGGGCCGGCGCGCGCCGAGAAGGTCGTGAACATCGTCGACGGCTTCGTCGGTGCGCTGAAGCAGCTCCCCGACAACAAGAACCTCGCGCTCTTCCTGCTGTGGACGACGCTGTATTGGGCGGTCAACGGCTACGGGATGATGCTGTTCGCGAACGGCTTCGACTGCTCGGGCGCGGCGGGCCGCGAATGCCTCCCGCTCAACCTCGATCTGTACCAGATGTACTTCCTCCTCTGCGTGGTGATCATCGGCATGCTGATCCCCGCGGGGCCGGCAGGCGCGGGTACCACGCAGGCCGCGCTGATCATCGGCCTCCAGGTCTTCCTCCCTGACGCCGTGGTGAACTCGAGCGGCATCGCGTTCTCGATCGCGCTGTGGGTCGTGCAGGTGGTGCAGCAGATCCTCTTCGGCTTGTTCTTCATGCTGCGCGCGCACGCGTCGTTCTCGGACATCGCGGGCAAGCTCAGCGCGGAGCAGGAAGCGCAACGTGACGGGAGCCCGACGTGATCGGAATCGACTGGGTCGCCGTGGTGATTCTCGGCGCGGCGTGGGGCTTCTCGATGGTGCGCTCGGTGCCGCAGTCCATCCGGCACTGGGTGTTCGCGCTCGCGTGCTTCGCCGTGGCGGGCTACCGCTTCTACCTGACGCGTGGTGCGGGCCTGAACCTGGTGTTCATCGGCGTCGCGGTGGTGTTCGGCGTGCAGTACGCGATCCGCGCGATGCGCACCCCCAGGAGCCAGTAACTCAGGCCTTGTCGAGCTGGCGCCGCACGGCCCAGTAGCGCTGCTGCGCCATCAGGTTCAGCGGATCGAGGCGGAGCGTGTCGGCGTACGCGTCGAGCGCCTGCGCCATCTGCTGCCGAGCCTCGAGCGTCTGCGCAGCGAGCAGGTTGCCCGGCGTCTTCGCTTCCACTCCGGGGTGCGACTTCAAGAAGCGAATGCGAGCGGCCTCGAGCTGCGCGACCGAGATGCCCGCGCTGATGCAGCGGGCGACGCCCTCGAAGTTGCCGCGGCCGGCGTCGTACTCGAGCCGCGCTTCGGCCTCGCACAACGTCTTGCCCACGTCCTCGATGCGGACACGCGCGTCGGCCAGCGCCTTCTGCTGAGCGAGCGAGAGCGGCCGCTCGGTGAGCGTCTCGAGGTTTCGCTTGGCGTCGCGCACTCGGTCCCGAATCGCGTCGAACGGAGCCGCCTTCGAGATCGAGAGCATCGCGTACGCGTCGCTCGCCCGCTCGGCGCCATAGCGGCGCAGCACTTCTTCGGCGGCAGGATCGTCGGGACGCTTCGCGAGGCCAGAGGGAGTCTCGGGTGGCTTCAGGCCCTGGTGCGCACTCTCGAGCATCGTGCGTTGCTCGGCTGACAGCGCGATGAACTGCACGCCGTAGCCCGGAGACATCTTCCACTGCGTCGCCTGCTCCGGCTTCACGTGATGCACCACCTGCGCGTCGCAGCTGAGCCCACTCACGTCGGCGAAGACCAACTTCACGCGACTCAGCAGCGCAGGGAAGGGGCCCGGTGTGACGACGATCAGTCCTGCGCGAGTGACGGAGTTGCACGCGAAGTCGCCCAGTGTTTTGCCCTTCTCGTCAGACACCACCACGCGCAGCACCAGGCCCTGCGCGGTGGGCGAGGAGGGTGACGAGCTGATCGGCGCGCTGGGCGCGGGCGTGGCGAACGTGCCGAACGGGTTGACGCTCGGCGCTCCTGCCGCGGGAGTGGTGGGCCGCTGCGGTACGGCGCTGGGCCGCTGCGCCGCGCTGGTGACGAAGTTGCCGGACAGTCCTCCGCCCACGGAGTTCACGGTGCTCGCGGGAGGCGCTTGAGGTGCGGGGCTCGGCGTTTGGGTGACGACGAAGTTGTCGCCAAGACCGCCCGCCACTCCAGCCGGGGGCGGAGCGGGCGGCCGCTGTGGAACGGGCGTGGTGGTGATGAAGCTCTCGAGCCCAGCGATTCCGGTTTGAGGCGCGGGCTGAGGCGCGGGTTGAGGCGCGGGCTGCGGCACCGGGCTCTGACGCTGCGGCACCGGCGTGCTGGCGAACATCGGAGCAGGCGTCGGGCTGCTCGCGATCGGCGCGATCACGTTCGACCCATCACCACCGAGCACCACGGTCGAGGTCCCAGTGCCTGCCGGAGCAGCCGCCGCGGCACGGAGCGCGTCTGCGAACTCGCGAGCGGTGCGATAGCGATTCTCGGGCGACTTCTCGAGCGCGCGGAGCAGGGTGGCCGACCAGGCACGCGAGACACGCACGTCCACCCGGTGCGGCGCGGTGGGCATCACCTCGGCGTGCGCGCGCTGCAGCGCTTCCGGAGTCGGCGTGACGAACGGCCTGCGCCCCGTCGCGAGCAGGTACCCGATCGCACCCAGCGAGTAGACATCCATCCGTGGATCAGCCGGCGCGCCCAGGGTCTGTTCCGGAGCGCGGAAGTCCGGCGAGCCGAGCTTCGACACGTCGCGATCTCCCGGCTCCTCTCCGTCGAGCCGCGGGCCCGTCGCCACGCCGAAGGGGAGCAGCTTCGCAAAGCTCTCCTGCTTCTCGTTCACCACGCGGAAGACGTTCGAGGGCTTCAGTGCCGCGTGAACGATGTTGCGCTCGTGCGCCTCGGCGAGCACGTCGGCCAGCTGGGCGAGCAGCGCGAGCGCCTTGTCCGCGGGGAGCCGCTGGCTGCCCAGATCAGAGAGGGGCTCGCCTTCGAGGTACTCCATGACGACGTAGGGCCCGAGCGGATCCTCGTCGTTGAAGTCGAAGACGTTCACCACGGTCTCGAGCGCGATCTGATTCGCGAAGCGCGCCTCGCGCGCCATGTGCCGCCCGGCGACGAGGTCAGGCGTGTTCTCGCGCCGAGCGAGTTTGATCGCCACGTTCAGCCCAGTGGCGAGATGCTCTGCGAGATAGACGACGCCCGAGTTCCCGCGCCCGATCTCGCGCACCAGCCCGTAATCGCCGAGCGGTTTGCCAAGCAGTGGGTCAATCGCGACAGCACTCTCCCCCAGCGGACACGCGCCGACAGCGTGCTCCTGTTGGCAACCAGGACAGATCATGTGGGGAACAGGTGGGGGGCGCAGACGGAACGGCGGCGGAGTCTAGCGATCGTCTTCGTCTCCACCATTCGAAAAATGGCCACCTCGAGTGGGCCATTTCGGGTGTTGATGCGACACTGAAACAGCTTTCTTCCGCCACTGGACTTGTAAAACTGGGGAGCCCGTGTCGATGACTCGCGTCCAGGCATTCCTGATGTCGCTCCTGAGTCGTCAGCTCACGCTCGCTCAGGAGGCGTTCCTGACCCGGTACCCGGCGTGTTGGTTGGTGTGGGAGCCCGGCGAGTGGTCAGTGCCAGTGCACGGAGTCGACGTGAGCGTGGCCGAGACCAAGCTCCCCAACGCGGCGGCGCGCGAGCTGCGTCCTCTCGGTGGTGATGCGCTCTGCTTTTCTCTCAAGGCGCCCGAAGGCACGCAGCTCAAGCTGGGACGCTCCGCCGACAATGAGATCGTCGTCTCGGACATGACCGTGTCTCGTCTGCACGCGCGGCTCGATCTGCAGAACGGCCGCTGGCTGCTCATTCCTCTCACCGACAGCAAGAAGACCGCGCTCAACGGCAAGGCGCTCGGTCGCGGCAAGCCGATCGCGCTGCAGTCAGGCGAAGAGGTCGAGCTCGGCGGCGTGAAGGTGACCTTCTACGACGCGGGGGCGTTCAAGACGCGCGTCGCGAGCTCGGTGGTGAGCAAGCCGAAGCCCCGCTGATCGCGAAGCATCCCCTTGGGGGATCAAAGCCAGGTTGATCCAGTTCAACTCTTCTTTCGTCGGCCGGGAATCAGGAGCAGCACGGTGCCGATGGCGATCGACGTTCCTGCAACCGGCTTGGGGATCTCAGCGACCTTGTCGAGCTCCGCCTTCGCTTCGAACGCGCCCAGCTTCAACACGGTCTCATTCGACTTGTACGGCACGCCACCGAACCAGAGCCCTGCAGTGCCCAGTCCGATCAGAATGACGCCCAGCAATCTGTTCATTCGCTGAAGTGTACACTCCGCCGCGAAATGCCCGACGCTAACCAGGAGACAGTCCGACTCGCTTCGAAAGGCCCAGAGGGCTCACGCGCTGGGCGTTGGCGTGTCGTGGTGGTGAACGAGACTGGCTCCGCTTCGTTTCCGCTCATCTCCGACGTCACGACGATCGGCCGTGGTGAGGACGCGGGCATTCGCCTCGACGACTCCGCGGCTTCGCGAAAGCACGCACAGTTCGTGCTCAGCGCGGGAGCGGTGAGCCTCGTCGATCTCGGCAGCGCGAACGGAACCAACGTGCGCGGCCGAAAGCTCGCGGCGAACGAGCAGGTGGTGCTCTCTGAAGGTGACGCAGTCGAGCTCGGCACCACGCTCGCGGTGCTTCAGCGAGACGAGCTCTCGGGCAAGGGCCGCCCCTGGACCCTCCACACCCACCGTCGCTTCCTCGAGCTGGCTCGGGACACGAAGCCTCCCTACGCGCTGCTGCGACTCGAGGTGAATGCGCCTCCGGGCGTCGCGCAGGAAGTGCTCTCCGCCGAGCTCTCCCCGCACGACTCGGTGGCCTCGTTTGGTCCTGGGATGTTCGAGATCCTCGCGCCGGGTCGTGCTCCCGACGCCGCGAGATCGCTGATGGAGAAGCTCTCGGCGAGCCTGGTGAAGCGCGGAGCCCGGGTGCGTGCGGGAGCAGCGACCGCTCCTCTCGACGGCACCGATCCCGATCTTCTCATCGCAGCCTGTTCCCGGCCTGCGAGCACGCCCGCCGAAGGCTTCGTGGTGCGAGACGACGCGATGAACGAAGTGGTCCGCCTCGCGCACCGCGTGGCGCCCTCGAACATCAACGTGCTGATCCTCGGCGAGACGGGCGCTGGCAAAGAGATGATCGCCACCGAGCTTCACGAGCGCAGCAAGCGCGCGTCAGGCCCGTTCCTCAAATTCAATTGCGGCGGCTTCAACGAGAACCTCCTCGAGAGCGAGCTCTTCGGTCACCTGAAGGGCTCGTTCACCAGCGCGCACGCGGACAAGGTCGGCCTGCTCGAGTCGGCACAGGGCGGCACCGTCTTCCTCGACGAGCTCGGTGAGATGCCCCCGTCGTTCCAGGTCAAACTGCTTCGCGTGCTCGAAGACCGAAAGGTGAGGCGCGTGGGGGCCAACACGGACACCCCGATCGACGTGCGCTTCATCTTCGCGACGAACGCCGATCTCGAGGCGAAGGTCGTGGCGGGATCTTTCCGCGAGGACCTGTTCTTTCGCGTGAACGGCATCTCGATCTTGATCCCGCCGCTGCGCGATCGACCGAACGACATTCTTCCGCTGGCGCAGCGCTTCCTGGCCGAAGCGGCGAAGAAAGATGGGCGCCCGGTGCCCGAGTTTTCCCCCGAGGCGATCGCGGCGATGCGTGCCTTCAGCTGGCCGGGGAACGTTCGGCAGCTCAAGAGCAGAATCGATTCCGCGGTGGTGCTCTCGGGAGACACGGTGACCCCTCAGGCGCTGCAGTTGCCGGTGGCCGGTTCTCCCGCGCGTGCCTCTCAGCCCACCGCTTCCGGCTCGAACAGCCTGGAGCGCGATCTGGAAGCGCTGGAACGGCGCCGAGTGCTCGAAGTGCTCGAGCAGTGCGGTGGCAATCAAACCAGGGCCGCCGAGGTGCTTGGCTGGAGCCGGCGGACGCTGGTGAGCAGGCTGCAGTCCTACGGACTGACGAAGTCGCGGAAGCGTCCTGAGAAGGACACTGGAGACTGATCGGTGCACGCCTTTCGGGGCACGGCTCGCTACGAAATCGTCCGGGAGCTCGGCGCTGGCGGCATGGGCGTCGTCTACGAGGCGATCGATCGCGAGAAGGACAACCGTCGCGTCGCACTGAAGGTGCTGCGCCGCCGTGACCCCGAGTCACTCGTTCGCCTGAAGCGCGAGTTCCGCGCGCTCGCGGACGTGCGGCACCCGAACCTGGTCTCGCTCCACGAGCTCTCCGCCGAGGGGGACGACTGGTTCTTCACCATGGCGCTGGTGGAGGGCGTCGATTTTCACTCTTGGGTTCGGCCTGGAGAATCGGCCCGTCGCGACGCCCCCACCGCCGAGCTCGCGCTCACCGTTCGCTCGAGGAGCCGGTCTGCGAAAGCGGACCAGCCAGGACCGGAGCAAAGCGAGGACCTGGGCCAAGGCGGAGCGAGCCCAGGAAGTCGTTCCGGACAGCCCGAAGGAAAGGTCGATCTCGCGAAGTTGCGCGACGCGTTTCGCCAACTGGTGAGCGGCATCGCGCACCTCCACGCGCAGGGGCGGCTTCATCGAGATCTGAAACCGTCGAACGTGCTCGTGACCCGGGAGGGGCGGGTGGTGGTGCTCGACTTCGGCCTCGTGCTCGAGCTCGACGGCGTGCAGAGCATCTCGGACTCGGGCGGATCAATCGCCGGCACCATGACGCACATGGCTCCCGAGCAGGCGGGCTCGGGCGTGGGTCCCGCGGCTGACTGGTACGCGGTGGGCGTGATGCTGTTCCAGGCGCTCACCGGTCGCGTGCCGTTCGACGGATCGGGGTACCAGGTGCTGCTCGAGAAGCAGCGCCGGCCCGCTCCCGCGCCGCGCGAGCTCGAGTCTTCCACGCCCGCTGATCTCGACGCGCTCTGCGTGGGGCTGCTCAAGCAGGAACCGGCGGAGCGCCCCGGTGCGATCGATCTGCTGAAGGTCTTCGGAGGCGCCGCTCCCGCTCCTGCGCAGAAGATTCAGACCGACTTCGTCGGCCGCGAGAAGGAACTCCAGGCCCTCCGCGATGCGCTCGAGGCCAGCGGCCGCGAAGCTCGTTTCGTGCGCGTGCTCGGTGCGTCTGGCATCGGCAAGTCGGCGCTCATCCGGCGCTTCGTGGACGATGTGGAAGGCGTGGTGCTGCAAGGCCGCTGCTACGAGCGCGAGTCGGTGCCGTTCAAGGCGCTCGACAGCGTGATGGACGCGCTCGCCCGTCACCTCGGGGAGCTGAGCCCAGCGAAGGTCGATGCGGTGCTCCCGCGCGACGCGGCCGCGCTCACCCGAATGTTCCCGGTGTTGGGCCGGGTGACCGCCTTCCGCCAGGCGCCCGTGCGCGAAGTGAAGGAAGAGCAGGAGCTGCGCCGCCGCGCCGTGCAGGGCCTGCGCGAGCTGCTCGGCCGCATGAGCGATCGATCTCCGCTGGTGCTGGTGATCGACGACGCGCAGTGGGGTGACGCCGACAGCGCGCAGGTGCTGGACGACGTGCTCCGCGCCCCGGACGCTCCGACGCTGCTGCTCCTCATCGTCGCGCGCGCGGAGTCGAATCCGCTCGAGGGGCTCACGTTGCGTTCCACCGACCTTCGCCTCGAGGCGCTCACTCCCGAGGAGTGCGATCGCCTCGCGCGGCTGAGCCTCACCGATCAAACGCGCGCTCAGGTGATCGCGAAGGAGTCGGGTGGCAACCCCTTCCTCCTCCAGCAGCTCGCGGCGGTGACGGGTGACGTGCGACTCGAGGACGTCGTGCTCTCGCGCCTCGCCACCTTGCCTCGCGAAGCGCGCAGGTTGCTCGAGGTGGTCGCGCTCGCGGGGTCTCCCGTCGCGGAGAAGATCGCGTCGTCGATCGCCGGTCTCGAGCGGTCCGACGTCGAGACCGTGCGCCTGCTCAAGGCGTCAAACCTGATCCGCGGTGTCCACGATGATCGGGTGGAGGCCTGGCACGACCGCATTCGCGAGACGGTGGTGAAAGCGCTCGATGCCGATCGCACCCGCGAGCTCCATGCGCGGCTCGCCGATGGTCTCAAGGACTCCGACGACATCGACGTCGTGGCCTCGCACTTGAGCGCGGCCGGTTTGGTGGAGCGCGCGGCCGATGCCACGCTCGAGGCTGCACGTCGCGCCCTGGGGCAGCTGGCGTTCGAGCGCGCGGCGGTGTTGTACGAGCGCGCGCTCGAGTTGATGTCGAGTGATGATCTCCGCCGGCGCGAGGTGAGGAGGTCGCTCGCCGAGGCCCTGGCGCACGCGGGGCGGGGTGTGACGTCGGCGCGCGCCTACGAGCTCGCACTGACTGAGCCGGGTGAAGGTCCCGTGCCCGCGCGCCAGTCACTCGAGATGCGGCGCCTCGCGGCCGAGCAGTTGCTGCGCAGCGGCCACATCGATGCGGGCCTCGCCGCGGTGAACCAGGTGCTCGAGGATCTCGACATGACGCTCGCGCGCACTCCGCAGCGAGCGCTCCTCGCGTTGGGTGCTCGGCGCCTGCATCTGTGGCTGCGCGGGCTCTCGTTCACCGAGACGCCTGCGTCGCGCGTTCCTCCGGAAGTGCTGCAGCGGATCGATGCGTGCTGGTCGGTGTCGATGGGGCTCTCGATGGTCGACACCATTCGGGGAGCGAGCTTTCAGACGCGGCAACTCCTCCTCGCTCTCGATGCCGGCGAGCCGCACCGCGTGGCGCGCGCGCTCGCAGCGGAGGCGGCATTCGTGGCCACCGGTGGCGTGAAAGACGAGAAGCGCGCGGCGCGGCTGGTGCAGGAATCACGGGCGCTCGCGGAGCGGATGAAGGACGGCGCGCTCCTCGGCCTGGTGGATTTCTGCGCCGGGCTGACGCGCTTTCTCGTGGGCAAGTGGCGGGAGGCGGCGCAGTTCACCTCGCAGGCCGAACGTCGCTTCGCGGAGCAGGGCTCAGTGGTGAGCTGGGAAGCGGCGAACTCGCGGCTCTTCTCGGTGTGGTCGCTCTTCTACCTGGGCGACGTCGCGGGACTCTCGGTGCGAATTCCCGCGCTGACTCGTGAGGCGGAGCAGCGGGGTGATCGCTACGCGGTGACTGGTCTGCGCTGTGGGCTCGCGAACGTGGCGTTGTTGGCCGCTGATGATCCCGCGGGTGCACGCGCAGCCGTGGCGACCGCGATGGCGAGTTGGTCGACGCGCAGCTTCCACTTTCAGCACTACTGGGCCGCGCTCTCCGAGACGATGATCGATCTCTACCAGGGCGACACGAGCGCGAGCCTCGCGCGCCTGGAGAAGTGCTGGCAGTCCCTCGAGGACTCGCAGCTCTTGCAGATTCAGAACGTGCGCGTCGAAGCGCGGTCACTGATCGCGCGCGTACTGGTCTCGCTGGGCCGCGGCGAAGAGGCGCTGCGGGAGGCTGATGCACTGGAAGACGAGAACGTGGGGTGGGCGAACGCGCTGGCCGCGATGATTCGCGGGCTGGTGGCTGAGCCGCGCGAGGCGCAGCTCCGTCGCGCACTGCAGCTCTTCGATGAGAACGAGATGGCGCTCTTCTCAGCGACGACGCGGTTGCGACTGGGCGAGTTGCAAGGTGGCGATGTCGGGGCGGCGAACGTCAGGGCGGCGACGGCGTGGCTGACCGCGCAGGGCGTGAAAGATGCACGAAAGTTGGCCCGAGTCCTATCTCCCTCTCCCCTCGGGAGAGGGTCGGGGTGAGGGCAAGTCACTTCTCAACAAGCCGCAACCACGTACCGCCCTTGTCCTTGCGCGAAAGCCGTTCAGTCCTCCGCGCAGTCGCCTCTTCCGCCGCCAACTTCTCCACATCACTCGCGAGCTCGAGCGGAGGAACGGGCAGCTTGTGTCCCTCCGCATCCAGCGCGACGAACGTGAGCAGCGCACTCGTCGTCAATTGACGCTCTCCCGTGAGCGGATTTTCCGCGTGCACGGTGACGCCCACTTCCATCGACGACTTGAAAGCGGCGATCACCCGCGCGCGAAGGATCACCTGGAACCCGATCTTGATCGGCGCGTGGAAGTGCAGGTCATCCATCGACGCGGTGACCACGGTCTGCCGGGCGTGCCGCTGCGCAGACACGGCGGCGCAGATGTCGATCCACCCCATCACCGAGCCACCGAACGCCGCTCCGAGTGCGTTGGCGTCACCGGGGAGCAGCAGCTGAGTCATCTCGACGACGGAGTCAGAACCCTTACGTGCACCGGCGATCATGTTCGAGGGCATACCCGCGCCCGGGCGCAGCCGCTACTTCGCGAGGAACGCGCTGACCTCGTCGAGGAACTCCGCGCGGCCCTGCCCGGTGCGAATGTCGAGGTTCGTCACGTCGAGCGTGAGCACATCGACGCCGTATTTGCCCGCGAGCACCATGGGGAACGTGGCGTAGTAGCCGTTCAAGCCGCGCAAGAAGTCGGTCTGAATGCCCTTCTCCTCTTCGCGGCCGCGCACCTTGATGCGCGAGAGCAGCACGTCGACCTTCGGCACGTCGAAGCAGATCACCTTGTCGGGCTGCGCGACGGTCCTGGTGAGCCGCTTGAAATAGTCGAAGTACAGCTCGAGCTCGGAGTCCGTCATGTTGCCGAGGCCGTGCAGGTACTTCGCGAAGATCTCGGGGTCTTCGTAGAGCGTGCGGTCCTGGATGCAGCTCTTGGCGACCTTGTGGATCAGCTCGTGGTGCTGCACGCGCTTGATCAAGAACTCGAGCTGCAACGTGAAGCTCCAGCGCTTCATGTCGCCGTAGTAGTTCTTGAGGAACCGGTTATCGATCACCGGCTCGTCGAAGAGCTCGAAGCCGAACTTCTGGCTCACCATCTTCGCGGCGGTGGTCTTGCCCGCGCCGATGTTTCCCGCCATCGCGACGAAGAGCTTCTTCTTCTTGATCGGCGTGATCTTCGCCTTCGTCTCGAGGAACTCGAGCTGCTCCGACGCGGCGGCGATCGCGATCGTCGCCTTCGTCGGCTTCAGCTTGGTCGGCTCGGGGACCGGTTCGAACTTCTTCTTCTTCGCAGTCTTCTGCGGCTTCGCGGTCTTCGCAGGCTTCGTTGGCTTCTTCTTCACGCTGCCCAATCAAGCACCACTTTCCCGCTCGCGCCCGTACGCATGACTTCGAATGCATCCTTGAACTGCGCTGCGGGGTAGCGGTGCGTGACCGCGGCCGAGATGTCGAGGCCGCTCTGCAGCATCGCGGTCATCTTGTACCAGGTCTCGAACATCTCCCGGCCGTAGATGCCCTTGAGCACGAGGCCCTTGAAGATCACCTGGCTCCAGTCGATCGAGACCTCGCCCGCGGGAATGCCGAGGATCGCCACGCGCCCGCCGTGGTTCATGGTCTTGAACATCTGCTTGAAGGCCGAGCCGTTGCCGCTCATCTCGAGGCCGACGTCGAAGCCCTCGGTCATGCCGAGCTGCTTCATCACCTCGGTGAGCTCTTCCTTCGCCACGTTCACCACGCGCGTCGCGCCGAGCTTCTTGCCCAGCTCGAGGCGGTACTCGTTCACGTCGGTGAGCACCACGTGGCGCGCGCCGACGTGGCGGCAGATCGCCGCGGCCATCACGCCGATCGGACCTGCGCCGGTGATCAGCACGTCCTCGCCGACGAGATCGAACGAGAGCGCGGTGTGCACCGCGTTGCCGAGCGGATCGAAGAACGAGGCGATCTCGTCCGAGATCCCCTTGGGGATCGGGAAGATGTTGAAGGCGGGGATCGCGACATACTCGGCGAAGCAGCCGATGCGATTCACCCCGAGGCCCACCGTGTTGCGGCAGAGGTGGCGCTTGCCCGCGCGGCAGTTGCGGCAGATGCCGCAGGTGATGTGGCCTTCACCCGAGACGCGATCACCTTCCTTGAAGCCGGTGACCTCGCTCCCGACCTCGGCCACCACGCCCATGAACTCGTGGCCGATGTGCATCGGGGTCTTGATGGTCTTCTGAGACCACTCGTCCCAGTTGTAGATGTGAATGTCGGTGCCGCAGATGCCGGTCTTCTGCACCTTCACCAGCACATCGTTCGGACCGCACGAGGGCTTGGCGACGTCTTCCATCCACAGGCCCGGCTCACGACGCGACTTGACCAGCGCTCTCATCAGATGACTCCCAGGGTCTTGCCGACCTTCGCGAAGGCAGCGATCGCGCGGTCGAGATCTTCTTTGGTGTGTGCAGCGGACATTTGCGTACGGATGCGCGCCTTCCCCTGCGGAACGACGGGGAAGGAGAAGCCGATCACATAGATGCCCTCTTCGAGCATCTGGTCGGCGAAGGAGCTGGCGAGCTTCGCGTCACCGAGCATCACGGGGATGATCGGGTGGCCTTCGCCCGCGAGCGTGAAGCCCAAGGCCGTCATCTGCGCGCGGAAGTAAGCCGCGTTCTCGCGGAGTTTCGTGCGTGCCTGGCCTCCCTGCTCGAGCATGTCGATGCACGCGATCGTCGCGTGGGCGATGGCCGGCATCAGGGTGTTGGAGAAGAGGTACGGGCGCGCGCGCTGGCGGAGCAGCTCCACCACCTGCTTGCGACCCGAGACGTAACCGCCAGACGCACCGCCGAGCGCCTTGCCGAGCGTGCCGGTGAGAATGTCGATGCGGCCCATCACTCCGCGCAGCTCGTGGCTGCCGCGGCCCGCTTCGCCAGTGAAGCCCACCGCGTGCGAGTCATCGACCATCACCAACGCGTCGTACTTGTCGGCGAGATCGCAGATGCCCTTCAAGTCAGCGATCACACCGTCCATCGAGAACACGCCGTCGGTGACGATCAGCTTGAAGCGCGCGTCCTTCGCTTCGACCAGGCGGAGCTCGAGCTCCTTCAGATCGTTGTTCGCGTAGCGGAAGCGCTTGGCCTTGCAGAGGCGAATGCCGTCGATGATCGACGCGTGGTTGAGCGCGTCACTGATCACCGCGTCTTCTTCGCCGAGCACGATCTCGAACACGCCGCCGTTCGCGTCCCAGCAGGACGAGAAGAGGATGG
>CBIHPJ010000146.1:0-14470 GCA_966211295.1 uncultured Myxococcales bacterium | reverse complement strand
CCAGCTTCACGGCCTTCATCATCTTGTCGCTGCCGATCGCGATCACGCGGTCGACTTGATCCAGCTTGATGTCAGACGCGCCCAGCTCACCGCGCGCGAACGAAGTCATCGCCAGCACGATGTTGCCGACGAAGGCGCGATCCTGCGGACGGCGTGGAGGAATCGGCTCGCCTGAGTCCACGGCCCAGATCACCTGGTCCGCCGCCGCCTCGAGCTTGTCCTGGTGGTAGACGTCCGCCGCCTTCCGGTAGCCCGCGAAGTAGAGGACCTTGCTCCCCGCCGCGCGCAGCGCCTGGCCGATGGAGAACAGCACCGCGTTGCCGAGGCCGCCGCCCGCGAGCAGTACCGTCTCGTTCTTCACGATGTGCGTCGGCGTTCCCGTGGGACCCATGAGGATCACGCGCTCGCCTTCCTTCAGCGTCGCGCACAGCCGTGAGCTGCCGCCCATCTCGAGCACGATGGTCGACATCAACCCCTTCTCTTTGTCGACCCACGCACCGGTGAGCGCGAGCCCTTCCATCGTGAGTCGCACGCCGTTGATCATCGGCGCGGTGCGCTCGAAGTTCTGCAGCCGGTAGAACTGGCCGGGCTCGAAGTGCTGCGCCGCGAAGGGCGCGTGCACCACCACCTCGACGATCGTCGGCGTGAGCCGGTTCACCGCCACCACCGTCGCGTTGAACGCGTCGTCGAGCCTGCCGAAGAGCGCCTTGCGTCCCGCCTCGCGCGTCGACTGATCGGCCGCGTTCAGCGAGGTCACGTGCGAGTGGAACAACTTCGCGACGTGCACGAAGCCGTCCTTCGCCGAGCTCATCGCCTTCACCACGTTGCCCGCGTAGGCCGGGTGGTTGTCGCCGTAGAACGAGATGTACTTCCCGTGGTTCGCGTAGCTGGTGAAGAAGCCGCCGGACTTCTGGACGAGCTCGCCACCCACGACGTCGTAGGCCTTGAAGTACGAGCCCTTCGAGTCGAGCTGGAAGGTGCCCGGGTACTCGCGCTCGTAGGTGACGTTGGGCGAGGTGCCCGCGGCGACACACACGGTGCGCGCTTCGAGCTCGAGGTGCTGACCACTCGACTCCAGCTTTCCATCCACCAGTTGCATGCGCTCGAACTTGAGCGCCTTCACTGCGCCGAACTCGTCGGGCACCGCTTCCACCGGAGCCACGCGCTCCACGAAGCGGATTCCCTCTTCGAGCGCTTTCGCGACCTCTTCGTGATTGAGGCGATACGCCGGTGACTCGATCAGTGAGCGGCGGTAGCAGAGCGCGACTCCGCCCCACGAGCGCACCAGCTTCACGAAGTCGGGCTCCTCACCGAGCTTCTTCGCGCGCTCACGCTCAGCGCGGCACGCGCGGCCGTGCTCGAGGAACTCCTGGTAGACCCCGAGCTCCTCGGGATTCATCTTCGCGAACACCGCCGCTTCGCCCATGGACGCAGCGAGCACCTCGTGACGCGCGAGCGTCTTCTCTACCTGCACCGGGTAGTACGCGAAGAGCTCCGTCGCGGTGTCGATGCCCGTGAGTCCGCCGCCGATCACCACGGCCGGCAAGCGCACCTGCAGGTTCGCCAGCGAGTCGCGCTTCGAGGCACCGGTGAGCTGCAGCGCCATCAAGAAGTCGCTCGCCGCGCGAATGCCGCGGATGAGGTTGTTCTTCATCGGCACCAGGGTGGGCTTGCCCGCGCCCGCGGCGATCGCGATGTGGTCGAAGCCGAGCGCCCAGGCGTCGTCGATGGTGAGCGTGCCACCGAAGCGCACGCCGCCGTAGATGCGGAGGCCTTCCCTGCGCGCGAGCGTCAAGTGGAGCAGGGTGAGGAACGATTTGTCCCAGCGCACGGTGATGCCGTACTCGCTGACTCCGCCGAAGCCTTCCTGCACGCGCTGGTCGAGGGGCGCGGTGAACTCGCGCCAGTTGCGAATCGGCTTGAAGGCGCTGCCATCGGCTCCGGTGAGCGACGCGGGGAACGGCTCAATCTTGAGCCCGTCGATGCCCGCGACGGTGAAGCCCTCGTTCAGCAAGTGGTGGGCGAGCGTGTAGCCAGCGGGGCCGAGGCCGACCACCAGCACGTTCTTGCCCATCGCAGGCGCGGCGAACGGCCGGCGCACGTTGATCGGATTCCAGCGCGTGAGCAGGCCGTAGAGCTCGAAGCCCCACGGCAGCGCGAGCACGTCGGTGAGCACGCTCGTCTCGATCTGCGGAATGTTCACCGGCTCCTGCTTCTGGAAGATGCAGGCCTTCATGCAGTCGTTGCAGATGCGATGACCGGTGCCCGCGCACATCGGGTTGTCGAGCACCACCATCGCCAACGCGCCGAGCGAATCGCCGCGGCTCTTGAGCAGGTGCATCTCGGAGATGTGCTCTTCCAGCGGACAACCAGCGAGCTCGATGCCGGCCGCGTTCTTCTTGTACGTGACGGGCGCGTCTTCGCTGGTCGCCTTCTCCTTGAAGCCGTGGCTGCAGGAGTCCTTCTCGCGCTCGTGACAGAGCACGCACGCGTCGACCTCGCTCATCACCATGCGCGCGTCGCCGCGGGGATCGGTGAGACCGAAACCATCGCGCCGGCGGAGGTGCTGATCGGGTCCCTCGAAGGTCTCAGGCGAGACGACCTTCAGCTCCACGAGCTTGTCGGGGATGAGCGGCTTGGGCTGGTTGATGGTGCTCCAGCCGTGGAACGTGTGCGTGAAGCTCGCGCGCGCCCAGGTCCAGCGATCGAGCAGCGAGAGCAGCCCGCGCACTTGCGCCAGGGGCTCACCGATGAGCGTGGAGCCGAAGGCCGCCTTACCCTCCGCGCTGGCGAGGAGCTTCGCGCGCAGCGGCTCGAACTCCACGCCCGTGGTGCGCTCGTGGTGCATCAGGTTGAGCGTCGCTTCCGCGAGTGCGCGTTCGTGATCGATCGAAGACGAGCCCGTCTTGTGATCCGGAGGGAGCGGCGCGCCGTAACCGAGCGACAACAGCAGCTGCACGCGCGAGTCGAGCTCAGGCAGCTCTTCACGCGTAGGCCGGTTCTGCGCGCCCTTCTTGAAGACGCGGCGCGTGACGAACTCGCGCTTGAATTCGAAGAGCTTCCCTTCATCGAGGAGCTTGCTGCGCAGCGCGTGGAGCTCGGTCTCGACGTTGAAGAGCTTGCCGAGGAACTTGCCCACCTGATCGGCGACGTCGATCAGCAGCGCTGACTCGACGGGCGGGGTGAGCCCTCCCCGGACGGTGCCTCGGCCCATCTCGTGCGAGTAGTGCGCGAAGCGCTGGTGGAGCGCGGGATCGGCCTCGCGCAGCGTCTCGAGAAACCGCACATGCAGCCGCTGAAGTCCGGCAGGACGGTGGAGATCTTCGAAGGAAAAGCCGTCGATTCCGAACTGCAACATGGGCTGTCTGCACTAGTCGCCGCAACCCAGCCATTCAAGGCTCAATCGAGCGCTTCTTCGCCCCGAACTCTCAGGTGCGTGAAGAGTAACTGCAGGCTCTTCGTGCCCTCCGCGGTCATGCGACCGAGGCGTTCCTTGGTTTCGGTGAGCCGGCGCTGGAGATGGGCCAGCTCGTCGAGCAGCTGCCGCAGGTAGTTGGTCTCGCGCCCCCGCTTTTCGAGCACCTCGACCAGCTCGTCGGCCGCGGGCTCGTCGTCCTTCCTGACCAGCGACGGGCTCATCGCGCGCAGCAGCCCCGAGCACTCGAGCCAATTTCTCATTCGCCGCAAGCGCGCTCTGGAACACCGAAGCGCCAGCCGGAGCACCGCGAGCTCCGTCTCGTAGCGATCGCACTGCGCGAGCGCCGTCAGCACCTGCTCCTCGATTCGTTCCAGGTGTTGGTCGAGCGGCCCTTTGCTCCTTCTCAGCCGCATCGCCACCTGGCGGTACTGCTTCCGCACCTGCCAGAGCTCCATTGTTCCCCCCGAAGTTGGCTCGCGGAGCACGCGCGATGCCATCGAGAGAGCTTTGATTTCACTCGGGGTGAGCTATTGGGAGCAGTCTCGAATGGCTCCTCGAATCGCCACGTCTCGCGCGCTCGTGATCGTGTCGGTGTTCGGGGTCGTCTGGGCGCACGCGCTCGGCCTCACCCAGTTCGCCAACCCGACGTACATCGACTGGATGATCGACGGCGATTGGATGGCGCACCTCTTCGGGTGGCTGTTCACGCGCAACGGCCCGTGGGGGGTGCCGCTCGCCCAGGCGCCAGATCTCATCGCTCCGACAGGCACCAGCGCAGCGCTCACCGATGCCATTCCGCTCCTCTCGGTGATCGGCAAGGTGCTCTCGCCGTTCTTCGGCGAGCGCATGCAGCTCTTCGGTCTGTGGATGGTCGCTTCCTTCCCTGCGAACGGCATCGCCGGGGTGCTGGTGTGCCGTGCCTGGCTCAAGGACACCGCCAGCCTCACGCTGGCCGGATGCTTATTCGTGCTGAGCCCGATCGTCACCACCCGATACGGCCACCCGGCGCTGATGTCGTTCTGGTTGCTCACCGGGCTCGTCGGCGCGTGTCTGTGGCCCGTCTCGAGTCCAGAGAGCTCGCGTCGCACGGGCGCGGTGACGCTCGCGCTCGGCTTCCTCGCCTGTTCGATTCACCCGTACCTCGCTGCGATGGGCTCCGCGCTCGTGGGAGCGTCGACGTTGCGGTTGGCCCTGCTGCGCCAGGTCAAGGCGCGGGAGTCAGTGGCCTGGCTCGTGGCGGGCCCCGTGGTGTGCGCCAGCTCGGCGTACCTGTTCGGCTACCTCGCGGCCGCGCGCACCACCCCGATGGGAAACTTCACCGCCGAGGGGTTCGGTCAGTTCTCCGCTGACCTGTTGTCGCTCTTCAATCCCGGCGTGTGGAGCCGCTTCATGGGCGCCATCCCAGTCGCCTTTCGCCAATACGAGGGCTTCGCGTACCTCGGCCTCGGCGTGCTCTTGCTGCTGGTGCTGCGGCTCGGGCTGCTCGTGAAGTACCGGCCGGCCGCGCGCGATCTGTGGCTGGCGTTGCCGCTGCTGATCGCGGTCGCCGTGATGACCATCTATTCGTGGTCGAACATCGTCACCCTCGCGGGGAAGCCGATCGCGAACTGGACCTCGTTCTATGAACGGCTGGCGCCGTGGCCGTCGGTCTTCCGCGGCTCAGGTCGCTTCATGTGGCCCCTGGCGGCGCTGCTCACGCTGACCGCCGTGCTCACCGCAGCGCGCCTGCGCACCCCCTGGGTCCGTCAGTTCGTGCTGGGCGGGGCCGTGCTGCTTCAGCTCGCTGACCTCGACCCGGCGCACTCGGGGCTTCAGAAGGCGTTCCCGCCCTTCGAACCGTTCAAGGATCCCGCCTGGCAGCTGATGAAGGAAGGGTACAAGCACGTGGTCGTCAACCCGGTGCAGCTGCAGTGGATCTGCCCGTTCGATGGCAAGTACATCGCCGCGCTCTCGTGGGAGGTCTACCGGCAGCACCTGAGCATCAACAGCGGGCACGTGGGCCGCGCCCCGGCGGGCACCGATTGCACGCACCGTCTGCTGCCTACGGAGCTCGATCGCGAGACGATCTACGTCCCGTTCGATCCCAGGTTTGCCGTTGACGCGTTTCCCATGCTCGCGTGCGCGCAGGTCGATGGTCGGCTCCTGTGCGTCATGAAGGACTACGACACGCCATTGCTGCGGACCCTGCTCGAGCGCTCACGCGAAAAGTAGCCCTTCGCGGGAAGTTCGTAATAGGTGCACGCCGCTGGTCCACCGGGAGTACGGATGAACTTGAGAACGTTTTGTCTGGGCGTCGGGCTGACGAGTGGAGCGTCGATTGCGCTCAACCTTCTCTTCACCCGCATCTTCAGCGTCACGATGTACTACCACTTCGCCTTCCTGCTGGTGTCCCTGGCGCTGCTGGGCATCGCGGTGAGTGGCGTCGCCATCTACCTGCTCCCGAAGGTCTTCACGCAGGATCGTCTGCCCTGGCTCGCCGGCTTGTTCGCAGTAGCGATCGCTCCGCTGTCGGTGCTGGCCCTCGACGTCGCGGTGAACAACCCTCTCTCGGTCGATCTCTCGAGCGAGAACGTGAGCCGGCTCTACAGGCTGTACTTCTCGACTGCGTTGCCCTTTCTCGCGTCTGGCTTCGCGATCTCGCTGGCGATCGCCGCCGCTCGCGAGAACATCGGCCGCGTCTACGCCTTCGACCTCATCGGCGCCGCACTCGGGTGCGTGGTGATCGTTCCGCTCGTGCCCGCGCTCGGTGGTCCGGGGGCGGTGCTGGCGGCGGGGGCTGCCAGCGCAGTGGGCGGCGTTCTCCTCGCACTCTCAGCCACCAACAAGACGAAGGCGCACCAGGCGGTGGCGGCGTTGGGTGGCATCGCCATGGCCGCGATGGTCGTGTTGATCGGTTCCAGCGCGACGACCTTCAAGATCAAGCAGGGCGCCAAGTTCCTCAACGAGGCGGCCGTCGAGTTCGAACGCTGGAACAGCTTTTCGCGCGTCACGGTTTCGACCGGCGAGGCCGATCACAAGTGGCTGCACATCGACGCGGACGCTGCCACGCGCATGTACTCGAAGGACATCGCCGCCGGCGGCTACAACGCACCCCGCCGCTTCAGCGAGAGCGTCGTCGCCGGGATGGTGTACTCGCTGCGAAAAGAGGGGCCCGCGTTGATCATCGGGCCCGGCGGCGGCCCTGACGTCATCTCCGCCTTGCGCGCCGGAGTGCCGCGCATCGTCGGCGTCGAGGTGAACCCGATCATCGCCGACATCATCATGAAGGGCGCCTACGTCGACTGGAACGGTGACCTCTATCGCCGGCCCGGCATCGAGGTGAACGTCGATGACGGGCGCAGCTTCGTGCGTCGCTCGCAAGAGAAGTACTCGAGCATTCAGGCGACGCTGGTCGACACCTGGGCTGCGAGCGCCGCGGGTGCGTTCACGCTCTCAGAGAACAACCTCTACACCGCAGACGCGTTCGTCGATTACCTCGAGCACCTGAAGCCCGAGGGCGTGCTCTCGATGACGCGGTGGTATGGCCGCCCGCCGATCGAGTTCTTGAGGCTCGCGGGGCTCGGCCGCGAAGCGCTCTCCAGGCTCGGCGTGGGTGAAGCCGAGCACCCCCAGCACTTCTACGTGGTCGCGGACAACCGCATGGCGACCATGTTGCTCAAACGCACGCCGTACACGCCCGATGAAGTCGCGAAGCTCGATGCAGAGGCGGCGAGCACGGGTCTCCACGTGCTCTATCGGCCGATGGGCATGGCAGGGCTCGACCCCAGCCTCGCTCAGTACCTCGCGACTCCGGCTGCGAAGTTCTACGAGGCGCAGCCGTTCGATCTCACGCCGGTCACCGACAACAAGCCCTTCTTCTTCTACACCTTGCGCGGCGCTGACTTCCTGAACGTGCTCACCAAGGGCGGTCAGCTCGAGAAGAACAACCTCGGGCTGCTGATCCTCCAGATCGTGCTGGTCATCTCGCTGGTGCTCACCGTCGGTCTCGTGGTGCTGCCGCTGCTGATGTTCCGTCGCGAGGTGCTCCAGACCAATCGTGCCGCGAAGGTGAAGGTGCTCGGCTACTTCTTGTGCCTGGGGCTCGGCTTCATTCTCGTCGAGCTCGGGCTCATGCAGCGCTTCATCTTGTTCCTCGGGCACCCGATCTACGCGCTGGGCGTGGTGCTCGCGACGCTGCTCGGCTCGTCGGGCATCGGGAGTGCGCTCTCGACGCGACTGGAAGACAAGCTCGGCCGCGAGGGTGCGATCCGCCGCGTGGTGATGATCCTCGCCGGGCTGCTCCTCACCTACGCGGTGGTGCTCGGTCCCGTCTTCAATGTCTTGCTGGGGTTGCCTCTCGTGTTGCGAATCGTGGTGTCAGCGATCCTGATCGCTGCCCTCGGCACCCTGATGGGCATGTTGCTCCCTCTCGGAGTGAAGACGGCGACGGCCCTCGACCCTGAGCTCGTGCCGTGGGCCTGGGGACTGAACGGAGCGACCAGCGTCGTCGGCTCGACACTCTCGCTCATCATCTCGATGCACTTCGGGTTCACCGCCACGCTGATGTGCGGCCTCGCGACGTATGTGGTGGGCGCCTGGTGGATGCTTCGAGATGCGAAGTCGGTCGCCGCGGCGCCAGCGAGCCAACCCATCTAACGTCCCGCTGCGCCGAGCGCTTCTCGCGCGAGGGCCAAGGTAGAGACCGCGTCATGAACGATGTCGGCGGCGATGCCCGCAAGCTGGTCACCATCGTGTGCCCGGTGTTCAACGAAGAGAAGGCGGTGCCGCTCTTCTTCGAGCGACTCGCGAAGGCGCTCGCCACGCTCGACGCGAAGGTTCGCTTCGAGATTCTCTTCGTGAACAACCGCTCCACCGATGGCACCGAGGCGGCGGTGCTCGCGCTGCGCGAGAAGGACCCGCGCGTGCAGTTGCTCACCCTGAGCCGCAACTATGGCTACCAGGCGTCGATCTCCGCGGGCATGCGGCACGCGTCGGGCGACGCGAGCGTGAACATCGATGTGGACTGCGAAGATCCGCCCGAGATGATTCCGAAGTTCATCGAGCGGTGGCTCGACGGCGCCGACATCGCGTACGGCATTCGGGCCGAGCGCGAAGAGTTCTTCCTGATGCACCTCGCGCGGAAGCTCTTCTACCGGCTCACGCGCAAGGTGTCGGAGCACGAGATCGTGCTCGACATGGCCGAGTTCTTCCTCATCGACCGCAAGGTGAAGGAGCACGTGCTCTCGAGCCGCAGCACCTTCCCCTTCGTGCGTGGGCAGGTGGGCTACGTCGGCTTCCGCCGCGAGGGAATTCCGTACAAGCGCGAGAAGCGGATCATCGGCGAGACGCACTACAACCTGTTCAGCGCGATCCGCTTCGGTGTCGCGGGCATCCTCACCTCGTCGACCTGGCCGCTGCGCCTGCTCGCCTACGTGGGCGTGGCGTTCTTTGCACTCGACGTGATCGGAGCGATTGGACTGGTCGCGTGGCCGAAGCTTCCCGTCGAGTACACGCTGCGCGTCTTCGCAGCGATGGTCGCGTTGCACCTGGGCTGGCTGGTGCTCGCCGTGGGCACCATCGGCATCTATTTGGCGCGCGTGTACAAAGACACGATCGGCCTGCCGCTCTACGTGGCTGATCCGAAGCACTCGACGATTCCCACGAAGAGACATCATGACTGACGCTCTCACGTGCCCCATGTGCGGGGGCTCGCACCTGGCCAGCGAGTTCACCTCGCGGCGCGGCTACGACATCGTTCGGTGCCGCGATTGCCGGTTGGTCTTCACCGACGCGAGGCACGCACCGCCGCCGTCCGAGCTGTATCCGCCGTTCGAGCAGAGCGACACCGCGGCGCAGCGGGGCGCGCGCTCGGCGCTCTCGTTGTTCACCTGGCAGCGCGCGAAGTTGGTCGAGAGCGCGCGAGGAGGAACTGGCCGGGCGGGCCGCCTGCTCGACTACGGCGCCGGCGCGGGCCAGTTTGCGCGCTTCATGGCGGATCGTGGCTTCGAATGCGTGGGGTTGGAACCGTACAGCCTCGGCACCACCCTCGAAGAACCGAACCTGCGCCTGGTGCGCGCGCCGCTCGCCTCGGTGAAGGAGTCTTTGGGCAAGTTCGACGTGATCACCATGTGGCACGTGCTCGAGCACCTCGAGCAGCCGGTGGAGTTGCTGAGGGAGCTGCGCTCGATGCTCGCTCCCGGCGGGGCGCTGGTGGTGTCGGTGCCGAACTTCGCGAGCTGGCAGAGCGAGGCGTTCAAGGGTGGCTGGTTCCACCTCGATCCGCCGCGGCACCTGCTGCAGTTCGAGCCGTCGACGCTCGAAGATTGCCTGCGGCGCGCGGGCTTCACGGTGAGCAAGCACGTGCCGTTTCTTCCCGAGTACGGAACGAGCGGGTGGATTCAGAGCGCGCTCAACCGCGTGCTCCCGCACGAGAACTTCCTCTACGAGTGGGTGAAGGATCGCGGCGCGCTCTCTTCGATGTCAGCGGGCCAGCGCGCGGTGCACTTCGCGGCCTCGGTCGCGGGATCGTTGCCGATCTTCGCGGCGTCGCTGCCCATCGAGTTCCTCGCCGCGCAGGCGAACAAGGCCGCCGCGATCACGGTGGTGGCTCACGCTTCGCCCGTGTCGTGAGTGGTTCAGGTGACGCCCCTCACCCCGACCTCTCCCCGCTCGCAGGGAGAGGGAGACGTTTAGTGTTTTGACGCAGCGACCACGAGCGTTCCGCCACGGCCCAGCGCGGTGGAAGCGAGGGTCGCCGCCACGGCCAGCGGGCCGAACGCAGTCGCCACCGCGAAGTCACGGCCGACGGCGAGCTTCGGCGCTGGAGTAGGACGGCCCGTCAGGGTGTCGAAGAGCGCATTCGGCGTCGCCGTGAACTTGTTGAGCGGGCTCTGAAGCCAGCCGAACACGTCGATCTCGATCTCCTGGTGCCACGAGCGCCGCACGCCGAGCCCGACGCGCTCGAGCAGCTGGGTGAGCGAGCTCTTCGTGAAGTGAAAGAGGTGGCGCGGCACGTCGAGATGAAACCAGTGCGCGCCCGCGGCCCTCGCCTGAATTCCGCCCGCATCAGGCACCGCGATCAGCAGGGTGCCGCCCGGAGCGAGCAGCTTCGCCGCGCCTTCCACCGCCGCGCGCGGATCTCGGAAGTGCTCGAGGCTGTGCCAGAAGCTGATCACGTCGAAGGGGCCGTGCTTGCCGGCACCGTCCACGCTGGTCTCCACCACGAAGCCGCGCGCGCGGGGCGGCTCGGGGTTCATCTCAGTGCCGAAGCCCTGCCACCCCTTGCCGCGCGCCGCCTCGAGGAAGCGGCCATCGCCGCAGCCGACGTCGAGCAGCTTCTTCGGCTCTGGGTGGGCCTGCCGCAGGAAGCGCAGCCGCCGCGCGATGCACCACGCGTCGGTGAAGCTGTGGCGGCCGCCGTGGTATCGCGCTCCGTAATACGGCGTCAGATCGGCCGGCTGCGGATCGGTGTGGCCCAGCCCGCAACGAGCGCACTCGAGAATCGAGAACCACTCGAGGGTCTGCGGATCGCGCACCTTCTCGAAGTGGCGCTCGAGCTCACCGCCGCAGGCGGCGCAGCTGGAAGCGTGCAACGGGTGGGCGCTCGCGCCCAGGTCCTTCATGGTCATCTTGATGCTGTCTCCGGCGTCGACTATGGGCGCGACCCCAATGAAGCCCTTCGTGATGGTCCTCGCGTACAACGTCGAGAAGACGCTTGCCAAGACGTACGCAGCCATCCCCGACTCGCTGAAGCCGTACGTGGTGGTGGGCAACAACCGGAGCACCGATCGGACCGCCGACGTCGCGAAGGAACTCGGAATCCGCTGCGTCACTCACGAGATCAACTCGAACTACGGCGGCAACCTGAAGCGCCTGTTCAAGCTTTTCCTCGAAGAGGGCGGCGATGTGGCGATCGAGATCCACGGCGACTACCAGTACGAGCCGAGCCTCGCTGACCTGATGGTCCAGTACGTCGCGCGCGGTCACTACGATCTCATTCAGGGCAACCGCATTCGCACCCGCGCCGAAGCGCTCCAGGGCGGAATGCCGCTCTACCGCTGGCTGGGCAATCGCACCCTCACGCTCTTCGAGAACCTCTGGTTCGGCACCACCTTCGGCGAGTGGCACAGCGGCATGCGCGCGTATTCGAAGGAAGTGATCCGCGCGATGCCGCTCGACACCTTCAGCGACACGCATGCGTTCGCTTCAGACATCTTGATGGAGGCCGTCGCCAAGGGCTTCCGCGTCGGCGAGGTGCCGTGCCCGGTGCGCTACGAGGCAGACAGCTCGTCGGTCGATGTGCCGGGGCTCTTCAAGTACACCTTCCGCACCGTGCGATCGGCCTTCAGGTATCCGCCCTGGGCTCAGCGGCGTTCGCGCTGAAACCGGGGCTGAAGCCGGCGGCGGCCGCGGTGCAGAGCGAGGCGATGATCAAGTAGTAGTAGTTGGTGAACGCCTGCTTCGCGAAGAAGAAGAAGAACAAGAGCGCGAGCGCGAAGGCCGTGGAGAACGCGGCGGGTGAGCGCGTACTGCGCCACAGCGACAGCACCACGGCGCCGGCCGCGAGCACGAAGCACAGGTTGAGCGGGAGCATGGGGCCACCTCGCTGCACCAGCCACGCCATCACGCTCAAAGCCTCGGGCCGGAACGGCTGCTTCGCCTGAAAGGCGACCACCGAGTCGAAGAACGGGTGCGGGTCCCAGAGGATGAACGGAACCGTGAGCATCACCGGAATGATCGCGGCCGTAAGGAGGAACTTCACCAGCACCCGCGGATCCTTCGTGTCGAGCAGCAGGGGCAACAGCGGCACGGCGAAGACGAAGTACTGCTTCACGCCGAGCATCACTCCGAAGACCCACGGCAACGCGCGCGGCTGGTTGACGGCGCACCACACGCAGCAGGTGAGGGCGAGCACGGAGGTCGCCTCGGTCCACCCCTGCTCGAGCACGAAGAGGCTGCGCGGCTGAAAGAGAAAGACGATCGCTGCGAGCGCCGCCATGCGTCCCGGCCGGATGCGCGCGATGAACCCTGCCGCGCAGACCTGCGCGAGCAGATTCCAGTAGCGATAGTCACCCGCGAGCAGCTGGCCCACCGCTCCCGCGAGCAGGGTCACCGGTGGGTACGGGTAGCCCACGAAGACGTGGGTTTCATCGGCCAGACCGGGCGCGAAGAACTTCGTGTGCCCGTACAAGTTGGGCATGGTGATCGCGTACGGATCGGTGCCTTGCGCGAGCGCTTCGTACGCCGAGTTGTGCCAGGCCCAGACGTCGATGTGCGGAGCAGGCGAGGACCTGAGCAGCCACACTCCCAGCCCGAAGCCCATGCCCAGCATCAAGCCCAGGAAGGTCTGGCTGCGCGGGTTGATCAGCAGCGCCGCGCAGCTCACAGCGGCGAAGCCGAGGAAGACACTGTACCAGGCGAAGCTCGCCGACTCGCTCAGGTAGACCCCGGGCCAGGTCCTGAAGCGGATGACGAAGAAGACGGTGAGCGCGATCACGAAGGCGAGCGAAGCGCCCACTCCAGCGCGCGCAGGCAGCTCGCGCTCAGGCAGCACCACGGCGACCAGCGTCACCAGCAACGCGCCGAGCGTGATGTTGAAGGAATCAGGGTGCAGCCCGCTGGACAGTTGAATCGCGATGGCCAGGGCGATCGCCGAGATCAACGCGAGCGTGCTGCGCAGCGTGAAGGCGTCGGTGGACTGCCCCGAACCCAGCAGTGCGCTGAACAAGGACGTCGCGCGGGCGCGGAGCGAGACCACCAGAGGCGTATGCCAGACTCGGCCCCGGTGCTACAGCGCCCACATGATCGAAGGTGTCGTCGTCTCTCCCCGTCGCGTGATCGCTGACGATCGCGGCAAGGTGATGCATCACCTGAAGGCCACGGATCCCGAGTTCGTGAAGTTCGGAGAGATCTACTTCTCGACGATCTACCCCGGCATCGTGAAGGGCTGGCACCTCCACAAGGAGATGATCATCAACTACGCAGTGCCGCACGGGATGATCAAACTCGTCTGCTACGACGATCGCGAAGGCAGCAAGACGCGCGGCGAGTTCAACGAGATCTACGTAGGGAACGACAACCACGTGCTGGTGAAGGTGCCTCCGTTCGTGTGGAACGGTTTCAAGTGCGTGGGCAACACGCCGGCGATCGTCGCGAACTGCGCGAGCATTCCGCACGATCCGAACGAGATCGTCCGGCTCGATCCGCACGTGAGCCACATCAAGTACGACTGGGCGACCAAAGACCGGTGAGCAGTCCGATGAACCGTCGTCTTCTCGTCGTCGGTGCTTCGGGGCTCGTCGGCTCTGAGGTGATGCGCGCGGCGAGCGACCCGCCGGAGCCGCTGATCGCGCCTGAGCTGGCCACGAAGGTTCAGAACGTCTTCGGCTCGCTCACGCCTCGTGAAGAGGCGAACCTGAAGGCGCGCTTCGGGATCAACGAGAAGACCGAGGACCAGCTCGAAGACGTGGGGCAGGACTTCGAGACGACCCGCGCTCGCATTCGCGAGATCGAAGCGAGAGCGCTGAAGAAGTTGCGCGCGTGGGACACGCTCGGCGTCGCGCGGAACGGAGGCGGGCTCGCCACCGAATCGATGGACCTTCTCGATCTCGCCGCGATTCAGCGCGTGGTCGATCGTTTCAATCCGAGCGCGGTGGTGGTGGCCTCTGCGTGGCCCTGGGTCGACGGCTGCGAGAAGGATCCTGAGCGCAGCCACCGCGAGAACGTGCAGACGGTGAAGAACCTCCTGCAGGTGCTGGGACCGCAGCCGCGCGTGGTGTTCTTTTCCACCGAGCACGTCTTCGACGGCCTCGCGCCCCAGTACGACGAGGACTCACCGACCCATCCCCTGAGTGTCTACGCGAAGCACAAGCGCGAGGTGGAAGAGCTGCTGATGACGCGCGGTCGTTCGCTCATCGCCCGCACCAGCTACGTCTTCGGCGCCGAGGCGAAGCGGAAGAACTTCATGTACCGGGTGATCGACGCCTCGGAGCAGAAGACGCCGCTCAAGGTGCCCTCGGCGCAGGCCGGCATGCCCACCTGGTCGGGCTGGCTGGCGGCGTCGTCACTCGAGCT
>CBIHPJ010000145.1:0-14492 GCA_966211295.1 uncultured Myxococcales bacterium | reverse complement strand
CTCCAATCTGTCGCAGGAACGCCTGACGCACCGGCGTCTGCTGGTTGAACATGAAGAGCCGCCGCAGCTCCTTCATGGTGGGGTCGACGCGCTTCTTCGCTGCCATGGAGCGCGCAGACTATCTCTTCGTGAGCACCGCTCTCAGCTCAGTGCTCGTGCCTTGGATAGAGGGGGAGCGGCTCGTTCGGACGGCGCGGTTCTCCCGGCATCTTCCTTCGTCCACTCGCGGGAGTGCCGAGTGCTCGCCTCGCCACCGACTCGAACTCAGTCGCATCGTGGGCGCAGAGCACCGTCACTTCACCGCGATGCTCCTTCGCCAGTTGTCGGACCCGCTCCTGGTTGCGAAGACGTTCGCCGCGATCCTTCTCCATCATCGTCTGGTATGCGCGGAGCCCGGGCGGGCACCAGGGCTTCACCGGATCCATTTCACCGTGGAAGAAGTACGCGTCCCCGCACATCAGCAACCAATCGTCGTCGCGCTTCACGGCGACGCCTGCGTGACCCAACGTGTGGCCGACGAGTGGAATCATCGCTACGTCGGTCGACACTCCGTCGAGCTGACGCACGGAATCGAACCCGAACCAGGGCTCGCCGCCGCCCCGGTAGGTCTTCCACTGTGCGCGCGTGCCCCACTGTGCGGGGCGATAGCGCATGCGATCGAGCATCGTGCGCCGCGCGAACGCCGCAGCCTGTTCGTCCGCGAGGAGGTGAACACGCGCCCATGGAAAGTCATCGAGACCGCCTGCGTGATCGAAGTCGAGGTGCGTGAGCACGATGTCCCGTACGTCGCTCGGCTGGAAGCCGAGCTGCTTCACCTGCTCGTACGCAGTCATCTCTTCCCGCAGTTCGGGCTGCATGATCGCCAGCATGACCGGGTCGAGACGCGTGCGCGGCGCGGCGACGTCCCTGAGGCCGTAGCCGTAGCCCGTGTCGACGAGCACCAGGCCGACACTCGTCTCCAGGAGCAGGCAGTGGCAGGCGAGCTCGGCGTGGAGCGAACGCTTGCTCCTCCCGTCCATCAGACTTCCGCCCAACGGGCAGCTCGAGACGCAGTTGAGGTGATGGACCCGCATGATCAGCTCCCTTCGCGAGTGAAAGTTCACTCAGGGACGATGCACGCGTAATGCCTCAGCGGCAGACGGCGTTCTCGGCGCGCAGGCGCGCGTTCTCGGCCTCGAGACGATCGAGGCGCAGCTGCTGGTCCTGCACGAGACGGTAGAGCGCCTTGATCGAAGCGAGCGAGACGCCGTGCGCGTCGATCGGGTTGTACGCGCGGTCGGTGTCGCCCAGGTTGAACGTCGCGCGGAAGTCCTGCGCCATCGGGCCGAGGTGACGCGTCGCGGATGGATCATTCGAGTACTGCCAACTCGAGATCGGCAAAGTCGCGACTTGCTCGAGCACGCCGCGCTCATCGATGGGAGTGATCTCCGTCTTGATGTTCCGATCGCTCTGGCACAGCGGGCTGCAGCCTCGAGGACACGTGGGCTCCATCGCGGTGGGCGTGTGGCAACTCTGGAAGCCCGACACTGGACCCTGCACGTCGCAGCAGAGTTGGCCCGCGCCGCAACACGCGCCTCCGCAGCAGCTCTCGCCGCTTCCGCACACGCCCGCGTCGATCGAACAAGGAGGCGCGCTGCACACGCCGCCTCCGCAGTACGGCGTCGCGCCCGTGCAGACCGTGTCGCAGTTGCCGCAAGAGAAGGGATCGTTCGAGGTGTTCACGCACATGCCGCCGCAGCATTCGCGGCCGATTCCGCACGCGGGGCTGCAGGTCGTGCTGCCTCCGCCTCCGCCTGTGACTCCGCCGCCTGAGCCACCACCGGTCGGGGAGCCACCGCCCGATCCGCCGCCCGTTGAGGATCCTCCTCCTGTTGCTGTGCCGCCTCCTCCTGTGCCTCCTCCCGTGCCTCCATCGGGGCGATCGTCAACAGGAGTGAGACAGCTGACTGCCAACAACCCGAGGATGACGGGGAGGAGTCGCATGCGAAGAGCCTAGCGGAGTCTGCCCTCACCCCAGCCCTCTCCCGCTGGGAAAGAGAGACCCATTTCGTCACCGAAGTTGGAGGGAAGGGAGCGGCGAGGAGGCGTGTTAGATCGCACCTCCGATGAAGCGGCATCTCGACCGGCTGCGCCGCCTGTTTCCACTGCGTGCCGGCGCGCTCATTCTCCTGGCTGCCGCGGCCGCGCTCGTCTTCCTCTGGGCGCCGAAGGAGGCAGACTTCCTCCTCTACCCGGCCGGACTGGTAGCGCTGCTGCTCGTCGCGGTGTGCGGGCTGCTCGTGGCGTTGGCCGCCGTGCTTCTCCGCGGCCACGTGAAGGGCATGGCGGTGAGCGTGCCCGAGCGTTTGGAGACGACGCGCGCCACCGGTACGGGGTTCCGCATTCCCTCGCTGGGCTGGTGGTTGGTCCTCGACGTCTCGGTGGACTGGGTCGATCCGAAGGGCCTCGAGGTCTCGCTCGAGCCGATCGATGGACTGCTCTCCGAGGTCGTCACCGCGAAGGAGCGTGGGCGCTTCACCAAGCTCATTCGCCGCTTCACCGTGGAAGACGTCTTCGGGCTCTGCGGACTCAGCTTCGACCTCGAGTGGCCGGTGGCGCTCTCGATCACGCCGGTCGCTGCGAAGCGTGGCGCGGCGCTCGAGGCAGGGCGTTCCCAGGGTGAGACGCTGGCGAATCCCGCGGGGCGAGCGGAAGGTGATCTCGTCGAGATGCGCCAGTACGCCGTCGGCGATCCGATGCGGCACGTGCTGTGGAAGGTGTACGCGCGCTCGCGCAAATTGCTGGTGCGCATGCCTGAGCGTGCGCTCGCTCCGGGGCCCGTGAGCGTGGCGTTCTTCGTCGCAGGTCCGGAAGACGAGGCGAGTGCAGGTGCGGCGCGCCTCTACGTCGAGGCGGGTCTGCTCGGATCGGATCTGTTCTTCACGGCCGATGGTTCGGTGAAGCCTGCGCGCTCGGCGCGAGATGCGGTGGAGCAGTTGGTCGATTCCGCGAGTCACAAGGAGAAGGGCGGGGAAGGGCTCGACCTCGCGGCCGCGCAGATCGATCAAGGACGGCTCACCTCGTGTCTGCTCTTCGTTCCTCCCGTCGATGGCGAGTGGCGGCAACGGGTGGTGGGCTTCGTGCGGAAGTTCGGGCTGAGCGCCTCGGTGATCATCGGCGTCGATGAAGCGGGTGAAGCGCACGTCCCTGATTCGAAGGTGGAGAAGTGGTTGTTCGAGCCTGAGCAGTCGCTGGATGCGGCGCGGCCTTCGCTCAAGAAACTTCGAGCGGCGCTCGAGGCTGAGGGCTTGCCGGTGAAGGTGCTTCATCGCACCACGGGGCAGCTCTCATGAGCGCCACCACCATGGAGACCGGAAAGAAGGGGCAGGTCGTCACCCTGCTCAAGGCGTTGCTCCTGAGCGGCGCCGTGGTGCTTTGGCTCTGGTCGCTCGCCACGCCTCCCGGACTCCTCGCCGCGATCATCGGCACGCTCGCCGCCACCTTCCTCGCCCACCGACTCGAGGCCACGCGTCCGCGCCTGCTGAACTGGATCATCCTCGGCTTCGGTCTCGCGGTGACCGGTCAGCTCGCGTCGCGTCTCCTCACCTCACTCGCGTCGTTCCTCCCGCCGTGGCTCACGCTGATGGCGGCCGACTCGCTGGTCCTCGGCTTCACCTGCTTCGGCTTCTTCCTGGGACTGCGTCTGTGCTCCGCGCGCTGGCGCGCGTTCTCGGTGGTGGAGCTCGCGCTGGTAGTTTTCGCCGTCGCGCATTCGTTCGCCGATCACCGGCACATGCGCATTCACCAGCCCCGCTTCCTGAGCGACTGGGCGTGGTCGCACGGCATCGAGCCGGAGCCGGTGCTCGCGGTGCTCGGCGTGACGGCGGTGGCGCTCTCCGCGCTCTTGCTGTTGCGCGTGAATCGCACGCGCCGGCTGCTCGCGATGGTGGTGCTGTTCCTCGGCGGAATTCTCGTGCTCCTGCTCGGTGAACCGCCTCGCCTCGAGGTGCCGAAGGAAGACGAGATCGGCGTCCGCGGCAACGACAAGGACGACAAGGACAAGAATCAGAACGGCGGCGGCAGCAAGAACAACAAGCCACCCGAGCCGATCGCCGTCGCCGTGCTGCACGACGATCTTCCCGACAACGACGCGCTCTACTTCCGCCAGGCGGTGCGCTCGAAGCTCGTCGGCGATCGTCTCGTCGAAGACAACTCGGGTGCGTTCGATACGGACGTGCCCACGCAATTCCCCGCGGGCGCGCCGGTGCGCGTGAAGACGCCGCAGGTCGAGGAGTTCCATCGCCGCCTGCGCACCTCGATGTACCTGCTCGTCGATCACGCACAGCTCTTCGGAGTGGGTTTCCCCGAGGAACTCGCACCGCTCTCGAACCCCAATCCCCGCCGCTTCGTCGCGGCCTACGACGTCGACTCGCTCTTCCTCACGCGCCCGGTGGAGCGGCTGCTCGGCCGCAACGCGATGCCCGCCGATTGGTCCGAGGAGATGCGCAAGCACTACACCGAGCTGCCCGCGGATCCGCGCTACGGCGAACTCTCCGAGCAGATCGTGCGCGACGTCGATCCCCGTTTCGTCGGCGACGACATCATGAAGGCGCTCGCCATCAAGGAGTACCTCGAGGAAAAGGGCTTCTATTCGCTCGAGGAGAAGACGCTCGTGGGCGACGACCCGGTGGCGGAGTTTCTCTTCGGCGACATGCGCGGGTACTGCGTGCATTTCGCTCACGCGGCGGTGTTCCTGCTGCGCAGCCAGGGCCTGCCTGCGCGCGTGGCGATTGGGTACGGCGTGCAGACCCAGCAGCGCGGCGCTGGATCCGCCGTGCTGATCTTCGCGAATGAAGCGCACGCGTGGCCCGAGCTCTACGTCGACGGAGTGGGTTGGGTGACCTTCGACATCGTCCCTCGGCAGTCAGACGAGCCGCCCGGCACGCACGTCGATCAAGATCTCGAGTCCGCGCTCGGTGAGCTCGCTCGCAAAGATCCCGAGGGCACCGTCGACGATCCGACTCCGCTCGTGATCCCCTGGGCGCTCATCGGCTTCATCGCGGGGGCGCTGGCTGGGCTCACGCTCGTCGGCTCCTTCCTGGTGAAGGTGTACCGGCGCCTCGGCCGTGGCTCACACCGGCTCATCTATCGCTCCGTGCTCGATGGCTTCTCCGATCTCGGCGAAGCGCGGCACCGGGGAGAGAGCCGTGAGCGTCACGCCGATCGTCTCGCCTCCCGCGCTCCGAGCTTCGTGAAGCTGACGAATGCGCACTTACGTCTCGCGCTCGGTCACGACGACGCGGAAGGCCGCGCGCAAGTGGAACAGCTGGCCCGCGCCACGCGTGCGGAGCTGCGCGCGCACACTCCGTTCTTCGCCCGCGTGGGCGCTCTCTTCAATCCTGTCGGTTGGTGGTTCACCCGGTGAAACGAAAGTCATCATGATCCCTGTGCTCTCGACCCTCGATGAAGTTCGCGCGATCGCGGCGAAGATCCGCGACCACGTCCGTCACGACGTGATCGGCCGCGACGACATCATCGAGCTGGTGCTCGTCTCGCTCTTCGCCGACGGGCACGTGCTGCTGGAGGACTACCCGGGCTCCGGAAAGACCACGCTCGCGAAGGCGCTCGGCCGCGCGTTCATCGAGGAGACGCCCACCGACGCGCTGGGTATCGCCACCTTCCGCCGCGTGCAGTTCACGCCCGATCTGCTGCCGTCCGACGTGACCGGCGTGACCATCTTCGACACCAGCACCAACCTGTTCTCGTTCCGCCGCGGGCCGGTGTTCGCGTCCGTGCTCCTCGTCGACGAGATCAACCGCACGTCGCCCAAGGTTCAGTCGGCGTTGCTCGAAGCGATGGCCGAGAAGCAGGTCACCGTCGACAACGTGAGCCACAAGCTCGACGACCTCTTCTTCGTGATGGCCACGCAGAACCCGCTCGACTCGGTGGGCACCTATCCGTTGCCGCTCGCGCAGCTCGATCGCTTCTTGTTCAAGCTCACGATGAAGCACATCGACATGGCCTCCGAGCTGCGCGTGCTCGAGGCGTGGGGCAAGCCGCGCGTGGCGATGGAGCTGCCGAAGGTGCATCGCTCCGAGGTGATCGCTGCGCGCAAGTTGCTGCGAGAGAAGGTCGCGGTCTCGCGCGCCGTGCAGCAGTGCCTCGTGGATATCGCCGCGGGACTGCGTGACACCGCGCGCACGCGGCAGGGTGTCTCCACGCGCTCGCTCGTGCAGGCGATTCCGGCGCTGCAGACGCGCGCGGTGCTCCTCGGTCGTGACTTCGTGTCGTCGGAGGACGTCGAGGCGCTCGCGTTTCCTCTCTTCGCGCACCGCATGGAATTGATGCCGGGCGTGCAGGCCGATCTCCTCGTGAAGGACGCGCTCAAGGGGCCGATCGAGAAGCTCTCGCGCTCCACGTTGGGGGCTGCCTGATTTCGAGGGACCAAAGATCTCCCTCTCCCTGCGTCAGCGGGGAGAGGGTCGGGGTGAGGGGCGTGTGCCTCCTGGTCATCCTCTGCGCACTTCCGTCCTTCGCCGATTTCGCCGGGTCTTTCACTGCCGAAGAGCAAGAAGTCCTCACCCAGGTGAGCCAGGGCAAGTTCATCAAGGCGCGCGACCTCGCCGAGAAGATCCTCACCAAGAATCCGAAGTCGTTCCCCGCGACCTGGGCCATGGCGCGTGCGCAGCTCGACGAAGAAGGCAACCACGCCCGTGCGCTCGCGTGGGTTCGTCGCGCGTATGAGCTCGTCGGCGACCAGGACAAGGAGTGGGGCATGAAGGTGATGCTCGAAGAGCACTTCGTCCTCGCCGAGATGAACCGCAACGAGGAGGCCCTCGAGCTGCTCGATCGCTACGGCGAGAAATACGGACCGGCGCCCGAGTACCTGCGCGTGTGGCCGCTCTTCAAATCGGGTCGCCCCAACGAGGCGCGGAAGATCGCCCAGCGGCTCGCCGAGAGTGACGACGAGATGGATCGCGCCGAGGGCTACAACGGTCTCTTGAGCATCGCCTTCGAAGATCGCGATCGCGCCGGCACCTACAAGTGGTCGATGGCCGGTGTGGAGGCGACGCAGGGAAAGAACTGCACCATCCTCCGCAACGCTTCGAGCGCCGCGTACATCCGCTTCAAGCTCGATCAAGCCGAAGAGCTGTCGAATCGCGCGCGCAAGCTGAAGGACTGCATCGATCCCGTCGACAACCAGATCGCGAGCCTCAGCATCATCATGGGGCAGTTCCAGCAGGCGGTGGCCGCGCTCGAGTCTTCGCGGTCCACGTACATCGAGAAGCGGTACCGCCCGCACTTCGCGCTCGAGCGTCGCGCGGTGCTCGTCGATCTGCTCGACGCCGTCGGTCAGTCGGAAGAAGCGCTCAAGCTCGCGGGTGAGCTCTACGGCCAGCAGCAGCGCATGGGCGTCTCTTCAGGTCAGCCCGAGATGGAGCGCATGAGCCGCACGCTCCGCTATCTCCACGGGCTCGATGGACGAATCGCGCAGCTCGGTGAGCAGATGGCGTACGCGCCGCGGCCTTCTGGTCCCGCGGGTCCTGCCGCTGAGCTCGCAAGACTCGTCGCGGTGCGCTGGGAAGCTCGGCGCGCGCTGGTGCAGCTGCTCTCTGGCGGAGATCGCCTGATGCTGCTCGTGCGGCCCATGCTCTCGGATCCCGCGGACTGGTCGAATTGGCGCGTGGGCGATCTCATTCCGCTCCTCGGCACGGGCGTGACGCGCGCGGCGATCACTCGCGCGCGCAAGCTCGACGCGGAGTTCCCCGAGGCGCAGTTCCCGCTCGATTCCCTCGAAGGCGAGGTCGCCTACCAGGAGCGCAACTGGGACGACGCGGTGAAGCTCGCCACTTCAGCGCTGGGCGGGCTCTCGAAGAAAGAAGCGCTCTGGCGCTGGCGCATCATGGCGTGGCGCGCTGATTCACTCCGTCACATGGGGAAGATGAGCGAAGCGCGCGCGGACTATCAGGAGGTGCTGCAGCGCTGGCCCACTGCCTTCCGCATGCTCGGGATCGCGGTGCCGGTGCGCGTGACCTCCGATGGCAGTGAGCTCGGCAAGGACGTCGCCGCGCGCGTGAGCCGCTCCACCCGCCTCGACGTCAGCGACAAGGCTCCGTTCCACGTCACGGTCGCGGCGCGTGGGAAAGCAGTCGATCTCTGTCTGCTCGATGACAACGGCTCGCAGCTCGCGTGCGCGTCGGGCGAAGACGCTGACAAGGCGCTCGATGCGTTTCACAACGCGGCGTTCTCTCCCAAGGTGTCACTCACGCAGAGCGACTTGAAGAGTCTCGATGGCAGCCCGGTGCGCGTGGGTGCAGATCAAGCGATGAAGAAGCTCCTCGGAAAATGAGATCTCTCGGCCTTCTCATCCTCATCGGAACCAGCGTCCTCGCGCAGGACCAGCACCGCTGCGTCGGCGGAAAGTGGACCAACGCCAACGGTTGGGAAGGCTGCCTGGTGCAAGGCAAGCGCGAGGGCGAATGGACGTGGAAGCTCCCCGGCGGGCAATTGATCGAGCGCTCCGAGTGGACCAACGGCGCGCGCAACGGAAAGCACGAGCGCTGGTTCGAGAACTGCCTCATCGCCGAGCGCGGTGCGTACAAGAACGGCAAGCGCGACGGTCCGTGGATCTACTGGAACGAAGAGGGAAAGAAGGAGCGCGAGGGCAGCTTCCTCAACGGCCGCGAGACCGGCGTGTGGATCACGTACCACATGGACACCGGCCTCAAGCACCTCGAGGGGCCGTACCTGAAGGGCGAGCCTGAAGGGCGCTTCACTGAATATCTGCCGAGCGGAGACAAGTGGCGCGAGGTGCTGTTCAAGAACGGACAACGCGCGGGCCCAGCAGCGCTCGCCTGTTATTCGCGCGGTGGAGACTGGTCCGTCGATTTCAGAAATCGCCGCGAGGGCTGCTCGGTCGAAGGCGAGATGGACGGCGTGTGGACCGGCTTCGACGGCGCGGGGAAATTGCGTTGGAAGGCCGACTACGTGAAGGGAACGCTCAACGGCACCTTCACCGACTACCACCCCACCGGCGAGATCATGCGCCAGGGCAAGTACAAGGACGGCGGGCCCATCGGGAAGCACACGTTCTTCGGTCCCGATGGATCGATCTACGGCACGTCGACGATCGTGAACGGCACCGGTGATTGGAAATCGTTCCACCCGAACGGGAAGGTCGCTGAGGAAGCGCGCTACGAGCGCGGCTGCGTCGAGGGCACGTGGCGCTCGTACAGCGAAGAAGGGCGGCTCGAGGTCGAGGCCAACTACAAAGACTGTCTGCGCGAGGGCTCGTACACCTGGTTCCACAAGAACGGGCAACGGCGCAGCACCGGCATCTTCCACGCGGGCAAAGAAGAGGGCGAGTGGAAGGCCTGGTACTCCAACGGTGATCCCGAGTGGGTCGGTGCGTATCAAGACGGCTCGCGCACCGGCCCGTGGAAGTTCTGGCGCTGGGGACGACAGCTGCGCACCGAGGGGCCGATGCAAGACGACGCAGCCAACGGCGTGTGGACCGACTACCACCCCAGCGGGAAGCCGAGCGCGAAGGGATTGCGCATGGGCACTGAGAACGAAGGCCCGTGGCAGGCGTACTGGTCCACCGGCGAACAGTGGCGCGTCGTCGACTACGTGCACGGCCGCGAGCAGGACGACGCGGCAAAGGCGTGCGGTCGCTACGGGGGGCAGTGGAAGGCCGATGGTGAGCAGCGCACGCTTGGTTGCCTGGTGTGCCGCGCGCGACCGGAAGATCAGGTCGAGTTGGTCGCGATCGGATTTTGGACCTTCTGGCACCCGACCGGCGGCATCGAGAAGCAGGGCACGATGGTCGAGGGCAAGCCGTCAGGTGAGTGGAAGTTCTTCCACGACAACGGCGCCGTGATGATGCGCGGCGAGTTCGACGCCGGAGTGGAAGAGGGCATGTGGCACGGCGGCTACCGCAGCGGTGAGCCGCGCTTCGAAGGCGCGTACGTCGAGGGGCAGCCCAATGGAGTGTGGACGAGCTGGCTCAGCGACGGCGGCGTGCTCTCCGTGGGGCGCTACGATCACGGCAAGAAGATCGGCGAGTGGAAGTACGAGCGCGGAGGGAAGTTGATGTCGGTCGACGCTGGCAACGGTGAGAGCAACTCAGTCGACGCGGGGATCACGAACGCGCCCGATGCCGGCAATTAACTCCCTCTCCCTTCGGGCGCTTAAACGAGATTCTCGCGGGGTCTTCCCCACTCGAGCACCCACAGCAGCCCGAGCGTGCCGAACAGGATCACCGTCTCGTCCCTGAAGTGCATGTTCATGTCGGTCGAGATGTTCGTCAGATACGACGCCACGCACATTCCGAGGAGCACGAGCCAAACCAACACACCGCGCGTCTTCACCGTCGCGCCGTGGCTCGTGTGGCGTTCACCCGCGAGCGTCACCAACAAGAACGCCGAGTGCAGGTAGTAGTTCGCCGGGTTGAACACGATCGCGATCAGCGACACGCCCCAGGCGGCCGCGCGCACGAGCGATGCGCGACGCAGCGTCACCAACAACAGGGCAAGCCCACCGAGCACCGCGGCGTACCAGGCCTTCTTGTCGGTGTTGATGTACGTGCGGAACGAGATGTTGTTGAGGTGGTTGTCTTTGTCGAGCGTCTGCACTTTGTGGAGCCATTCGGTCCACGAGTCCGCTCCGAACACGACGATCGACAAACCCACCAGCACCACGCTCGCGACCACCACTCCGAGCACCACGGTGAGCAGTGGCTTGATCACCTCGCGCGCTTCCACGGCGCGCTTCTGCAGGAGCAACTTCGCGCCGACCCACACCACCGGGAAACTGAGCGTGATCAACGTGAGCGCCGGGAACGCGCGAATCCACGCGCTCCACGCGAGCACCGCCCCGGCGAGCGCGAGCTTCCGTTTCTGCAGCAGCGCGAGGCCGATCGCCCAGAGCGAGAGCCAGTCGTGGCGCAGGGCCGCTCCGAACCAGTTGCTGCCGAATTGGTAGAAGTCCATCGCGCCGAAGATGGTCAGCGCGAGCAGCGCCGTGCGCGCACCGAAGGCCCACCACAGCATGATGATCGCGAGCGCGAGGAGCGCCATGTCGGCGATCACGCCTCTCCACAACGTCGCGTCACTCGCAGGCGCCGAGGAGAACAACGCCCGCGCGCTCAAGAACCACACGGGCGTCGCGTTGCCGCCGTGATCGTTCATCGATCCGAGGAAGCCGCCGTCGCCCATCGCGCGACGGAAGTAGCTCATGTCCTCGAGGAAGAGCTTCCACCGCTCTGGGCTGAAGCGCGCGCGCACCTCGAGCAGATGCGCCTTCGCGTCGCGCACGTTGGTGAGCTGGTGATTGCGCAGATCGCGGATCGGCTGGTTGTCGAAGAGGTCGAGGTTCCTCCCGTCGGCCACCGCGAGCACGCTGGCGGCGTACACCCCGTCGAAGCGCAGCTCGGGGAAGTACTTGGCGATCGGGTAGTACGTCCGCATGTCGTAGTGATGCAGCCACGTGCCCTTGCCCGCGCCCGCGTCGTGGAACTGCGGCGTGCCGAGGTTCAGGAAGCACCACATCGCCATCGCGCCGGTGACGCCGAGCGTTCCGATGATGAAGCCGTTGTGGGCGGGCCAGCGCCCTCTCCACAGTCGATCTCGAATCACCGCGGCAGCCGCCACCAAGGCCACCGCCGCGCGTACCCACGGGAGCGACGCGAGGTAATTCGGCTCGTGCGGAGTGATCTCGAAGACGAGATACGCGCTCGCACCCAGTCCCATCGCGGCGAGGATGAAGAGCGCGACCTTCGAGAGCTTGCGGCTCGAGATCGCGAGCAGCACGGCCATCGCGACGATCCAGCTGATGAAGGTTTTGTCGAGCCGACGCCGCGGAACCCAACGCGCGCTCAAGAGCACGGAGCCGTCGTGACTCCCGCTGAACACTTCGAGCTCGGTGACGCTGTAGCGCGTATCGCCGCCAGCAGCGGAGAGCTTCACGAAGCGCGCGGTGCCCATCGGTCCGTCGACGGAGCGCGTACGCACGCCGCCACCTTCTGTCGCTCCTGCACGCCAGGCGTCGCGCCAGTTCACGCCGTCGTCGGAGATCGCGAGGTAGTAGTCGTCGTTGTTGTCAGCCTGGATCGCGGCGCCGGTGAGCTCGCGCGGTTGACCGAGATCCCACACGAGCGAAGCACCCGGAGCGAGGATCGCGGACTGCGGGCCATCCCACGCGTCACCGTCCACCGGGCTCTGCACGTTCGTCACGCGATCGGCGCCCACGACGCCCGCGGACTGAATCGGCATCTGCCGGCCGAGCACGTTCTGGGCGTGGGCCGTCAGCGAAGTGCCGACGAGGAGAAGGAGCAACGACAGACGCATGAGCGGCGCGGACCCTAGTGGTCTCCCTGACTAGAATCACCTTCCATGGCCTTCCCGGCATTGGAGGTGGTCACCAGGTCGGCCAACGGCCCCGCGGTCGGCACGCGGATTCCGCTCACGCCTCCGTCGTTCATGATCGGGCGCGCCCGCGAGCTCGTGCTCCGAATTCCCTCAGGCCTGATCTCCCGGCATCACTGCGAGCTCACGTACGAGCAGGACCGGTGGTGGCTGCGCGACAACTCCACCACCAACGGCACCTTTCATCTCGGGCGGCGCGCTGACCCCAGGGTCGCGCTCGAGCACGGCGATGTCTTCGATGTCGCAGGCTACGTCTGCTTCCGGCTGTTGCTGCGCGAGCCGATCGAGCACCGCGACGCCGCGATGGAGCAGGCGATCATCGATGAGCCCGCTGATGATCAGCGGTGGCTGGTCTACGCCGATTGGCTGCTCGAGCGCGGAGCGCCGCTGGGGGAACGCATGATGCATCACCGTGCCTCCGATGATCTGCGCTGGCTGGGGCCGCTCGCGCGGATGGCGGCGGAAGGTGAATGCCAGATCACCTGGCATCGCGGCCTGCCCTCTCGGGCGGTGCTGCGCCATCTCAATGACCGCGCTGCGCTGGATCACGCGCTGGCCAACTTGATCGCGGATCCATTCTTCCGATTCCTTCGCGGCCTCGAGCTGGATCTGAGCTCCTTCGATCGCACGCCGACGCGCGCGTCGTGGGCGATGTGCGTGTTGGATCTGATTGGGATTGATTCACTGCCGATGCTCGAGAGCGTGACGATCGGTCCTGGCCAACAGGGGAAACCGTCCGCGTTGATCGCGGAGATGCTGGAGGCTCGGCGCAAGCGCCATCCCCGTTTCACGACGACGGTGGAGACGCTCTTCACGAGCTGGAAGCGCGCGACGCTCGTTCACGACGGCAAGACCCATGCGCTGACCGGCGAGGTGACCTTCCACGTGGGGCCGCGCGGGGCGGATCTCGAGCTCGACCCTGAGTGTCCGTCGTTCGGGCTGATCTTCCACGCGGATCGCTGGGTGCTCACGGTCGATCGCAACGCGAAAAAGGTCGTGAAGGTGAATGGAGTTCCGGTGCTCAGCGCGTTCTTGCGGCCCGGTGATCAAATCGAGCCGCAAAAAGGTGTCATCCTTCACTTCGCCGCGTGAGCTGCTCAACCGCGACTGAGCACGAAGCGATCGAGCGCGCCGAGGTCGGGCCCCGTCTCGTGCGGCCCGGGCTCGAGCGCTTCTGGAGCCACGCCGAGGCGATTGACCCAGAAGGTGGGAAAGCCAAACCACCGGGCGCCCGCAGCGTCCCAGCCGCCGAAGGCAGAGAAGACGATCTCCTCTGGAGCCAGCCCAAGCCGCTCTGGCCCCAGGGCGTAGGCCCGCGGATCGGGTTTGAAGGTGCGCGCCGCGTCCGTGGAGATCAGCGTGTCGAAGTAATCGCGCAACCCGGCGTTGCTGATCAGCCGCGCCAGCATGTCGGGCGAGTAGTTCGCGAGCGGCGCCAGTGAGAGCCCTCGCTGCTTGAACGCGGTGAGCCGCTCACGGGTGTCGGGCCAGAGCTCGAGCGTCGAGTAGGCGTCGATCAGCCGCTCGCGCTGGGCTGACGTGAGCTCGAGACCTCGCGCGCGGGTCGCGAAGGTGAGCGCGTCGGCGGTGACCTGGTGGAAGTTCACGTACCGCCCGGCGGCAGCGCGAAGAAAGCCGTACTCGAACTGCCGCGAGCGCCAGGCCTCGCAGAGCTCAGTCGCGCGATCGCCGACCACTTCCTTCGCGACCTGCACCACGCCACGTGGATCGAACAGCGTGAAGAGATCGAAGCAGATGCCGCGAACGCGAGCGCTGCGGGGCGACACCATTTTCCCCGCGCAAGCGCTCAGACCGGCCAACCAGAGAAGCTCGCGTCGTTTCATGGGCACGACGATGCGTTCACGCGGCACGCCCGTCGATTCCCCAGCGCTGCAGAGCACCCATGCATTTTCGCATGGGGTCGGCGATCCTCGGCCGATGCTCGATTGGGATGATCTGCGGATTCTGCTCGCGGTGGCTCGGCACGGGAGCATGTCGGCCGCTGCGCGCGTCCTCGAGGTCGCGCAGCCCACGGTGGGCCGCAGACTCTCCGCCCTGGAGCGCAAGCTGGGCGCGAAGCTCCTGGCC
>CBIHPJ010000144.1:0-14533 GCA_966211295.1 uncultured Myxococcales bacterium | reverse complement strand
CTCTCCCTGCGCCAGCGGGGAGCGCGAGCCGTCTCGCGGCGCGGCGAAGCCGTGCCGAGGCAGCAGCGTCCCAAAGAAGGAGGGCCGGGGAGAGGGGCGCTAAGTCGTCCCCACCATGCACCGAAGCCGCCTCGCCGGATTCATCATCGATTGCAAAGACACCAAGCCAGACGAGTCTGCTCACTTCTGGAGCAACGCGCTGGGAATGAAGTCCGCTGGTGACGACGGCCACGGCTACTCCGAGCTCGACGACGGAGTGAGAGATCTCCACATCGAAGTGCAGAACGTGAAGCACGAGAGTCGCGTGCACCTCGATATCGAGACGGATGATCAAGCCGCCGAAGTGGCGCGCCTCGAGAAGCTGGGCGCTCGCCAGGTCGGGAAGGGGCCGCGTTGGACGGTGATGGAAGCTCCGACCGGACAACGGTTCTGCGTGGTGAACGCGAAGCGTCCACTCTCCGATGCTCCCGGAGTGAATGTCTGGAAATGAATCTCTGGAAGAAGCAGCTGCGCGCGGTGCCGGAAGACGTCTGGGACAAGGTCGAGCTCGAGACGCTCGTGCTCGCGGACAACTTCCTCACTGAGATCTCCCCGCGCGTCGGGAAGCTGCAACGACTGCGGATGCTCGACCTCGGTCACAACGCGCTCAGCTCGCTTCCCGAGGAACTCGGTGAGCTGAAAGACCTGCGCGACTTCCTCTATCTGCACGACAACAAGCTGAGAGCGTTGCCGAGCTCGATCTCGCAGCTGAAGAAGCTGCGCTACCTCAATCTGAGTCAGAACCAGTTCACGGAGCTGCCTTCAGCGGTGCTCGAGCTCGAGTCATTGGTGGAGCTGCGAGTCGAGGACAACCAGCTCAGCGAGCTCCCTACGCGAATCTGGCAGCTGCGATCGCTCCAGGAACTCCACTTGAGGAACAACCAACTGACGAGACTGCCGCAGGGGACCGCCACGCTCTCGAAGCTCAGGCACCTCGATCTGCGCGGCAATCCGCTGACGACGCTTCCGGATTACCTCGCGGCGCTTCCCGCGCTGCAGAAGCTCGACCTGCGTTGGATTCCGAATCTTCAGCGGCCGAGGTGGCTCGCTGAGCTCGAAGCGCGCGGCGTGCTCATTTACCTGTGAGCACCAGCAGCACGTCTCGCAGCAATTCGAGATCGCGCTCACTGAGATCCATCTTGTCCGCGAGCTCCTGCAGGCGCGGCTGAAATGCGGCACGTGCGCGCTCCCCGCCTTTGTAGAAGCCGCGCGCGTCGAGCGATGAGCTCAACATCTTCACCAGCTCATCGCGCGCAGACTTCGAGGCGCGGAACTCGAGCTCACTGTTCTGCGCTGCCGCGGAGAACAAGGTGAGCATCACCGCGACGGAGTGACTCAAGTTGATGCTCTCCGTGGGCCCCGGAGTCGGAAGCCGCACCACGCGCGGACACAACGCCGCTTCATCGACCGAGAGCCCCGTGCGCTCATTGCCGAACACGAGCGCGACCCTCTCGTTGGGATTCGGCAGCAGAAGCCGCGCGCGTTCGACCGAGAGCCACGGCGTGTTGATCGCCTCTTCAATCTTCGACGACGTCGCCACCGCGAGCGCGACATCTGTCAGCGCCTCCCGCAGCGAGGGGAAGACGGGCGCCGAGGCGAGCAACTCCTCGGAAGGATGCGCCATCTTCACGGCGTCCTTCACCGATCGGTCGGCGACCGGCGCGACGAGCCGCAGCGAGCACCCGAAGTTTCCACACAAGCGCGCCACGCTGCCCACGTTGAGCGGACCTTCCGATCGCACCAGCACCACGACGATCCGCTCGAGCACATTCATCTGGGCTGGGAGTAGTACGGTGCGCCCCCATGCACGTCAAAGGCAACGCGTGGCTCGCACGCGGCGAGGCGATGGAGAAGGCGTTCGGCGCAGCGAGGTGGCAGGCCTTCGTGAAGACTGTCTCACCGAAGGTGAAGTTCCTCGCGGCGCAGGTGCTGCCGATCAGCCGAATTCCCGTCGAAGAGTTTCTGTTCCTCCACGACGAGCTGGTGAAGGAGTTCTACGGCGGAGACAAGCAAGCGTACTGGCGCTTCGGTGAGAGCTCGGCGGAGTGGGCGCTCACGCATCAGCTCCGCGGGCTCTTCGCGCAGAACGAGGGCCGACGTTTTCTTCAGTTCAGCCCGCAGATCTACAAGGGCTACTTCGACGGTGGTGAGCTGGTGACCGAGGCGACTCCCACGCACGTCGATCTCGTGATCCGCGGAGTGGAGCCGCGTCACGTCTACTTCGAGTACTCGATCATCGGTTTCGCGTCGGGTGGCCTGCGCGTGCTCGGACTTCCCACGGAGGTTCAGTGCATCACCGGCTTCTCGAAGGGTGACGCCGAAGTTCGCTACCGCTTCCCCGTCACGAAGTGATCGACGTATCTCCCTCTCCCTTCGGGAGAGGGTCGGGGTGAGGGCCTACGTCTTAGATCCTCAAGAGCTGAGGATTCCCGATCGCGTTCAGCATCGCCGCGAGCGCCTGATCAGAGATCTTCTCTGACCGCGAGATGATGTCGACGCCCGCAGGCGTGAAGAGCGTCTTCGTGAACGAGAGCGCGACGAGCTGGTCATCTGAAGACACCGAGATGATTTCCCAGCGGCTCGTGAAGAAGGTGAGCCACCCTTTGCCTCGCCAGACGAACTTGTTGGGCGCGACGATCGTGTCGACTCCGATGATCTGTTTCGTGCGGCCGTTCTGCTCGTACTCGACGATGTCGTCGAAGCGGCCATCTCGCTCCTGGCCGTAGATGAAGCGCGGGTTAGTGCGATCGCCCTTCGTCCACATCGGGAAGTTCGTCGCGACCACGTACCAGGTGCCTTCGAGCTTCATGCAGGAGCAGTCTCGCAGCCGCTCATCGTTGCTTGCGTCCGACGTGTTGATCTCACTCAACGGGGTAAGTCGAGACAAGCTTGGACGTCAATTCCGGCGTCGGGACAGTGAAACTCGAACTCACCAACCTGACCTCCATCAAACGGCACAAGGTCGAGGCGGCTGAACCGAAATCGCCCCCACCCAGCCGACCTTGGGCACTCGACGCCGCCCCAAGCCGGAATGATCGCGAAATCCAGACGGCCGCCATCTCCAGTACCGTTCTTGTCGTAGTTGGCGGCTGTGTATGTGATTTCGGCACGGAGTGGCGCGTTGTCCGCAAACTCGATCGAAGAGACGAGGAGTCCTGCTCCAAACGTGCCGGCGTCTGGAAATCCTTCGGCAAAGTATGAAGGTATCGTAGCGCGGTGAAGAAACGCCGGACCGTCCCCACCAGCATTCACTCCCACGATCGTGTAGTCGAGTCGGCCGAACCTCCCAACGGAGCCCCTGATACTGCGCCATGATGCAGATCGTCGCGGACCATCAGGGGCGGCCGGTCATGGTACTCGACCAAGGCGAGCGGGTTGTCGGCGTTGGCGAATACGACGCGTTCGGGAGCCGAAATCGGGTCCGGCTGGCAGGCCTCGAGACGAAGCATCCGTTCGACGTCTCCTCCGCACGGACCATTGCCTCAGGCCTTGGCAGGGCGCAAGCCGGCGACCTTGACGTGGAGTTCCGAGCTCGACTCTCGTTCTTTGAGGCGCACCCACACCCGCTGAACTTCTTTATCAGTCCTCGTGTGGAGGTTCGTGAGTCGGGGAGTTCGACTGCGCTCTCGTATGCTGCGGGCGCCTTTCCGAACATGGTGACGCAGTTCCACAAGGGCAGGAACTTCGACGTCGTGTTCGTGCCGGACAATTCACCAGGAGGCGATGGAGCAGTCTTGGATGGGTATGATTACGACCGAGTCAGCGCCGATTCGGAGATTAAGTACTTCCCTCCCTTCCGATTCCCGGGTCAGTACTACGACGAAGAAACCGACCTTCACGAGAACTGGAACCGCTACTACGAGCCAAGTTCTGGTCGATACCTCGTTCCGGAACCACTACTTGACTCGCCAGAATTCGTACGGAGCATGGCGAGGGGCGGAAAGAGCGTGCCGGCGCATGCGTATGCGTTGAACAATCCTCTACGCTACGTAGATGCTTCAGGCCTCGGACCATTCTACATTGGGGCAGGTTTCTTTCCGACGCCGCAGATCAACATGTCCCACGGATATGAATCGTTGCTGGCAGCAAATCATACAATTGAGTATTTTAATGGCTGGAGTCCAGAGGTTGTTTTTTACGGGCCGGACTCGCCGGAAGCGCAGTTCATGAAGAAGAGTCCATCAGTCCGGGACATGCTTCGCGCCTATCGCAACGGGGATCCATATACGGCCGGTCGTGATTGTTCGAGTCCGTCCGAAGCATTCGCCAATCCGATGTCCAAGTATGTCGGGCGGTATACTGCCTCTGTTGGCGTTGACCCGGATGACCCGGCTATGCTGATTGTTGTGCTGTACAACCAAACAGGCTTGAAGAGTCTGGGGCACGATGCGGTGGGTGGTTGGGAAAGGACAAATGAATGGCCTAACGTAAATTGGTCTGGTCCGATGGGCACCGTGACGCAGCATTATGTGTGGGCTGAACCCAAATGACGATGCGCACTTTGTTCGTCGTTGTGTTTGGAGTAACTGCTTCTTGTGAGTGCCCGCGGGTGCATCGGATTCGAGATTCAAGCGAGTTGCCGGGCGATTATTTCTGGCGCTATGACGGGAAGACTGATCGGTCAAACCGGGTCACGATCCGCGCAGACGGTGGCTATTGTCATGAGTATCCAGTCGATGGTGGCTTGCTCACTGAGTGCGGTTCGTGGCGCTTCAGGGTTGAAGGGAAAACAGGTCTCGTGGGTCTGTCCGACTTCCGCCCGGACGAACACGCTGATTCCTTGAATCAGGCCTTCGACTTAGAACGTGTGAAGAACCTCAGACGCTTGGTTGTCAACAGTGACACTGGTCTGTATTTCGTTGAAGTGGGGGAAGAAAGCGGCGGTGCGCAGGAGGCTCCACGCTGAGAGCTTGCGCCCGCATCCAATCGCGCAGTGCTGTTCTCTGGAGCCGCAGGAGTTTGGGTGAGCCAACAAGGCAGCCAGCAGCCTATGACGGTGCCGCAAAACTACGCACGCATCTGACGGTGTCGCTGAAGCGACCGTCCCGTTCAGCTCGGTAGATGAAGCGCGGGTTCTTGCGATATGCCCTTCGTCCACATCGGGATGTTCGTCGCGCCCACGTACCAGGTGCCTTCGAGTTCCACGCGGTACAGTCTCGCAATGTCGATCGGTGCTGCTTACGACGCCAATGACGCTCTTGGTCTCGCTGAGTTGGTGAGGAAGAAAGAGGTCACTGCGGAGGAGTTGCTCGAGGAAGCGATCCGCCGCGCTCGCGCGCTCAACCCGCAGCTCAACGCGATCGTGCTCGAGATGTTCGACGAAGGGCGAAGACTGATCTCCGCGGGACTTCCAGACGGTCCACTTCGCGGCGTTCCATTTCTTCTGAAGGATCTCGCGCAGCCCTACGCCGGCTTCACGCTCACGCACTCGAGCAAGCTCTACGAGAAATTCATCCCCAAGCGGCACGGCGAACTCACCAATCGCTACCTCAAGGCCGGAGTGGTGATCTTCGGCCGCACCAGCAGTTCCGAATTCGGAATTCTCCCGACCACCGAGCCGCATCTCCACGGTCCCTGCCACAACCCGTGGAAACGAGATCACACCACCGGCGGCAGCTCTGGCGGCGCAGGTGCAGTCGTCGCCGCGCGCATCATCCCCGTCGCTCACGGCGGAGACGCGGGCGGATCCATTCGCATCCCCGCATCGTGCTGCGGAGTCTTCGGCCTCAAGCCCACCCGCGGCCGCAATCCCATGGGTCCCGATACGAGTGAACGAGGACACGGACTCGCGCAGGAGCACGTGCTCTCGATCTCCGTGAGAGACAGCGCCGCCTTCCTCGACGCGAGCGCCGGCCCCGAGCCCACCGCACCGTACTGGGCTCCGCCGAAGACCGGCAGCTACCTCGAAGAAACCCAGAAGCCGCCCGGCAAACTGAAGATCGCCTTCACGCACAAACCACTGCTCCCCGGCGCCGAGCACGACGACTGCAAACGCTCGCTCGAAGACGCGGTGAAGCTGCTCCGCGAACTCGGCCACGAATGCATCGAAGCTGCGCCTCCCGTCGATGGCCCCACAGTCTCGCGCGCGTTCTTCGCGATCTACTGCGCCGGCGTCTCCGGAGAACTGCAGCTCGCCGCGAAGTACCTCGGCCGCCCCGCGAAACCGTCCGACGTCGAGCCCACCACCTGGCTGATGAACATGATCGGCCGAACCTCATTCTCTGCAGGTGACTTCTCCGCGAGCGTGCGAATCCTCCAGGAGATGTCGCGCGAGGTGCACCGCTTCATGGAGTCCTACGACTGCTACCTCACGCCCACCCTCGGCAAGCCGCCCGTCGCCCACGGCGCCCTCGGAGCGCAGGGCACGGAGAAGTCGCTCCAGGAATTGGTCTCGCGTCTCGACTTCACCAGCGCGCTCAAGCTCCCCGGCATGATCGACAAGGCCGTCGCGCGCGCGTTCGGTTTCGCGCCCTTCACCGCAGTCGGGAACGTCACCGGTCAGCCCTCGATGAGCGTGCCGCTCTGGTGGAACGCGGAGGGACTCCCGATGGGCGTGTGCTTCACCTCGCGCTTCGGTGACGAGGCCACGCTCTTCCGGCTCGCCGCGCAGCTCGAGCAGGCCCGTCCGTGGAGAGACAGGAAGCCGCCGACCTGTGCCGCGTAGCCACACCTGATCAACCAGCGCGCCAATTCGTCACACCAGAGCTGGCCGAAATCTCCCTGATCCTGAGCAGTCCGCGCGGCCCGAAAGCTGCTCCTGGCGAGTGATGGCTACTCACTCACAAGGAGCCCGCATGAAACTGAACATCCTGAAGGCAGTCGTCCTGGGCGTTTCGTTGGCGAGCAGCTCGGTTCTCGCTGCCAGCGCTGACTCGACCATCACCGCGAAGGCCAAGCTCGCCCTGTGGACCTCCGACGTTCGCAGCCGCGACGTGAACGTCGACACCAACGATGGAATCGTCACCCTCTCCGGCAAGGTGCCCAGCGCCGAGCAGAAGGCGATGGCAGAGAAGAAGGCGCGCTCGGTCGACGGCGTGAAGGACGTGAAGAGCTATCTCCAGATCGTCCCCGTCGCTGAAGAGAAGCGCGTCGAGCGCTCGGACAAGGAGATCAAGGAGGCGGTGAAGACCGCGCTCAAGAACGATCCCTCGCTCGAGGACAGCAAGATCTCCGTGAAGGACGTGAGCAAGGGCGTGGTCACCCTCGAGGGTGAAGCGCGCACCTACAGCGATCACCTCCGCGCGGTCGGCCTCGTCGATCGCACGCCCGGCGTGAAGCGCGTCGCCAGCGACGTGAAGAACCCCAAGAGCTGGACCAAGGACGAGCGCATGGAGTTCACGCGCCACGACACCGTGCCCGGCCATACGCCTGAGGAGCACGCCAAGGCCGAGAAGCACGACAGCGGCCCGGCGGACTCGAGCATCACTGCCTCAGTGAAGATGCGCCTCTTCACCACGGCCGAAGTGCCCTCGATGAAGATCAACGTCGACACCAATGACCACGTGGTCAGCCTGTTCGGCATCGTGCCCACCGATGAGGTGAAGCGCACCGCCGAAGCCGAGGCTGCGCGCGTAAAGGGTGTGGCGAGCGTGCAGAACAACCTGCAGGTCGTGGCCTCCTCGGAGAAGGAGGCGGTGCAGGACAAGGACGAAGACCTCACCAAGTCGCTCAAGCTCACCTTCAAGGACCGTCAGGAGCTCAAGCACGTCAACTACGAGGTGAAGGCGGGCGTCGTTCAGCTGACCGGCCGGGTCGCCACGATGGAAGACGAGTACGAGGCCGTCCGTGCAGCTCGCCAGGTGAAGGGGATCAAGAACGTCGTCAACCAGCTGAAGGTCGACGAGCGGAAGGACGAAGAGCGCACCGGTTCATGAGGGCATGGCTGGTGCACGCAAATTGATCGCAGGCACTCAGACACAAGGAGCCATGACATGGCCACTGCAACGCAGAACATTCAGAACACCGTCAATCGCGCAATGACCGACGCTCGGGCCGGCGACTTCGACGCCTTCAAGAAAGACGTCAACGTCGCTGCCCAACAGGCCAGTCAGATCGCCAACAAGCAGCTGGGCAAGGTGCGCAGCTACGCGAAGGACAATCCGGCCGCGGCGGCTGGCGTGTGCTTCGGCATCGGCGCCCTCGTGGGCGCGGCCATCTTCGCCATCGCGCGTCCGATGCCCACGCCGTACGACCAGCTCAGGAGCGCCCTGCGCGGTGGCGCACGCCGCACTCGGAGCGCGTTCAAGGCCGGCTGGCGGAGCGCTCGTCGCGCGATGTGATGCTGGTCGAAGGGGACGCGGGTGGAGTGCTCCTCCACCCGCGTATGCAGCATGCTCAACTTACTGGTCGTCGATGATGATTCGGTCGATTTGATGACCGTGAAGCGCGGGTTGCTGCGAGCGGGAATCTCGCACCGGCTCTCCGAAGCGAAGGATGGAGCCGAAGCCCTCGCCGTTCTCCGCAGCGATTCGATGCCCACGCAGCGCCGCCTGGTGCTCCTCGATTTGAAGCTGCCGCGGATGGATGGGCTCGAGTTCTTGAAGCAGCTGCGCGCCGACCCCCAGCTCGCTTCCACGCCCGTGGTGATCATCACCACCTCGAGCCAGGAGAAGGATCGCAGGGAAGCGCACCGCCTCAACGTCGCGGGCTATTTCGTGAAGTCGCTCGACTTCGAGAACTTCGTCGACCTGCTGGTGATCATCGATCGCTATTGGTCCGCCACGCTCTACGCGTGAGGAATCGCCCCTCACCCCGGCCCTCTCCCCGCTTCCGCAGGGAGAGGGAGCACAGCAGTGAAGCGAATGAACCCTTCAGGAGTCGAGGTCGCCACCAGCGAGCCGCCGTGTGCGCGCATCACCTCGCGGCTGATGAAGAGCCCGAGTCCAATGCCTTCTCGCGTCGATGCTTTGCCCTGCACGAAGGGTTCGAAGAGCTTCTCGAGCTGCTCAGGCGCGATGGGCTCGGCGCGGTTCTCCACGATGAACTCCACGTGGCCATCGATCGGCCTGAGCGACACCTTGATCGGCCACTCGCGATCACCGTGCTTCGCGGCGTTGTTGAGGAGATTGGAGACCACCTGGCCCAGGCGATCGAGATCAGCCTCCACCGTGACCGGCATCAGCTCCGCCACGATGGTGCGGCCGGTACCGAGGCGCGTCTCTTCCACCACCGCTTCGACCAGCGGTGCGAGCTCAGCGCGCTTCTTCTCGATCCCCAATCCGCCACCCAATCGCACGCGCGTGAGATCGAGGAGCTGAGAGACGAGTCTGCTCATGCGCTCCGTGCTAGCGGCGATGTGAGCGACGACGCGCTGTTCCTTCTCATTGAGGCGCTCGCTCTTCCCGAGCAGCTGCGCGCCCATCTTCACCGCGGACAGCGGATTCTTGAGATCGTGGCTGGCGATGCCCATCAGGCGATCCTTGAGCGCGAGCGTGCGCGCCTCGGCCGCCTTGGTCGCGCTCACGTCGATCACCGTGCCGAAGTGTCCGAAGCCGAGCTCACGTCGTCCGCGCAGCTCGACCCAGCGGCCTTCTTCTCCGGCGAGCTCGGCCTGCATCGAGACCGCGCCCTGCTGCAGTGACTCCTGCAGTCTCGACGCGTCCTCGGGCTTGAAGCACTTCAGCCAGCTCTCGAGTGGCCAGTGCGTACCTTCAGGCAACTTGAACATCGAGCGGAAGCGCTCCTCTCCAGTCACCTCGACCGGAGCGGGATCCGCTTCCACCGTGCTCGGCAACACCAGGCTCCACGTGCCGGCGCCCGAAGCCTCGAGCGCCAGCGCGAAACGAGCTTGTTCTCTCTGCACCTGCAGACGCAGCTGGCTGGCCACTACGGTGCGCTCCACCAGCTGCGAGAGACGGCGAGGCTCGGCCACGGCGGACTTCGGCAAATAGTCCTCCGCGCCGGCCTTCATCGCCTCGACTGCGATCTCTTCACTGCCGTGCCCCGACAAGAAGATGCAGGGCACGCCGGGCTGCACGCTGAGCAACCGCGCCAACACGGCCGGTCCCGTGTCGGGCGGGAGGAAGTAGTCGAGGAGCATCAGGTCCACGCGCTGTTCGCGGAGCACTGACTCCGCCTGGCGCGCGTCCCTCGCCTCGACCACCGTGACGCTCCTCGGGAGCGCCCGCCGAACGGCGATGCGATCGACTTCATCGTCGTCGGCGAGCAGCACCGTCAGCTTCGACTTGCTCACAGAGCGGCTCCACGAGGCCCTGCAGGAGCGGCGATGGCGACAGGACCCGGCGCACCGGTGGCCCTGCGCTCAGTGGGCAAGCCCCAGCCTTCGAGGCGCCGGTAGAGCGTGCGGCGATCGATGCCCAGCATCACCGCGGCGCGGCTGCGGTTGTCCTTCACCAGCTGGAGCACGCGCAGCACGTAGCGCTTCTCCAATTGATCGAGCGTGACCACCTCTTCGGCGGCGTCGAGCTGCACCGTGAAGCGCTCGCGCTCGTGCAGTCGAATCGCTTCGGGAAGATCGGACACCGACAGGCTCTGTGCGTTGGACAGCGCGGAGAGCCGCTCCATGCAGTTCTCCAATTCGCGCACGTTGCCTGGCCATGGGTAGGCCAGCAGCTTCTGGGCCACCTCCGGCGGAATGGTCGGCACCTGGCGTCCATCGCGCCCGCACACTTCCCTCAAGAAGTGAGCTGCGAGGTGAACGATGTCCATGCCGCGCTCTCGCAGTGGGGGAAGATCGATGCGGATCACGTTGAGCCGGAAGAAGAGGTCTTGCCGGAAACGGCCCGCTTCGATCTCCGTCTCGAGATCGCGGTGGGTCGCTGCGAGGATGCGCGCGTCGAACGGCACCTCGGTGTTGCTGCCGACCGGACGCACTCTGCGCTCCTGCAATGCGCGCAGCAGCTTGGCCTGGTTGTCCAGGCTCAGCTCGGACACTTCGTCGAGGAAGAGCGTGCCGCCCGTCGCTTCGACGAAGAGACCGTTGCGTGCCGCGCGTGCGTCGGTGAATGCGCCCTTCGCGTACCCGAAGAGCTCACTCTCCACGAGTGACGCGGGCAGCGCTGCGCAGTTGATGGCCACGAAAGGACCGTGTGCGCGCGTGGATTGTTTGTGGAGCGCGCGCGCCACCAATTCCTTACCGGTGCCTGTCTCGCCGTGGATCAACACGCTCGCGCCCGATGCAGCGACGCGCGCGACCAGCTCTCTCACAGACTTCATCGTCTCGCTCTGGCCGAACAGGCCCGAGTCCGTCGCGGGTGATGCGCGTGCCGCGGTCTTCAGCTCGTTCGCGAGGCGTTGCCGCTCTGCTGCCCTCGCGACGCAAGGAAGCAGGAGCGCAGGCTCGACTGGCTTGCTCAAGAAGTCGTACGCGCCAGAACGCAGCGCGGCGACCGCTGTCTCCATCTTCGATTCGCCGGTGACCACGATTACAGGGAGCTCAGGTCTCGAGCTCTCGAGTGCTGCACACAACGCCAGGCCATCCAGGCCAGGCATCGTCACGTCAGCCAACACGACATCGATCGGCTCGCCTCCCTCGAGAGCCGCGAGGGCAGCCTGCCCCTCGGAGTAAGTGACCACTTGGTAACCCTCGGCCCTGAGCGTCTCGCTCAGCAACTCGGCCTGAATGGGGTCGTCTTCGACGATGGCCAGTCTCGTGTCCATGCGCGGTGTTCCCCCTTGAGCAGGCAATCTCGCCTCCTCAGGAGTTGGCAGTAATGACACGTGTGATGGCAGGCACCCCGAAGCGCGGCTGTGCCACATCCGATCTGGCTGGCGTGGAAACGCGCCACGATCAATTTGCGCGCACGAGCTGATCAGGGCGTCAGCGTTTCAGCTGACGAGGCCAGGTGAAGAAGAAGGTAGCTCCTTCTCCCAGGGCAGACTCCACCCACGCGCGGCCGCCTTGCGCCTGCACGACCTTCCTCACCACGGAGAGCCCGATGCCTGTGCTCTCCTTTTCGTCACGGGGCTGAAGTGTCTGGAACATGTTCCAGATGCGCTGGTGGTACTGCGGATCGATTCCCGGTCCGTTGTCCTTCACGCTGAAGCGCACCATCGATCCGTCGGGCTGGGCGTCGACCTCGATGCGCGCGTGACCGCGAGCGCCGTGCATGAAGGCGTTGCTCAGCAGATTCATCAGCACTTGCAGGAGCAGCGCCTTGTCTCCATGCAGCTTCAACCCGGGAGCCGGGAGCTGCACCTGGCTGCCCGGCGGAGGAGCGAGGAGCACCAACGCTTCGTTCGCGGCTTCACGTGCGTCGAAGGTCTCGAGCGCCTCGGATGATTGGCCTGCGCGCGCGTAGCCGAGGATGCCGTCGATGAGCGAGGAGAGGCGGCGCACGCGTCCCTCGAGGAGCGCGAGGTGTTGTCGATCTTCGGCGCTCAGTTTGTCTGCGAGATCTTCTTCGAGGAATTGCGCGAGCTGAGCGATTCCACGGAGCGGCGCCTTCAAGTCGTGACTCGCCACGCTCGCGAATTGCTCGAGCTCTGCGTTGGAGAACTCGAGCGCGACGATCAATCGCTCACGTTCCGTTTCATCGCGCATCACCAGCACCGCGCCTGCGCTCGTGCCATCGGGATTCTTGAGAGGAGAGGCGGCGCCCGAGAGCACGCGCGGTTCTCCGTCTGGACGATGCACTTGCCAGCGCGACTCGGGCACCACTTCTCCCTGGAGCGCGCGCGAGAGCGGGGTCTTGTCTTCGGAGAGCGGCTCTCCGTCGGCGCTGAGGTACTTCGGTTTCCAATCAGTCCTGAGCACGTCATCGCGCGAGACGCCGTAGAGGCTCGCCGCTGCCTGGTTGCAGAGGCGCACCGTGCCCTTTCCGTCGGCCATGATGATCCCGTCGGAGCTCTGATCAACCACGAGGTCGAGCAGCGCCCTGCGGCGATCGGCCTCGTCGAACGCGGCGCGCGTGGCGAGCTCGGCTCGCTCTGCGTTCCTCCTTCCTCGGAGCTGCTGAAGGGTGAGGCCCGCGAAGGAGAACGCGAGGATGGTGCCCACGGTGAGAATGCTCACGAACGCGTAGCGCTCCACTGGAGTCTCGGTGCTCAGGCGAGGCACCAGGTGTACCGCGAGCTTCTTTCCTCCGAACGTCACGAGGCGCGTGACGCCTTCTTCGGCGCCGACGTTGGGAGGGAAGTCGGGCGATCTCCATTGCTGAGCAGCGGTGCCGAGATCTCTCGTCTCGACGTGAAAGGTATTGAGTGAGCCCTCGAAGGCGCTCGCGAGCAGTGCCTCGGTTGGAACCACGACGAGCACCACGCCGCGCAGTTGGGCGCGTCGCTCCTCGACTGAAGTCGGAGTCGCGGCGTACACCGGCTGAAGAACAGCAGTGCCTGATCCCGCGAGCGGAAAATCGAACTCGCCGAAGAGCAGCATCTCGCCTTCGTCTCGCGCGCGCTCCAGCGCGGCCCTCCTCGCTTCGTCGAAAGAGAGATCGAGTCCCAGCAGTGGCTCGTTCGTCTTCGAGCGCGGAGAGACGAAGAGCACGGGGAAGTGCGGAGCGTTCGAGCGGAACTGGTAGGGGGCCCACTCTTCTTTGCCCTGCGCGAGCACCTCTTCTTCTTTGCCCGGGCGCATGGCGCTCACCCATGCGACCTTGCCTTCGCCGAGCCAGCGCGTGACTGCCTGCGCGCCCACGAAGGCGTGAAAGGTCTGAGAGCTCACGCGCTGCTGCGCGACGAAGAGCCCCGCGGTGGCGCGCGCGACGCTGCCTGCGCTCTCGAGACGCTCTTTCAATCGCTCACTCGCGTCGTCGGCCACCAGCTCGAGCCGTGCGCGCGCGGCGATGTCGAGTGAATCGCGTGTGACGATCGCCGCGGTGACCGTCGCGATCAGGGTGCTGGCGAAGAGCGTGAACGGAAGGAACCCGAGCCCTCGGGCAGGATCGCGCGCTGTGCCCGACTCCGGCTGCATCGACCGAAGGGATAACCGCTGAGCACGCCACTCCGCCCCACCGTGCTCGGGCGCTCGCTCCCCCAACTCTTGTTTCGCTCGGGACCAGTTTTGGCACGGCGCGTGGAGGTCTCCTGATCAGGACCGGGAGCGCAGCCGGCCTCCGCCGCTTTTGGCGGGGCGTCGCGAATCTGAAGCGCAGCGGAGGATTCGCAGAGGCGAAGCGACCCAAGGAAACGAAAGAGAGGACCCCATGGCCATCGCAGATTCCAAGACGAACAAGAACGTGGACCAGCTGAACAGCTTCCTCCGAGGCGAGCGTTCGGCCGTCGAGTCGTACCAAAAGGCGCTCGATCAGATCGAAGACAGCCCGGTGCGCGCGCAGCTGCAGGCGTGCCTCGAGTCGCACCAGAAGAGAGTCGAGACGCTGGTCGCGCGGATCAGCTCGCTCGGCGGCACCCCGGCCGAAGGTTCGGGCGCGTGGGGCTTGATGAGCAAGGCCGTCACGGCGACGGCGGGCGCGTTCAGCGAGAAGGCCGCGATCAACGCCCTCGAGACTGGCGAAGATCACGGGCTCGCCGACTACCGGAAGGATGTTTCGGACCTCTCGGTTGATCTGAAGGGGCTCGTGATCAGCGAGCT
>CBIHPJ010000143.1:0-14545 GCA_966211295.1 uncultured Myxococcales bacterium | reverse complement strand
GAACCCTTCTTCAACGTGCGAATCGCTTCGGCTGATTCGTCCTGGCCGCAGTTCTTCTCGTCCTTCGGAGTTTCTGAAAGCTCACGAAGAGCAGGAATCACTTCCAGGTCGCCGAGCTCACCAAGTCTCACCGCGGCGCGAGCCCGCACGCTGCACTCCTTCGACTTGAGCGAGGCGGCGTAACGCTCGGAGAGATGAATGTCCTTCGCGCGATCGACCGCGTCGAGGTAGCGCAGCGCGCCCCACTGTCGAGGTGAGGTTGCTTCCATCGCGAACTGGCGCAGCGCTTCATCAGCGAGCGCAGGCGGAAGCAGTGCCAGCCACTCGTTCACCTCAGGATCGACTTCAGAGACGGCGTAGCCCTCGGCGAGCATCTCGATGAGCGCCGGACGCGCGGGGAAAAGCGTCTGGTACGGCATCTGGCGAATGAGCGCGCGCGCGTCTTCTTCGCGTCCCAGTTCGTGCAGCGCGCCGACCTTCAGCGAGAGCAGCACGGGATAGAGCCCCTTCGAGTCGGTGAGCACCGCGTCGATGGTGGTGAGCGCCTCCGCGGGGCGGCCTTCGCGCAGCTCGGTCTCAGCGCGCTCGACGGTGGTGGGGGGAATCATCGCCCACACCGCAGGGACGATCAGCGTGAGCCCGAAGGTGACCAGCAGGCTCTGCTTGAACTGGCGATCGAGGCGACGCGCGAAGCGGCCCACGGTCTTCACGCCCTGCATGCCGCGCTGACTGAAAGTGGTCGCGGTGTCCTTCACCGCGGTGAGCGTCTGCGTGGTGACCGCGTTGAGCACGAGTCGCGTCTGCGTGGAGAGCGCGAGCTGATCTGCAGGGAGCACTCCGCGCAGCGCCTCGACGAGCGCAGCGCCATCCTTCGGGCGCTTCTCGGCCTTCTTCTCAAGACACGACATCACCAGCTTCACGAGGAGCGGGTACGGCCCCACGTGCGGCGCCACGGTATCGAGGGGCGGAGGGGGCTGGCGTACGTGCTGCTCGAGGTAGTCGCGCGCTTCGGGTCCTTCGAACGGCAAGCGACCCGCGAGCATGCGGAACGCCATCACGCCGAAGGCGTAGACATCGGTGCGGGGATCCACCGGCTGCGCCATCGCTTGCTCGGGCGCGACGTACGCGGGCGTGCCGACGGCCTGGCCCGGGAGACTCATGAACGGATCTGCTCCCGGCTTCACGTCGGGCACGGCGGGGACACCGGAGTCGGTGTCGAGCTCCATCAAGCGTGCGATGCCAAAGTCGAGGAGACGCGCCTGCTCTCCGCGGGGGCCGGCCCCGATGACCACGTTCTGCGGCTTGAGATCGCGGTGGATGATGCCTCGCTCGTGCACCGCGGCGAGGCCCTCGGCCAGTTGCAGCAGCACGCGGATCGCGCGCTTCGGCTCGAAGGGGCCCAGGCGCAGCGCCTTTTCGAGCGTCTCGCCTTCCGCGAGCTCGAGCACGAGCACGGTGCCGTCGCGCTTGTTGGTCTCGAAGTCGATGACGCGAACCACCGACGGGTGATCCACGGTGGAGAGGATCTGCGCTTCGCGACGGAAGCGCTCGCCCATCGCGGGCTGCGCCGAGAGATCGCGCTTGAGCACCTTGAGTGCGACCTGGCGGTTGAGCGAGACCTGCTCCGCGAGGAAGACCTCGGCCATGCCGCCACCGCCGAGATGGCGGATCAGCTTGAAACGGCCTCCGAGAACGAGCCGGTCACTCGACACGCGCTCTATGTACCAGTGTCTCCCTCTCCCTGCGCCAGCGGGGAGAGGGCGGGGGTGAGGGGCTCACTTGGTTGAGCGCCTGCGAGTAGCCTTCGAGCGCTTCGAGATCCTTCGCGGCGGCCTCGGCGGTCGATCGGGTCCCCGTCCCCCCATCGATGCAGGAATCACGTCCGGATAGATGTCCTCGATCGGATTCAGCAAATGAGTCTGGAGAGGGCCAAGCGCGTTCCCAAAGCGGCGTTGCCAAGTCTTGACCTCGGCAGCAGTGAGCTGCCCCTCCATCTCTCTGAGTTCGACAAAGAGCTCGTCGGCAAAACCTCTGATCAGATCGACGATTCTGAGCGCTCGCGCTTCATTCATGACGAAGTTCGCCCCTCTCCCCTGCCCCTCTCCCCGCTGGCTCAGGGAGAGGGAGTTTAGGGATTGAAGGCGGCGTTGAGCTCAGCGAGCTTGTCGGTGTTCACGAAGTCGGCGTGCGCGTCCTTCGCGGCGTTCCAGTAGTCGGCCGTGTCTGGATTCGAGAAGAGCCGAATCTTCCGGCCGTTCGCGTGCGCTCCGTTGATCAGGTTCTCGAGCTGGAGCTTCTGCGCGCGCGGAATCGCTCCCACGCCGTCCCATTGCATGAACGAGTAGTAGTTCACCGCGTAGTAGCCCCACTTGCCGTCGGCCGGCGCGTCCATGCTCGAGAAGTTGTTGCTGTCGCGAATGTATGGGCGCGGGAAGGCGCGATTCACGAGCGCCGTCTTGCCGCCGTTGTCGCCGGTGAGCACCACGGTCACGGCTCCTGGCTGCGACTCACCCGCGTCGTCGAACTTCGCGAGGAAGGAGTACTCGCCGAGCTGCGAAGCGATCAGATCCTGCAGACCCGTCGTGCCGTCCTTCAGATCGAGCCAGAGATAGAAGGTCTTCCCATCGCCGTAGACGCTTCCATTGTTGGCCGCGATGCGAGCAGCGAGAGGATCGAGGTACAGGGCTTTGAGCGTTCCTTTGAAAGGCGCGCCTCCGTGCGAGACGCCGATGTCGCTGCCGTTCAGCCAGACGTCGGCTTCCACGCTCTCGAAGTTCTGATCGAGTGCATCAAGCAGCGGGCGCGTGTGCTCGTAGTCGTTGTGCGCGTGCTTGAAGGAGGGAGGGAACGTCGGTCCAGCATCGACTTGCGGGAGAACGGGGGGACAGGCGGAGAGGCAGACGAGGAGTGGCAGGTAACGCATTGGCCACACCTTAGCCGCTCCGCCCCTCACCCCGACCCTCTCCCCGCTTCGCAGGGAGAGGGAGCAGCTAGGCCGCCCGGGGGTGGGCCACGCGGCTCAGCTGATCGTCCAGCCAGGCCCGATCCTTCGCGTGACCCAGCGCCACTTCGGCGTCGATCTCGCCTCGCACCACCAACTGCAGCAGCGACTGATCCGCCGTGCGTGAGAGCAGCGGAGCGAGACTCTCCACCGTCCGCTCACGCATCAGCGACTTCACCGTGTCCGTGCCCGGCAGCAGCTCCCAGCAGAGACTGCGTCCGCCGCTGCGATTGCGCACCAGGCCCTGCGCGAACACGCCGCGCAGCTGGCTCGCCAGCGACGTCGACCCCGGCGGCGTGAGCTCAATCAACTTCTGCACGGCGGCGAGCGCGCCCTTCGAGTGCACCACTCCGAGGACCAATCGTCCGCGATCCGCCAGAGACAAAGCACCCGCGAGCGTCTCGGCGTCATCGAGATGGCTCACCACCACCATGTCCGCGTCGCCGCGACGCGCTTCCTCCAGCGCCGCCGCGAAGGACGGAGCGTGCTGACCGATCTGCAGCTGCTGCACGAGCCCCTTCCGCGCTTCGTAGAAGTAGTCGATCGGATTCTCGAGCGTGCACACGTCGATCGCCCGCGAGTCGAGCGCGCTCTGCACCAGCGCCGCCACCGTGCTCGACGTCCCCTGCCCTGCCCCGCCCGCGACGATCCACAGACCGCTGCCGCGCAACACCTGCGCGAACTCGTCGGGCACGCCGAGACTCGCCGGCGTGGGCACCAGCCGCGGCACCGCGCGAATCACCACGCCCAACCCCTCACGTCCGTTCTGCCCACGCACGTGCAGCACCGCGTCTGCCGAGAGATGGCTGAACTCGAACGAGCGCTGACTGGCGATCGCGTCGTGCATTCCCGGCGGCGCGAGGGAGAGCAGCGCGCACCGCAGGTCCTCCGCCGTGTACGGCCCGTAATCCTCGAGGCAGTGCAAGCGCCCATCGACGCGCACGAAGGCGGGCCGGTCTTCCGCGAGGTGCAGGTGGCTCGCGCGCTTCTCCGTCAGGCGCTCGATCACCGACATCAGCGGCGAGGGACTCACCGTCAATTCCGGGTTGGGAAGGCTCTTCGCTCCGAGGAGTTCCTCACCAGCCTCGGTGAGCGTGACCCGTGCGCGGAGTTCTTCGTGCTTCATCTGCATCTGAACCGAGAGCGAACCGCGCGGCGTCTCGAGCACGAAGTTGATCGGCTTCCCCGCCACGAAGTCCTTCTTGTGGCTGAAGGGGATCGTGTCCGAGAAGAGCAACAGGATCTGCCCCGAGCGGAGCGGCGCCTTGAAGATGGGCGTCCGCGCCCCGTTCACGTCGCCGTAGAAGCCTGGCGAACCGGAGTCGAGCGCGAGCGTGCTGCCAGGATGCGTGAAGAGATGCTCAGTCAGTTGCGCGAGACGGTTCATGCCTTGCGCGCTGGTGCAATTGGGACGCCCGCACGGGGCACGAAGATTTCTGCCCTCACCCCGACCCTCTCCCGATGGGAGAGGGAGCTAGGGGGCGCTCTCTTCGGGGCGCATCGGCATTCCCACGCCGCTCGGAATTGAAATCGGTTGGCCGTTCACTCCGCCCTGCGGTGCCTGGGTGTAGCCGCGCTGCGGAGTGACCTTGTCGAGCATCTCCGACGAGACGAAGCCGGCGATTCGCTCGCGGCGGGCCCGGCCGATTTTGCGCCGCTCCTCGAGGGCCTTGCGCTCTTTCTTCGTGGGAGCGTCGTTGCGATCCGCCAGCTCGGCGAGCCGCTCTTCGATCGCAGCCAGCTCGTCGTCGAGCAGCAGCGCCTGAACGTTGCGCGCCTTGCCCTTGCCCAATGTGTTCTCGCCGGCCACAGGTATGGCGTGCACCGACTCGAGTCGCACCGCGCCCTCGGGCGTCTCGCGCACGATCTCGAGCTCGACGAGAAGCCCATCGCGCTTCGCCCCGTTCGGATTGTCGAAGTCCTGGTTGGAGACGAGGTTGCCCAGCGAGAACACCACCAGCCCCTTCCCTCCCTGGCTGCGCTCGAGGAACTCCACCGGCTGCAGCACGTGCGGGTGATGACCGATCACCGCGAAGGCACCCGCGTCGATCATCTTCTGCGCGAGCTTTCGATCTTCCGGAGCGGGCGCGAACTTGTACTCGGCGCCCCAGTGAATGGAGACGATCAGCGCATCGACCTCGGCCGCTCGCTCGCGAATGAGCGCCATGAAGTCGTCGATGCTCTTGCCTCCGACGATCGGCTCGATCGGGTACGGCACGGTGGGCACGTGCGGCAGCTTCTCGTCCTTCTTGTTGTGGTACCCGTTGAGCCAGCGCGAGACCGCGAGGATCCCGATCTTCAGGCCGTCTTTCTCCACCACGATCGGAGTCCACGCTTCTTCCGCGTTCCTGCCCGCGCCCGCGGTGAGGATGCCCGCGTCCGCGAGGTAGTCGCGCGTCGAGGTGATGCCTTCGCGGTGCTGATCGAGGCAGTGGTTGTTGGCGAAGGTCGCGATGTCGACGCCAGCGCGCTTCAAGCCCGCGAGGAGCGGCGGCGGCGCGTTGAAGGTCATCTCGCCCTTCTCGGGCTTCTTCACCACGACGATCGGCGTCTCGAGGTTCACCACCGCGAAGTCGGCGCGGTTGAACGCGGGAGCGAGCGGACCGAACACGTGATCCCAGCCTTCGTTGTTCGCGTCTTCGCCATCGCGGCGGTGCATGGCCGCGACGTACTTCACGGGATCGTGGGGAATGACGTCCCCGCCGAACATGATCGTGACGCGCGCGGGCGTTCCGCCATCGGACTGCGCAAGGAGGGAGAGGAGGAGCGGCAGCAGCAAGCGGCGTGATTATGCGCTGATCAGCTTCAGGGCAGGATCACGATCGTGTCGCGCAGCCCGATGGTCGCCCACATCTGATCGATCGCGGTATCCGCCACCGCCACGCAGCCGAGCGTCCAGTCGCTCGTACCGCCGCGGCCGTGCAACTCGACGTAGCTGCCCAATTGGGTGGTCTGCGGAGGGATGGCGCAGGTGTCGATCGCGGTGTCGATGGCGGTTTTCTGTGCCTGGGTGATCAAGCCCGCCGCGAGTCCGCGCGTGGCGTCGCCCTTGTCGGGATACGAGAAGAGCCAGGCCTTGTAGTAGCTCGACATGGGCAACAGGTTCGCCGCGTAGAACACGCCCTCGGGCGTCTTGCCGTCGCCTTCCTGCTGCTTGTCGCCCACGGGAGCGAAGCCGAGACCGCCCTGGAAATTCGCCACGAGCGTGCCGCGGTTGCAGAGCGCCACGTTGCGCGCGCTCTTGTGGATCACGATGTAGTCGTCCTTCGTGGTGTCGCAGGCGTGGAGGCCGCTGCCCGCGGTGCCCCAGGCGGTGAGGCAGTCGCTCGCGCCCACCGAGTTGTTCCACGTGCCGCCGCCGCTCGTGCCGGGCAGGCAGATTCCGTAGGTGGTGTCGCAGACGTAGCCGTCGCTCTGGCGGCACTGCGTGCTCGCGGTGCAGGTCTTGAAGCACGCGCTCTGGCCCATGCCGGTGCCGAAGCACGAAGAGCCGCTCGGGCAACCGGTGAAGTCGCACATCGTCTTCGTGCACATGCCGCCGGGCATCGCGAGGCACGAGTTGTGGGCGCAATTGCTGTCGGCTGCGCAGGCCACTCCGATGTCGTTCGCGGGCGCGGATTCTCCGGGCCAGACCTGGCCTTGATCTGGAAGGCAGACTTTGAAGATGCGGCTGCTCTGCATGTAGCGCTGGCGGAGCACGCAGCTGTAGCCGGGGCGGCAGCCGGTGGGAGATTGGTTGAAGTCACACTCGGCGACGCACTGGGGCATGCCGTTGCCGGAGATGCAGCGGGTGATGGTGTTGCCTGAAGTGCCGCCGATCGTCGTCGCGTCCGGGCAGACGTACGAGGTGCCGCTGTACGTGCATTGCTGGGTGCAGAAGCCGTTCGTGAAGCCCGAGGTGTTGCAGGTCGCGGTTGAGGTGTAGCCGGTGGCGTCGCAGCTGGTGGCGTTGGTGCACGCGCCGCCGATCCATCCGTCGTTCAGCTCGACGCCCGTGGATCCGCCGCCTCCTCCGGTTCCTCCGCCAGCGCCGCCGCCAGTTCCTCCGCCCGTTCCGCCTCCACCGCCGGAGCCGCCGCACTGAGTGGATTGCACGCACGCGGCGTTGGTCGTGAAGCAGAGCGTTGCCGCGTCGCACGAGTACGGCGCGCTCGCGTTGCAGCCGGTCGCGATGCCGGTGGTGTTGCAGGTGAACTGCGAGGAGCCTCCTCCGCCGCCGGTTGCGGTGCCGCCGCCGGTTGCGGTTCCTCCGCCAGTCGAGGTGCCTCCGCCTGTCGCGGTTCCTCCGCCCGTTGCGGTGCCTCCGCCCGTCGCAGTGCCTCCGCCCGTTGCGGTTCCTCCGCCGGTCGCGGTTCCTCCGCCGGTCGCAGTGCCTCCGCCGGTCGCGGTGCCTCCGCCACTTCCTCCACCGGTCGCTGTGCCTCCGCCAGTCGCGGTGCCGCCGCCAGATCCTCCGTCCTGATCAAAGTCGGGAGGTCCGCAGCTCACTGCGAGGACGAGAATTCCGAGGAGACGAAGTCGCATGAATTGGGCGGGCGAGGGCACAGTGAGCATGCCCTCACCCCGACCCTCTCCCGATGGGAGAGGGAGCAACGATTAGATCCAGGTTTCCGGAATCAGCGACGGCTTCAGATCGCCGAAGTCCTTCAGGATGGGGCCGAGCTTCGTCGCCGCATCACCCGCCGCGGGACTCGCCGCGAGCTTCGACTGGAACTCGGCGATCGACGTCAGCGCCTGCGCGCGCGTCATCGTCTTGAAGTTCGGAGGCGTCATCCCGACCGCGCGATACCCCGCGTCGATCTTCGTCTGGTACGCCTCCTGGAAGCGCTGTGAGACGGGCGCGTAGAAGATCAGCCGAATCGTCTGGTCGCGCGTCGCCTCGAGCGCCTTGCGATCGGTCGCCGAGGTCTCGGGGTGCTGAATCAGCCGCTGGGTCGCGTTGTAGAAGTCGCGCACCGGGCCCTGCTGCGTGTCGGGAATTCCCACGCGGCCGCTGAGCGCCGCCTCGAAGCCACCGCGCAGCTGGTCCTGCCGCGACTTCAGATCAGCGAGGGCCGGACGAGGCTCGCCGTTGTCGAAGCCGCGCGCCTTGGTCCACACCGTCACGTTCTCGCCCTTGCGCATGCCCTCGAAGTCCTTCTTCGTGAGCGCCTGCGAATCACCGCGCGTCATCCGCTCCCAGACCTTCTGGTGGCCGGTGGCGCCCGACGAAGCGCCCGGAGAAGAGCCGTCGTACGCGACGATCGTCTTCGCCTCGGGGAACATCGCGGTGTACTTCTCCATCGCGCTCTCGCCGCCCGAGTAGCAACCGGCGATGAGCAGGTCCTGCACGCTCTTCGCGCCGCGCGGCATCGCCTCGGCGAGCGCACCGACCGTGGGCCAATCGAGCTTGCCGTTGTTCTCGCCGTACACGCCGTAGCCGACGTGGTGACCCGAGAGCACGAGACGCGACGGCGCCTGGCCGCCCTTCTCTGCCACCGCCCACTGCTGCGCGATGCCCGCGAGCTCGTCGCGCGCGTCGGGACCCGCGTTCACGAGCACGTCGGCGATCTTCTTGGTCTGCTCCGCGGGGAGACCGAGGCTCATCGCGAACGCCGTCGCGCCCTGCTGCGTGCTCAGGTCATTGCCGTTGATGGTGTCGTCGACCTTCGCGTCTTTGATCACCGTGACGTTGGTGCCGCGCGCCGAGAGCGCGTCAGACTCGAGCGTCGAGCGGTGCGCGTCGGAGTTGTTCATCGCGACGAAGAGCACCTTGTCGTTCGTCTTCGGAGCCCAACCCGCGGCGGGCTGCTCCGCGGGAGCCTGCGGCGCAGTCGAGCCGCCCGGCAGGTTCAGCTTCCATCCCACCTGGATCGCGCCGGGGTTCGTCGCGAGCGTCGGGTACTTCGTCTTGTTCGCGTCGACGAGCGCCTGCGTGGACACTCCAGCGCGCTGCGCGATCTTCGAGAGCGAATCACCCGCGCCGACGGTGACGGTGTTGCCGCCTGAGGACGAGGTCGAAGACGAAGGAACGGTGGTTGAGGGGCGAGTACCGATCGGGTTGGGCATGGGGCGTATTTGGACACGCTCCGCGCAGATCGCAAGGGGACCCCTGCAGATCTCACTCCTTGAGACGGACTGTCAAAAAGCCTTCATCTCTTTGGAACGAGCTCAGTCCCTCAGCAGCCACGCGGTGGCCACGAAGTACGCGATCGGGAACACGAGTCGGCACACCTGATCGAAGCGCTTCGACGCCTCCACCCGCTCGGTCTCGAACATCCAGAGCGAGACCGTCGACTGGGTCACCGAGGTGATGATGAAGAAGAAGGCGGTGAGGTGCATCTGGTCCGCCAGGGTGATCACGTTGGTGTCGGGCAGCGCGTTGGCCACCACGTACTGACTGGCGATCGCTCCGAAGAGCGCGCCCACGCCGACGCCGAAGCGCGGATCCACGTTCGACGGCCGCATGAAGAACGCGAGGTACGAGAGCAGCACGCACGCCCACAGCCCGAAGAACAACTTCACGAAGAAGTTCGCACCCACGCGCGTGAAGGCGACCGCGGTGGTGAGGCGCGCATAGCTGGCCTCGTTGCCCTTCGGCAGCGTGGGGTCTCCGAAGTTCGAGTGGTACGAGCCGACGCCCGCGAGGCTGGAGAGCCGCTCGAAGTCCCACCCCGGCAGCAAGATGGTGGGCGACGCCGCGGAGTTGTCGGTGTCCGCCACGTAGCGAAGCTTCTGCGACTCGAGATCTTCCTCCTCGACGATGATCGCGAGCTGGTGGTTGTCGAGCGGGTAGTCGCTCACGTCGAAGAAGCGGGTGATCTTCGCGACCACGCGCGTGTACGCGTGCTTCTCTCCATCGGGCAGCTCGCGCACCACCGCGTCGGTGCGGCTCTCGATGCGGCCGTCGACCACGGAGAACGACTCGTAGGGCTTGAGCTCGGGATCCTTCCAGCGGAACCACAGGTAGAAGTCGACGGTGAAGCTGTCGTCGCGCAGCGAGAACTCGTGGATCTGGTTCACGTAGACGCCGACCACCACCACCTTCGCGTTCGGATCCAGCGGGACTTCGGCGCCCGCGGGCACCTCGGTCTTCACGCCACCGCGCTTGCCCTGCGTCGCCATCAGCACGCCGACCACGAAGGCGAACAGCGCGATGGCCAACATCACGTTGCGACGTGAACTCATGGGGCGGGCGAACTAGCAGTTACACGTCCGACTTGCCCATTCTGTTGCGCATCCACACCACGCCGATCGTGAAGGCGGAGGCAGCCGACGCAGCGAGCAGCAAGAGGAAGATGGGGCCGAGATCACCCTTCCCCTTGTCGTAGAGGCCACCGATGAGGAGCTCCTGCACCACGCTCCCGATCGAGCCCATTCCGTTGATCACTCCGGCGGCGAGCACCGCGCCGCGGCGGGAACCGATGTCCATGGCGCCTGCTCCGCTCATCAACGCGTCGGGGCCGTAGAGCGTGAAGCCGACCAATCCCAAACACACCGCGAAGAGCGTCACCGACAGGCCGCCGCCCAGATAGAGCAGCACGCAAGACGCCAGCATCACGAGCATCATCATCAAGCTCACGCCGGCGCGCCTGCTCTTGAAGAGGCGATCGCTCAGGAGGCCAGTCACCACCACGCCCGCGACTCCAGCGAGATCGAAGATGGTGGAGAGGTAGCCCGCCTCATCGCCCTTCAAGTGGAAATTGCGCTCGAGGAAGAACGGCGCCCAGCTCCAGAGCGAATAGCGGATGAACTTCACGAAGAAATAGAACACGCCGACCAGGAGCACGTTGGTCCACTGCTTCCGGCTGAGGCCCTGCGTCTCGTCCGTCTTCGGCTCGTCGGGATCCGCGACTGGAGGCAGCCCGAGATCTTCAGGGCGATTCCTCTGGTTGAAGATGAAGAACGCCTGCACCGCGAGGAGCACCATCGCTCCGGTGAAGAAGCTGTAGCGAAAGCCCCACTTCCCCAGCGCGAAGGCAGCGAGTGTGTTGGCGAGCACTCCGCCGACCTGGAAGTTCGTGGCCCAGAAGCCCATCACCGTTCCGCGCTCGCTGCGCCGGAACCAATTCGCCATGGTGCCGACCGTGCCCGACCAGCCCGTCGCTTGAACGAGGCCGTTGAGCGCCATCAACACCAGGAAACTCTCGATGGAGTTCGAGATGCCGAAGCCGAGGTTCGCGGCGATCGACAGCGACATGCCGAAGAGCAGCAGCACGCGGGGGCCGATGCGATTGCCGAGCGCGCCCGAAGCGAACTGACCCACCGCGTACGCCACCAGGTACACCGAGCCGATCAGCCCGAGCGCCGTGGCGTCGAAGTTGAGCTCGGTCCCGAGCGCGGACTTCACGATGTAGAAGGGCTTCCGGCAGAAGTAGTAGCCGGCGTAGCAGAGCCAGGTCGCCGCGAAGACGCGCCACCGCCAGCGGATCACTTCATCCGAGAGCGTCTGCGCAGGAGCGGCGGCGACAGCGCTCATCAGTCCTTCGGTTGCGGCAGCACCGCTCCCTGCCACCACTCGAGCTCACGCCCGAGCGGATCCTTCTTCCCGAAGAACGCGAGGTAGCCCATCGCGTCGAACGGCATGAACGACGGCGAGCCCTCGTGACCGAGCTGGTGCACCGTGCGCCACGTGCCGACGTTGAAGTAGCAGGCGCGCTGTCCATTGAGCGTGCCGAGCGGAGTCATGTTCGCGAAGTGCGTGTGGCCGTTCACCACGTAGCGCATGCGCTCGTTGCCCTTCTGGGTGAGCTTCTTCGCCGCAGTGCCCGAGAACTTGGTGTCGAGCAGGCGGAAGAGCACGTCGTGCGCGGCGGTGAAGCGCGACTCTTCGCGAAGTCCGCGACGCGCGCTCATCGCGAGGAGCACCTTCATCTTCTGCGCGAAGTCGAAGCGGAAGCGCTTGTGGTTGCGCTTGAACCAGGTGACCACGTGCGGGTTGTCGAGGAACTCCTCCACCAGGCCCGACCACACCTTCGAGATCTTCTCTCCGACCGCTTTCCCTTCGCTCGTGGCGAGCGTGCGCACCCACGTGGGCACCGCGACCACCGGCCGCACGTCGTCGATGTCGTCGAGGTGAGGATGCTGAAGGTCGAGCTGCTTTCTGATCTCCAGCGGAAAGCGGGTGATCAGCTCCGGACAAAACAACTCAGCGAACGGAGGTCCTTCGTCGTTCGAGCTCACCGCGTCGGCGACGTGCCCGTGGTACGCGAGCACGCCTTCGTCCTCGAAGCGGCGCTCCATGGGGAACTCGTCGGTGCCGCCCTTGATCCCGAACGCCTCGCGGATCGCCTTGCGCGCGCCCGGCACGGAGTTGAGCAGGTGATCGTGGTTTCCGAGGATCAGCTCGATGTCGAGCGCACCGGTGGCGGTCTGCGCGCGCAGCACCGAGAAGAAGTCCTTCTCCGCGACCAGCGTGGCGCGCACCAGCTTCTCGATCTGCTTCTCGAGCTCGGGAGTCATCGGGTGATACGGCCGAAGCTCCGTGGCGAACCACGAAGGATCTCGCACGAGGTCGAAGGTGTCGCCCACGAACGCGAGCGTTACCTTGTCGCTACGCCGCGCGGAGTCGATGCGCTGCCAGAAGCGCTTGAGCTGCTCGACGCGAGGCACGTTCGTGCGTCCGCCCGCCCTCAAGTGGATGTCGCTGATGAAGACCAACATACCCAAGTGAGTGTATTGCGCCGCCGCCAGCGCGGGTCTCAATTCTCAGGCCATGACGCCGCTGCGCTGGACCACTTTGGTGCTCTGCGTCGGCGCGCTCCTGGTGCTCTGGCCGCTCTGGCCTTCGCTGGTGCTGGCCGCGTGGACGGCGGCGTTGACCAGGCCGTTGCTCCTTCGTTTCGAAAGGGTCTTCCACGGGAGGAGCCGCGCGGCGGCGTGGATCTCGCTCCTGCTCTTCGTGGTGGTGGCGGCACCGATCGTCTTGATCACCATCGGCGTGATCAGCGGCGCGCAAGACCTGGTGGCGTTGGTGGAGCGCTCTCCCACGGCCACGAGCGCGCTGCAGACGTTGCTCTCTTCGCCGCAGGCGGACGGCATGCCCTCGAGCCTCGCGGAGGTGGTGGCGCTCGCTCAGCGCTCGGGCGCACAGGGACTCGGACTGCTGAAGAACGTGGCAGGCGCGGCGGCGAAGGGGCTGATCGGCCTCTTCATCTACTTCGCGGGCGCGTACACGTTCCTGCTCCAGTCGGGATCGATCTGGAGCTGGATCAAACGTCACGCTCCGCTCGATCCGCGTCATCTGCAGCGGCTCGGTGACGCCTTTCACGAGACCGGCCGCGGCTTGCTGATCGGAGTGGGCATCACCGCCGCGGTGCAGGGCCTCGCGGCGACGGTGATCTACCTGGGCCTCGGAGTGCCACGTCCGTACGTGCTCGGGCCACTGACGGGCATGTCTTCGATCATCCCCGCGGTGGGCACGTCGCTGGTCTGGCTGCCCATCGCAGTGGGGCTCTTCATCATCGGAGAACGCGTGCGCGGCGTGATCCTGGTGATCCTCGGCTTCGGCGTGATCGGCCTCGTCGACAACTTCTTGCGGCCGTACTTCGCGCGCAGAGCGTCGCTCCGCATTCCGCTCTACTTGCTGTTCCTCGCGGTGTTCGGAGGCGTCGCGGTCTTCGGAGCGGGCGGACTGCTCATGGGCCCGCTGTTGGTGAGGCTCGCGATGGAGGTCCTCGCGATCTCGAAAGACGAAGAGCTCGCTACTCAGGCTTCGAGTTGAGCGCCGCGGCGATGCTCCTGAGCACTGCGCGCGGAGAGACACGCACGGCCTGCATCGAGACCCAGTTGAGCAACCCGTGCACGGCGAGCACTTCGCCTTCCATCATCGACTCGTAGGCGTGCAACGCGACGTCCTGGGCCTTCGCGATCCCCGGGCGCTGAAAGAGCCGCGAGGAATCGTTGCCCGCGCGTCCGGCGAACTCGGTGGCGGTGGCGCCGGGGCAGTGACAGGTCACCGTCACTCCGGAGTCTTTGAGCTCGTGCGCGAGCGCCTCAGTGAACGAAACGACGAAGGCCTTGGTCGCGTAATAGGTCGCCATGTACGGCCCGGCCTGAAAGCCAGCGGTCGAGGCGATGTTCAAGATGCGGCCGGTCTTGCGCGCGGCCATGTCCTTGCCGAAGTAGTGACAGAGCTCGAGGAGACTCGTGCAGTTGAGCTCCACCATCTCCACTTCCTTCTCCACCGGCAGCTCGAGGAACGGACCGTTGCTGCCGAAGCCCGCGTTGTTCACGAGGAAGCCGACCTCGAGGCCCTTCTCCTTCACGGCCTTGTAGAGGCGTTCTGCCGCACCGGGCTTCGAGAGATCTTCCGGCATCACGTGCAGCGTGACGTTGTGAAGGCGCAGCCGCTCGGCGATCGGCTCCAGCCGGGCGGCGCTGCGGGCCACCAGGATCACGTCGTGGCCATCACGCGCGAAGAGGGTCGCGAACTGCTCACCAAGACCAGCGGAGGCACCAGTGACGAGGGCAACGGGGCGAGAGCTCATGTCCCCTGTGTCTGCCACGGTTCGTTCCCAAAAACGCTCCCCCAACTTCCGTGACGCCTCACAAAGCGGCGACGCG
>CBIHPJ010000142.1:0-14681 GCA_966211295.1 uncultured Myxococcales bacterium | reverse complement strand
AGTCGGCCGTCATTCCCGCGAAGGCAAAGATGACGGGACGCGGGAAGAAGTCCCCTCTCCCCCCCCGGGGAGAGGGTTAGGGTGAGGGGGACGCATGGCGAGGATCGGCGAGAATGGAAGCCTATCGCACGCCGAACAACGCCACGCCGCGCTGGGGGGGGGGGGGGCGGCGGGAGGGGCGGCCGGGGCGGGGGGGGGGGGGGTGGGGGGGGGGGGGCGCCCCCCACTTCGCGCTCGTCGGGAGCAGGTCGCTGTGAAGGAGGCGAAGTCCGCCCCTCACCCCTGCCCCTCTCCCCGCTGGCGCAGGGAGAGGGAAACGCTTGACCGTCGCTCGCTTCAATCAACTGAAGGCACGCCTGGACGCTCTGAAGGAAGGGCGTCCACCGGCGCTCGGGCTCTTCGATCGTGCGCGCATGCTCTTCATCCGCGAGAGCGGCCAGGCGAACATGGAAGTCCTGCGTGCCCTCGACGCCGAGCTCGAGCGCGCCGGAGTGCACACCGTCGCCGACGCGCGACTCCTCCGTGAGCTCGGAAGCGCGAAGGGCAAACTCGGCGAGCTCAGCCAGGGACTCAAAGCGCGCGCCATCGCCTCCCTCGACGAGTTCGAGCTCGCATTGTCGGAAGCCGAGAAGCTCGCGGGCCTCGAACAACTTCCCGCCGCGACGCGCAGCTCACTCGAACTCGACTTCCGGCGCCTCGGCCGAGTGGTGAAGGTCGCAGCAGTCTTCGACTCCGCCGCGGTCCCCTTCGAGATCTTCAACAAGCACCGGAACACCGCCGAGCGCCTCGCTCCCGAGAGCTCTCGTCTCGCGCTGGCGGAGTTCTTCGCCGACCGTGCCCGCCAGGAACTGGGGGACATCGCGCAGAAGCGCCGCGATCTCGACCTCGCTTACGAGCTCATCCTCCGCATGGGCGCTGACTCGAAGGCCGATCGAGATCGTTCACGCCACCTGCGCGTCGAGCTGGGAGCCGCGCGCGAACGAGTGCGCTCCTCACCCGCGGTGCGCTCGCTCGACGATCTGATCCGTCACGTGCGCCACTCCGCGCGGCGCGATCCCTCGACCGCGTACCGCAGCATGCGCGCTCTCTACGAACGCGCGGTGGAAGCCGGAGACGCCGAGCTCGCCAAGGCGGCCAACGCCGCGGCGATGTCGATGACCGATCAAGGCGCGCTCGCTCCCGCGGTCGATCGCGCCGAGGCGATGCGCTCGCTCGGGTGGCGAGATCGACCGAGGCAAGAGGTCGCCGAACGGCTCACCCCGGGTGGCCAGAAGGGTCTCGACGATCAGCTGGCCTCGGAGCTCGCCCAGCTCGCCTTCGAGCTCGACGACGACGAACGAAAGGCCCTCGAGCTCGCCGCAGGCTGCGCGCGCTACTTCGACGTGGAAGACGCGCTCTCCGAAGAGATCGTCGAGGCCGAGATCGAGTCTACCCGGCCGGTGCAGCGTCGGGTGCCGTACCCCACGCAGCTGATGACCTACGAGCCCACCAACTCGCTCGATCAGCTGAACCACTTCGTGCTCGATCGCCCCGGCGCGCTGGTGCTCGACCTCGCCTCGGGCCGGCAGATGGTGCGCGCCTACCTCGAGGAAGAGCCGCCTCCGAAACCGAAGCGCTCTCAGCGGACCGCGGTGCGCGTCTACGTGCTCGACGCGTCGGGATCGATGCACGGCTCCCGCGCTCGCTTCCGCGACGCCATCCTCGTCTCCGAGCTCAACGCGATTCGCGTGAAGGCGAAGGCGAAGCTTCCGTTCGATCCGCTCTACTTCTCGTTCTTCAACGACGCGCCCACCGAGCTCACCCGCGTGGACAGCGGCGACGCGGCCTCGCGTCACATCGAGCGGCTCTTTCGCGAATCTCCCGCGGAAGGGCAGACCGACATCTCGCTCGCGCTGGTCTCGGCGTTCGACTCCATCGGTCGCGCGCGCGGCATGGACCCGTACCTCGCGCGCGCCACCGTGGTGCTGGTGACCGACGGCGAAGACGGCGTCGATCTCGAGCTCATCCGCAAGACCCGCAGTCCCTACGAGGGACTCGACATCGCCTTGAGCTTCATCTCGCTGGGCGAAGAGAATCCCGATCTGCGCTCGTTGGTGATCGAGCAGCGCGATGCGGGAGGCCGCGCGTTCTACCACCACGTCTCGGACGCCGAGATTCAGCTGGCGCGCACCGACTTCGACTCCGCGTGGCGCACGCTGCTGCCCGCCGATGTGTCGGTGACCACCGACGCGCTCGAGCGCCTGATGCCGCACCTCGAGGCGCTGGAGTCGATCGCCGCGGGTCGCCCGGTGCAGACGCTCGAGTCGCAGGACTCGCAGTTCGATGCGCTGTTCCCCGAAACCGAGAAGAAGACCGGAGCGGCCCCGACTCAGCTCCCACGCGTGATCGACGTGCTCGAGGCGATCGCCGAAGCGGTCAGTCTCGCCCCAGCGGACGGCCGGCGCGCTGAAGCAGTGACGCTGCTCACCCATCTCCTGCACGTCTTCGGGCTGCCGCTCCCGAAATATCTGGAATGGGTGCAATTCCCCGAGCCGAAGCTCCGCAAGGCGCTCGCGCGCATTCGGCTGGTCTGCTGAAATCGGCCAAGCGTGTTTGGTCTCTTCAAGAAGAAGGCGGCACCGGCGAAGCCGACGGATCCACTCGGGGTCTTCGACGCGGTGATCTCTTCGCTCGAGCGTCAGGGCACCGAGGTGAGGAAGTCGGCGGCGACGCTGCTGGCGCTGCGCGCGGAGCTCACTCGGGATCAAGAGAAGTACGAGACGCGCCTCAACAACACGAAGCAGCGGCTCGATCGCGCGAGCGGTGATGCGAAGGCGGCGAAGACCCTCGCGCGCGACATCGAACAGGCCCAGCAGCTCCTGAACACCACGAAGGAAGCGCACGCGCAGGCCGAAGCGAACGCGAAGCTGCTCATGGAGGCCGCGGAAGATCTCTCGCGCCAGCTCGCCGAGCTCCATGAAGAGCGTCAGAGCGCACGAGCGCGGCTCTCCGCCGGAGTGATGGTCTCAGAAGCGCTGAAGACTCAGGTCGCGAACTTCGAGCGCGTGCTCAAGCTCGACAAGGCGCGCGACGAGGTCGAGAAGGCCCACGCGCTCGCCGAGCTCTACCGCGAAGACGCCGGGAAGTGACGTGTCGGGGAGAGGGGCCTACTTCACGTACCCCTTCATCAACCGCGCGTACGATCTCCACGCCGCGTCGATCATCTCCAGCTCCTTGTCCGTCACCGCGCGGATCCGCTTCGCCGGAGATCCCAGAATGAAGCTGCGCGGCTCGTACTTCTTCGCCGGAGTGACCACCGAGCCCGCCGCCACGAAGCACTCGTCACCGATCTCCGCTCCGTCGAGCACGATGCTGCCCATCCCAATCAGGCACCGATTCCCGATCGTGCACCCGTGCAAGATCACCCGGTGCCCAATGGTGCACTCGATCCCAACGGTCGTCTGGCTCACACCCGTGGTCGCGTGAGCGACACTTCCATCCTGCACGTTCGTCCGGGCGCCGATGCGGATCGTTCCGCAATCCCCACGCAACACAGTGGTGGGCCACACGGAGCTCTCCTCGTCGAGTCGCACATCCCCGAGGAGCTGCGCCGACGCGTGCACGAACGCCGAGGGATGAACGATGGGGACCAGATCGCCGAAGGACTCACGGGACATGGTTGGGAGCTACCTGAAGCAGGCTATGTTGCAAGCCACCATGCAGCGGATCATCGTCCTGGGACTGGTGCTTTCGGCCTCTTTCTCTTTGGCACAGAGCACGCCCGATATTCCGAGCGGCGGGCAGAGTGAGAAGGTCATCGTGGTCCCCATGGGGGATCCGAACGCGGCGTACGACGCGGGAGTGGCGCAGCCTCCGCCTTCACCGCAACCCGAGCCTCAGCCGGTTCAGCTTCCTCCGCCGCCGAGTGACACGCCCACTCAGCCGTTGCCTGAGACACGCACGTTCGAAGCGCTGCCTCCTCCTCAGCCGCTGCCTGAGCAGCTCGACTCCAACCCGGCGCAGGTCGTTCCGCAGGGTCCGGGCGCGATGATCGATGGGCACCCGCGCGAGGGCGCGTTCCTCTCGGGTCCCGGCAGCCTCACCTTTCTTCTGCACCACACGCTGATGACGGGCCTCGGCACGCTCGCCACCCAGATGGTGCCGCGCGCCATCGACGCCGGGCCCGCGCGCGCTGCCACCTACGACAACCGCATGCAGGTCGACGTCCCCGCGAGCGGCTGCGACCCCAACAACGTGCAGGCCAGCATCGACCGGAAGCCCGACGCCTACAAAGGCGTGATGACCTGTCCCGACATCGTCACGGGTGAAGGCGCGCGTCTCGCGTACCTCACTGGCACGCTGCTGGGCGCTGGCATCGGGTTCACCGGCGCTGCGATCTGGCAATTCAACAACTGGATCAGCCACCGCTCGGCGAACTTCGGAATCATCACCTCGTTGATCGGCGGCATGCTGCTCGGCGGCTTCACCGATCTCGTCACCAACCACGGCGACGCGTCGGCCACCATGTGGGCGGCACTCATCGGTCAGTCCGCGGGCGCCTGGCTCGCGGCGATCGTCGGCGGCGGTGACATCGCGCTCAACAAGGCGGTGCTCATCGTCTCCGGAGCAGGGTGGGGTGCGATCTACGGGGCGCTGATCACCGCCATCGTGGCCACCACGGGCGGATCGATCACACCCAGAGGCGCGATCGACGCCGTGATGCTGGTGCCCGCCTTCGGCGCAGGCTTGATGGCGCTCGCCACGCTCAAGTTCAACCCCAGCGTGGGGCAGATCCTCAGGGCGAACATCTTCGGCGCGATCGTCGGCGGTGCGGTGCTCGCCATCTCTGGCCTGCTCCTCGGTCCCGCGACCGGCTTCGCTCAGCCCGTGCCGTACATTCTCGCGGGCGTTGGGGCGATCGGCGCCAAGACCCTGGTCAGCCTCCTCTGGGCCGACGCCGCCGAGAATCCGACCACCGCTTCTGGAAGCAGCAATCGCAAGTACACCAACGTCTGGTGGTAACTTCTCCGCCCTCTCATGGCGACGAAGCGCGCGAAGAAGACGAAATCCTCGCCGATCGATGGGGCCCTCGAGGTCCAGTCGGCGGCGCCCGAGCGGCGAGCCCTGCAATACAAGGTGGTGGAGCTCTCCTCCGTCGACGAGCACACCGTCGAGCGGACCATCAACGAATGGGTCCCCATGGGCTGGAAATTCGATGGCCTCCAGTTCGCGATGCGTGAGTCGTCGAAGCGGCCTTCGATGGCCTTCGTGTTCTTCACGCGCGAGGGCGCACCCCTTCCTCAAGACGCGATCGTTCCGCATCTCGAGCTGCCTCATCGCACCGAGGAAGAAGCGAGAGCGCGTTTGCAGAAGCTGACCGCCGAGGTCGACCCCATGCAGACCGCGTGGGAACGGCTGCACAACCTCGCGGGCGCCGGGGAGAAACAGCCCCCGGAAGCGAAGCCCGAAGCTGGCAATGGAGCGACGGAGCCGGAGGACTCGTGAGGACGCTCCGGATCGTGAAGGAAGGAGAGCCCTCGGGTTACCCGAAAGCGTCTCTCCTCCTGCGCGCCGGAGCCCGCATCGTCGACGTCGCCGTCGCCTCGGCCCTCTATTGGTCGTTCGGTCCCGCGGGTGTGCTGCTCTCGCTGCTCTACATTCTCTTCGCCGACGGGCTGCTCCAGGGCCAGAGCCCGGGCAAGAAGCTCTTCGGCGTGAAGGTCGTCTACGTGCCGACCAGGAGCGGCGCGCGTCACCGAGACAGCGTGCTCCGCAACGCGCCCTTCGGGCTGGTGATCATTCTCTCGATGATGCCGGAGCTGGGACCGCGCGCGTTCCTCGCGGGCCTCGTGGTGATCGGCAGCATCGAAGCGTTGCAGTGCCTGCGCGACAAAGAAGGCGTGCGCCTCGGAGATGGTTGGGCGCAGACGCAGGTGATCGACGGCAAGGTTCAGGCAGATCAGCCTCAGCGAATCCCCGCGCAGCAGGAAGAGAACCGCGCAGGGGCGCGTTTGCGGGAGCAGACGACCGAGCTCCGTCGCGAGTAATTTCTAAGAAACAGCAGGGAGAGGGATCAGAACGATGCGCATCGCGCTCACGCACAACTTGAGGCTGTCCGACTCCGAAGAAGAGGCCGAGTTCGACACGGAAGAGACAGTCAACGCGCTCGCCGCGGCGATCGAGCGGCTCGGTCACCGCGTGGAGAAGATGGAGGTCTCAGGACCTGCCTCTCGCACCGTGGCTCGCCTCGAGGCGTTCTCGCCCGATCTGATCTTCAACACCGCCGAGGGCCGCCGCGGCCGCTTCCGTGAAGCCTTCTTCCCCGCGCTCTTCGACGAGCTCGGTTTCCCGTATACGGGCAGCGACGCCTACGCGCTCGCGGTCACGCTCGACAAGCAGCTGAGCAAGCTCATCCTCCGCGAAGAGGGCGTGCGCACGCCGGGCTGGCAGTTCATCGAGAAGGTGTCCGAGCTCAAGTCGGACGATCTGCACTTCCCGGTGATCGTGAAGCCGAACTTCGAAGGCAGCAGCAAGGGCATCACCCAGGAGTCCGTCGCCGAGAGCGTCGATGAGCTGAAGAAGAAGTGCGCTCAGGCGCTCGAGAAGTACCCGGCCGGCGTGCTGGTCGAGGAATACATCACCGGGCGCGATCTCACGGTTCCGTTCCTCGAGGTCGTCGACAACGACTTCGACGGAGTGCTCTCGCCGGTCGAGTACGTGATCGACGCCGAGCACGCGAAGGGGCGCAAGTACGCGATCTACGACTACGCGCTGAAGACCAACGATGACGACGCGGTGAGCGTGAAGGCTCCGGCTGACATCACCTCCGACATGAGTGAGCGCATTCGCAAGATGGCGCGCACGGTGATCAAGAAGCTCGACTGCAAGGATCTGGGTCGCGTCGACTTCCGCCTCTCCGACGCGGGCGTGCCGTACTTCCTCGAGATCAACGCGCTGCCTTCGCTCGAGCAGGGCGCGGGCATCTACGCGGCGGCTGCTCTCGAAGGGTTGCACTTCGACGGCGTGATCGACGCGGTGATCCAGAACGCCGCCAAGCGCTACAAGATCAAGGACAAGCCGCGCGGTCTCTCGCGGCCGGCGCGCCGTGGCCCGCTCAAGGTCGGCTTCACCTTCAACGTGAAGCGCATCAAGCCCACCGCCGAGGGTGAAGATCGCGAGGCCGAGTACGACTCTCCCACCACGCTCCAGGCGATCCGCGAGGCGATCGCGAGCCATGGTCACGAGGTGGTCGATCTCGAGGCGACGGCGGAATTGCCGATGGTGCTGGCGAGCACTCCGGTCGACGTGGTGTTCAACATCGCCGAGGGCTTCCGCGGAAGAAACCGCGAGGCGCAGGTGCCCGCGCTGCTCGAGCTGCTCGACATTCCGTACACGGGCTCCGATCCCGCGACGTTGTCACTCGCGCTCGACAAGGCGCTCGCCAAGCGCGTGGTGCGAGCGGCGGGCCTCGACACTCCGAACTTCCAGTTGATGAACACGGGGCGCGAGCGCCTCGACAAGCAGTTCAATCGCTGGCCGCTGATGGTGAAGCCGGTCGCCGAGGGCTCGAGCAAGGGCGTGATCGCCAAGAGCGTCTGCCACAACGAGAGCGAGCTGCGCGAAGTGGTGAAGGAGATGGTCGATCGCTACCAGCAGCCCGCGCTCGTCGAGGAATACATCGGCGGTCGCGAGTTCACCGTGGGCCTGCTCGGTGAGCGCCGCCCCGAGGTGCTCCCTCCGATGGAGATCGTCTTCACCGACAAGTCCGACAAGACGCCCATCTACAAGTTCGAGGACAAGCTCGAGGAGAACGATCGCATCAAGTACGAGGTGCCCGCGAAGGTCGAGCCGGGTCAGGCCGAGCGGCTTCGCGCCGCCGCGCGTACCGCGTTCATGTCACTGGGGTGCCGCGACGTGGCGCGCATCGACTTCCGCATGGATGCGGAGACCGGGAAGATCTACTTCATCGAGTGCAACCCGCTGCCGGGCCTCACCCCGGGCTGGAGCGATCTGGTGCTGATCGCGCAGGGCGACGGCATGGATTACCGCACGCTGATCGGTGAAATCCTTTCGGGAGCGATCCGCCGCTACAAGGAGCGCCGCACCAGCCGCCGCGATCGCGCCGACGCCGACGCCGCCTAGCTCTCCCTCTCCCTGCGACAGCGGGGAGAGGGTCGGGGTGAGGGGCCTACTTCCGGATCCAGCGAAGAAAACGCGCCAACCAACTCTCATCACGAAGAGAGGCGAGCGCAGTCACCACCGGCTGCAAATCGGCGGACTCCAGAACCTCCTGGAGCTGCGCCGGTTCAATCGGAGCCACCACGCTCAAGTAACAAAGCTGCTCCACACGACTGATCCCCGGCCTCCGTTCACCGAGCGCTATCTCGATCAAGAACGGCAACGATCCTCGAAGCGGCTCGGGAATCTCAGGCTCGCTCGGTTCCCACGGCAGCTTCTCGATCGAAGCGAAGAGCGCATCACCGCGCTTTTCCATCGAGACGATCCGCACTCTCTCTTCACTCTTGATCCGGACCGCGGCTGCTTCTGTCGACGTCCGCTCCGCGCTCGTGATCCGGCACAGCGATCCGACCTCGAAGAGATCCTCGCGAGCAGGATCCTCGACACTGATCTTCCGCTGCAGCACCACCAGCACCGGCTCATCGTTCGACACCGCGTGCCGAATCGCCGCGACCGATCCGGGCCTTCCGACGTTGAGCTCGTTCACCGCTCCCGGCAGCAGCACGGCGTCGCGCGTGGGAAGAACTGGGATCTTCACGAAGTGTGCTCGCCCTCACCCCGACCCTCTCCCGAAGGGAGAGAGAGGACAAGTGAGTGCTATACGGCGCCCATGCCGTCCTCGAAGCGCGTCCGCGCGCGTGAACTCGACCTCCCTCTCGGACGCTTCAAGCCCGGCAAGTTCAACGCGATCACCGACGTCGAGGGCGTGCTCGTCGGCCACTCCACGATCATCGAAGGTCCACCCGGCCCGCTGGTGGTCGGCAAGGGCCCCGTGCGCACCGGCGTCACCGCGATCATCCCGAACGACGGCAACATCTTCATGGACCGCCTCGCCGGCGGCGCCTTCGTGCTCAACGGCGCAGGCGAAGTCTCCGGCCTCACCCAGGTGACGGAATGGGGCCTCCTCGAGACGCCCATCATGCTCACCAACACCATGGCGGTCGGTGCGGTGAGTGACGCGCTCGCCCGCACCATGGTCGAGAACCATCCCGGCATCGGCGACGAGCACGACGTGATCATCCCCGTGGTCGGCGAGTGCGACGACAGCTACCTCAACGACATCTCCGGGCGCCACGTGAAGGAAGAGCACGTGCGCCAGGCGCTCAAGCGCGCCAAGTCGGGCCTGGTGGAGGAGGGTGCCGTCGGCGGCGGCACCGGCATGATCACCTGCGACTTCAAGGCGGGCATCGGCACCAGCTCGCGAAAGCTCCCGCAGGTGCTCGGCGGCTACACGCTCGGCGTGCTGGTGATGAGCAACTTCGGAAAGATGCACAACCTCCGCGTGGCCGGCATGCCCGTGGGCGAAGTGCTCGCCGAGAAATTCCGCGGCATGCCTCGCCGCGTGCAGAGCTACGGCTCGATCATCGCGGTGGTCGCCACTGACGCGCCGCTGCTCCCGCATCAGCTCAACCGTCTCTGCAAGCGCGTCTCGCTCGGCATCGGCCGCGTCGGCAGCTACGCCGCGCACGGCTCTGGAGAGATCGTCGTCGGCTTCTCCACCGCGAACGTGGTCCCGCGCCGTACGCGCAAGATGGTCTACAAGATGAAGCTGCTCCTCGATGCGCGCCTGGACCCGCTCTACGAAGCGGTGATGGAGGCGACGGAGGAGGCGATCCTCAACTCCATGTGCATGGCCACCGAGATGGCTGGCGCGCACGGTCACCTGGTGCCCGCGCTCCCGCTCGATGAAGTGCGCCGCTTCGTCGACGCCACGCGTCCGATCTTCGCGTCGGTGAAGCTGCGCCCTGATCAGCCCGCGGTGCCCGCGACCGAAGACGTGCCCATCGAGTCACAGCTCGGCTTCGCCCTCGACGAAGCGCAACCCACGCGCGTGCGCAGCGCGGAAGGCATCCCTTTCCCGACGAGGCCGGGTCCCGAAGAAGAGGAAGACGACGAAGGGTAGTTCTGTTACGCGGAGCGCCCTCAACCAGTTTCCAGGAGCAGCCATGGCCAACAGCAAGTCGAAGCACCGCCGGGTCCGCAGCAAGATTCGCCTGAAGTGGAAGCGCCGCGCGAACCGCAAGAAGGCCGCCGCGAAGGCCGCCACCACCGGCAAGAAGAAGAAGTAAGTCGCAGAAGCAAAGCGAAGAAGGCAGTAACTCTACGGCTCAGCGCGAAACGCGCTGGGCCGTAAACGCGTCTGAGACCTCACACGGATCATCAGCCGCGAGCGTGCGCGTGGTGAACGTGCCCTGCAGCTTGATGCCCGCGTCGGCACCGCCTGCACCGGGAATCACCAGTGCGCGCAGCCGGTAGTTGAGCCCCGTGTCCGACCCCGTCAGCACCATGTCGTACGTGTCGTAGAGCGAGCCGCCCATGTTCACGTTCGCGATGGTCGTGGTCACGTTCGAAGTGCGCTGAGCGAAGGTCCACTGCGCCACCATCGGCCCCTGGACCAGGCAGACCCCGCCATCATCTCGGGTTCCCGCATCCGATTGTCCCCAGGTCACGTCGTAGACCCCATCGACCGCGGGGCAGTTCGCGCAGGGCGCGGTGTCGGTGCAGCCAACCATCAGGATGAAGATCGGGAAGAGAGTCAGTCGCATCAGCGCCAAGGTAACAGCTAGAACAGGCGCCATGCTTCCCCTCCCGGTTTCTAGTTTGATCGACCGAGTGGCCGCCGAGCACGCGGGCCAGAGCGTGGTCTTCGACGCCGATGGCACCCTCTGGCGCGGAGACGTCGGGGAAGACTTCCTCCGCTACGCCATTCACCGCCGCATCTTCGACGCGAGCTACGAGCGTTACGAAGCGCTCCTCGCCGAGTCGCCCGCGCGTGCGTACGCGTATTGCGTCGAGGTGATGCGCGGACACAACGAGGCCGAGGTCCAGCAGCACTGCGCCTCGTTCTTCAATGAGCGTTTCCACGGAAGGATCTTCAGCTTCGTGCGCCCGCTGTTGAAGCGGCTCGAGCAGGCCGGCTGCCCTGTGTGGATCTGCAGCGCGTCACCGAAGTGGATCGTGGTGCCCGGCGCGCTCGCCCTGGGAATCCCCGAGTCGCGCGTGATCGGCGTCACCTGCGCCGTGAATGAGGGAGTCTTGAGCGGTACTGTCGATCTTCCCGTGCCCGTCGGCCCCGGCAAGGTGCATTGGCTCAAGAAGTTCGAACTGAGCCCAGCGCTCGGCGTGGGCAACGGAGACTTCGACGTCGACATGCTCGAGTTCTCGAAGCACGGCCTCGTGATCTCTCCTCCTGATTCACAAAACCAGCTCGTGCTCGGCGCGTCGGCGCGCGGCTGGCCCATTCTCAGCGCGTAAGAAATCCGCGAAGGAGCCCGTGTGCGAGGGTTGCCCACTCGCGCCGAATGACGGCATAAGGCGCACTCCATGCGCCTTTCGTCAGTTCTCGCGCTCGTCGCCCTGATCGCCACCCCGGCTTTCGCTCAGAAGGTCGTTGTCCTCGAGCTTGACGGTGATCCGCAGGGGAAGCTCCGCACCCAGATCGAAGGCGCGCTGAAGAACGCCGGCGTGGTCGAGCTGGTCTCGATCAAGGCGTACAAGGACGCCGCCGCGAAGAAGAAGATGAAGGGCGCCGCCGCGATGACCCCGGTCGGAGTCGCGCGCGCTTCGAAGCTCGTGCCCCTCGACGCCGCGGTCGGTGGCGAGGTGACCGAGGGCACCTACAAGGTCCTCATCTACGATCGCGTCGGCGAGCAGCTGTGGACCAAGGATCTTCCGATCAAGAAGGGCGTGCTCAGCGAAGACTTCGCCAACAAGCTCGCGCGCGCGATCGCCGCGGCGGCGGAGCAGGGTGCCGCCCGCACCACCACGCCCCCGGCTGAAGAGAACAACGGCGGTGGCGGCGAAGAGCAGCCCGGCCTCGACCTCACCCAGAACGATGGCGGCGGCGAGCGCGGCGTGATCACCGGCAACCCGAATCCTCCCGAAGAGCGCGACAGCGATCTCGAAGATCCGAACAAGAAGAAGAAGCAGGCGCACGTGCCGGTGCCGATCATCCGCGTGTGGGTCGCGGGCGCGACCACCTGGCGCAGCCAGTGCCTCCGTCCCGGCGTGACGAACTGCAAGGAGTACGACCTCGCGCAGACGCCGCCCACCGGCATCTCCATCGACTTCACCGCGACCGTTCCGTACCTCGGCCTCACCCTCAACGCCGACATCTTCCCGCTCGCGCGCTTCGACAACCGAATCCTCCAGGGCTTCGGCGTGCTGGTGAACTTCCAGTACGGCCAGTCGCAGACGCGCATCGTCGAGGAGACCCCGCAGGGGCAGGGGCCCGACAAGACGGTGAAGAGCGACGACATCGGCTTCACCGCGCAGCTCGCGTGGCGGTACCACTTTCAGATGGGCTACGGCGAACCGCAGCACGTGGGCTGGGTCGGCATTCGCGGCGGCCTCCAGTCGCGCAGCTTCCTGATCGATCCGATGGCGGGCACTTCGCTCCCTTCCAGCGAGCGCGTGTACCCCACGGGCATCGGCTTCCCCACCTTCGGCATCGACGGAGCGGTGCCGCTCAACAAGTTCGTTCGCTTCGAGCTCGCGCTCGCCTACTTCTTCAACCCGCGCCCCGCGGCCGAGCAGATCGTCGGCTACGGCAACTTGAACGATCCGACCGGAGGCGCCACCGCCACTGGCTTCGGCCTCGAGCTCGGCGTGTCCGGAGAGATCTGGGGCCCGCTGGGGTACATCGTGCGCTGGCGCTACATGGGCTTCACCGATCGCTATTACGGCCAGGGCCAGAAGTGGACCGTCTGCAACGAGCAGCAGTGCGGCGGCGTCGGCGAAGAATCGTTCCACTCGATCATCTGGGGCGTCACCGCGAGCTTCTGAGCTTCGTTGACAGCCCCTACCCGAATCCCTAGAAGCGCCGCCTTCCCGGGCCCGGCCGCAATTTCCAAGGAATCTCAATGAGTCTCCGCAACCTGAGCGTCATTTCGATCGCAGCGCTCTCTCTCGTTCTCACGGCCTGTCCTCCGCCCAAGCCGGTCCCCGACGCGAACGACGTCAACTTCGATGCCGGCAACCCGCCTCCGCGTGACGCGTGCTCCGGCGGCTGCGCGATGAACCAGATCTGCAACACCGAGACGCGCACCTGCGTCGACGCGTGCGGCGGCTGCGACGGCGGCACCTGCGCCAAGGTGAGCGAAGGCGTCTTCCAGTGCCGCGCTTCCATCACCACCTGCGCCGGCAACCTCTGCGAGCCCGGCCAGGTCGCTTGCCTCGGCGGCGAGTGCGCGTGTCTCTCCAGCCTCTCCGGCGCGCTCGACACCTGCCAGGCCGCCGGCAAGTGGTGCAACGGCAAGGCGTGCGCGAACCCGAAGTCGCTCCAGCAGTGCCGCCAGGGCGACCTCACCTCGGCCTGCCCCACGGGCTTCACCTGCCAGCCGGTGTTCGGAGAGGACCTCGCGGTCTGCACCCGGACCTGCCAGGACAACAACGCGTGCGAGCGCGGCGAGTTCTGCTCGGGCGTCGGCTGCCTCCCCTCGGGCCTCTTCGCCGACCAGGAGTGCAATCAGACCAAGCCCGCCGCTGACGGTGGCTTCGAGCTCGACGACGCGGGCATGCCGCTCCGTCTCACGGTGACCGTGGGCAACACCTGCCTCCTCAAGGACGCGGACGGCAACATCACCGAGCCGAACGGCAAGGGCACGGGTAACTGCACCTACGCGGTGTTCCAGTTCTGGGCTGACGGCGTGTTCCCGTTCGACACCTGCCGTCCTCCGGGCACGGCGACCGAGGGTCAGGCGTGCCGCGACGACTACGGCTCGACCGCCACCAACACCCAGTGCGCGACGGGCCTGCAGTGCGCGAAGACCGGCGGCGGCAACACCGGCATCTGCCTCCGCATGTGCAACGCGCAGCCTCCTGCGCTCGGCTTCCCTCCGCAGCCTGAGTGCCAGACCGGCGAGGCGTGCGTGAACGAGCTGCGCTACACCGACCCGAACTCGAACGCGGTGCTCGGCGTCTGCATGAAGAAGTGCAACGTGTTCGACGCGATGAAGAACACCTGCGCTCCGGTCGGCACCGTGCCCACGAGCTGCGTGCCCACCGAGGCGAGCGGCGAGCTGGTCGTCAGCATGAACGGCGACGGCATCTGCATTCCGCAGCGCGCGACCGTCGCGGCGCCCGGCGCCACCTGCGCCGAGACCGACTCGTTCCGCGGCGCGGCCTGCGGCTCTGCGCAGATCTGCACCTCGCTCGACGCTGACGAAGCGGCGACCTGCACCGAGGTGTGCGACGTCGACTGCAACCCGACTGACGGCGGCACGGGCCCGGCCCGCTGCGCCACCCAGCCCGCGGCCCGCTGCACCGGCGGCAAGACCTGCCGCAAGGTGACCAGCACCACCGGCGCGCGCGTCGGCTTCTGCCTGTAATTCGCTCGCCCCCTCTCCCACCGGGAGAGGGTTGGGGTGAGGGGGCTCAAATCGGCAAGAGGTCAGCCGAAGACGAGCTCCTCAGACCTGGATGAGTCCCTTGCGGAGGCCCTCGGTCACGGCCTCCACGCGATT
>CBIHPJ010000141.1:0-14737 GCA_966211295.1 uncultured Myxococcales bacterium | reverse complement strand
CAGGTGAATTGCACACGGAGTGGCGTGCCGTGAGGCCTGCTCGGTCGAGCGCGAAAGCGATGCCCTTCACGACCGCTCACCTCAAGGCTTGTGCTTCTCGAGGAGTGCCCTCGCTTCGCCTTCCACTTGATGCGCGTCACGCGAAGCGAGCACCACTCCGGTGCGCACGATCTTCGGCGGCTCGCCGCTTCGTGGCGTGGGACCTCCAGCCACGAGTGCGTCGAAGCCATCGATCACCGTGAGCGCGATCGGCAGCGCCGCGTGGAGCTCCGCGTACTGCCGATGGATGCGCCGCGGGTCGTGCGTCTTCAGATTTCCTTCACGCGCTCGATCGTCGGCGCAGACGAGACCGAGGGTGTTCTTCTTTCCGAGCGTCACTCCGGTGATGAAGTGCGTCTTCGCGCAGGCGAGGTTGATCAACGCGTCGGCCTTCATTGCGAGCGTCGGCACTCGGACCGGCGGTATCCAGCTCGGGACGCTTGATGGATCGACCTCGGTCCATTCGGTGGTGAGGGTCTCGAAGGCGCGTACTTCTGCTCCTGCACGGCGGGCGGCGGGCGCGATGCCGTTGCGCTCGAGATTGCCCATCGTGTCGCGGTCACCCCAGAAGGAGCGATCTCCCACGACGACTCGCACTCCCTGCGCGACGTATTGATGCGTGAACCAGGCGACGACGACGGGGCTCGTTGAGTAGGGCGCGGGATCTCCGGAGTTGGTGTTCACCTTGAGCAACACGGTGCCTCCTTTCTGAACGACTGGGAGACCTCCGGATTTTTCGACTGCGTTCTCGAGTGCTCGCACGTGAGCGGCGGTCGAGTGTGGTTTCCAGAGCGGAGCGGTGGCCAGCAGCTTGAGCAGTTCGCGGCGAGTGAGTGCTCGCCCCTCACCCCGACCCTCTCCCCGCTTCGCACGCTTCGCAGGGAGAGGGAGCACCTCATTCACTTCGCACCGACTCAGGCCGCACGTTGCCGACCCACTTGGTGATCAACTGCTGCAGCTTTTCGCGATCGGCGCCTGACGACTTTGCTGCCGCACGTGCGAGCAGTGGCTCGGCAAAGCGACCCAGTTTGTTTGCGTCTCCCGAAGACAGCGCGAGTGAGCGTGCTGCATCGATCCTTTCATTCGTGAGCACTTCGAATCGACCGACCAGCACTCGCACCGACTTCGCCGGCGCAGGACTCACGGTGAGAGGCAACACCTCATCCGTCAGCGCGCGAGGCACCAGGTAGATCACCCGCAGCCCGTCCTCGAACCACGAGTCGCGCCACGTCTCGAGCATCGCCTTCGCTTCCTTCTCGTACAGCCCCGAGCTGAGCAGCGCCTGCAGCACCATGCGATGCGCGTCCTCCAGCGATCCTGTGAGCGCAGGACGCAGCGTCGTGGTCTTGCCTCTCACCACCACGCGGCTCACTCCAACCTTCGCTCCACTTCGCTCGAAGACGATCGCTTCCCCGTCGATCTGATCGAGCTCCAACGTCGAGCCGTCGACCCTCACCGACACCGGCAATTGGAACGAGCCCACGCCCCGATAGAAGAGAAAGCGCTCCCACTCATCGATCGCCTGGCCATCCATCGCCGTGCCGCACACGCGCACCGCCGCCGCGTCCACCTCGCGCGCTGGGTAATAGTGACTGGGCGCCGGCTCGCGTAGCAGCGAAGGCTTCTCATTCGGAAGCACCTTGAACCTGCCCCAGTCGATCGTCCCGCCGTTCCACCGCTTCGCCCACGGGTACCACTCGGTCACGAAGCCACTCTTGAAGCCGATGCCGAGCGACACCTCGAGCGGCTCCTTCGCGTAGAAATAGATGACCGGCGTCTCCATGCGCACCGTGCCGCGCATCTCGCCCTTTCCGCGCGCTTGCGGCGCACGCAGCCCGGGTCGCGTGGACGTGTAGACGAACGACGGAAGATCCGACGGACCCGCGAGCGGTCTCCACTCGATGGGCTTTCCGTCTTCCCCGGCGACCGAGGTGAAGGTGCCCCATTCGTGCAGCTCGTACTGGGGCCAGGGTGAGGCGAGGGCAGCGAGGCAGAGCATCGATACGAGCGTCATGGCGGTCTCCAAATTCGGCGTGTTCACCGATGAAGACGGGCACGTCGTGGAGACCGTTATCCGGAAAGAAACCTGTTAACGGTGCCCACCGCTCGTTCGTCTCTTTGGAAGTGACGGTCTTGGCCACCCACACCGACACGGAAGCTCAATGGGTTGCTGCCGCGCGAAAGGGAGATCGCGCGGCATTCGGGCAGTTATTTCTTCGCTACGCGCCGCTAGTGCACGGCGTGTTGCTGGCTCGCATGCCGCGGGCCGATGCGGATGACCTGATGCAGGACGTATTCGTCACGGCGCTGGAGCGACTCGAAACCCTCACCGACGCGCAGAAGGTGGGTGCGTGGCTCGCCACGCTCGCGCGCAATCGCGCCATCGACGTGTGGCGCACCAGGCCGAAGCTCGCGCTGGTGCCCGAGGTCACCACGTCCACGCAGCCGCCGCGCGCCGAGGTGAACGAGGTGCTCGAGGTCATTCGCGCGCTGCCCGAGGCGTATCGCGAGCCGCTCGTGCTCCGCCTCGTGGAAGGACTCAGCGGTCCCGAGATCGCAGAGCAGGTCGGACTCACGCCCGACTCCGTCCGAGTGAATCTGTTCCGGGGGATGAAGCTGCTCCGCGAGCGCCTGGGAATGTCGCAAGGAGAGTTCACCGAATGAGCTCCAAGGACTACCTCTGGGAGAAGAAGGGCGAGGCCGATGCGGAGACGCGCGAGCTCGAGGCGCTCCTCGGGCAGGCGCGCTTCTCCGGGATGGAGTTGCCCGTCGAGAAGAAGCGTCGTCCTCGCTGGCCGTTCATCGTCGTGGCGCTCGCCGCTGCACTCGCCGTTTTCGTGTTCCTTCCGCGCGAGGGGTTCGTTCGCGTCGACGGAACGAAGCTCTACGCCGAACAGTGGTTCGAGACGGGCGTCGGTGAGCAGAAGACGCTGCAGCTCGGAGACTCCATCGGTCACGTGGAAGTGAAAGAGGGTTCAAAGCTCCGCGTGTTGCGGGTGGACAAAGAAGAGCAGCGCCTCCAGCTCGCGCGCGGAAGTGTGCACGCAGTCGTGCTCGCGCCTCCGAGATTGTTCGTGATCGACACTCCGGCGGCGACCGCGGTCGATCTTGGATGCGAGTACGAGCTCACCGTCGACTCTTCGGAGACTTCGAAGCTCAGAGTGCTCAGTGGACTCGTCGAGCTCGAGGGACACGGTCAGAAGGCCATCGTCCTCGCCGGCATGTGGAGCGACACGCCGAAGGGTGGTGCGCCCAGCGTTCCGATCGATCGCCGCGCGAGCCCCGCGTTCATCAGCGCAGTGGAACGGCTGCCGCAAGATTCCTCCGTGCTGCCGATGTTGCTGACCCAGGCGGAGAAGTCAGACGCGCCGACGCTCTGGCATCTGCTCTCGCGTACAGACGGAGAGACGCGACGTGCCGTGACCGGACGCCTCCGTGAGCTGGTGCCATTTCAGGGCGACGAAGCCGCGGTCATGAAGCTCGACAGCGTTGCGCTCGACGCGTGGTGGAAAGCCGTGCTCGAGGCTCGGCTCACCGCGGGATGAGCTGCAGGTCGAGCACGAGATCGACGTGCTCGGCGACGACCAGCGTGCCGCTCTCATAGGACGCGCTCCAGGAGACGCCGAAGTCGTGACGATTGATGCGCGCCTGCGCTCGGTAGCCGAGGCGGCCGCGCCCCTGCGAGTCCTTCGATGGTCCCGCGCCGCTCACCTCGAAGGACACGCTCTTCGTCACTCCACGCAGCGTCAGCTCGCCCGTGAGCGTGAAACCCGAGGCCGAAGGCGCGACGTTCTTCGACACGAAGCGGATGGTGGGATGGCTGGCGACGTCGAAGAACTCGGGCGACTTGAGATGTCCGTCGCGCTGCGGGTTGCGCGTGTCGACGCTCGAGGCGTCGATCTCCACCGAGATCTGCGACTTCGTGAGGTCGGTGGGATCGATGGAGAAGGCTCCGCTCCATTTCCCGAAGACGCCGTGCACCTGGGTGATCATGAGGTGGCGCACCGAGAAGCCGAGCTGAGAGTGCACCAGGTCGAGGTCGTAGTTCGTCAGAGCCATGGGCGTGCACTCTCTCAGAACGGCGAGGGTGATGTTGGCTCCCTCGCGTTAGAGTGGTCGCATGTCCGGTGCCCAGCTCTCCCCTGTCTTGCTCGTGGGCGCGGGCACCGGCGAGGCGACGTGTGGGATCCTCTACATCGCCAGCTACCTGCGCAGGAATGACATCGAGGCGTACGTGCGCCTCACCGACGCCGACGAGACCGAAGAAGAGATCGAGCAGTCACTCGCAGGCCTCGTCGCGCACGTGCGTCCGAAGCTGGTGGGCATCAGCCTCAAGTGGTTCCACCACGTCTCGCGCGCGAAGGTGATCGCGCAGACGCTGAAGAAGATCGATCCCTCCATTCAGATCGCGCTCGGCGGAAACAGCGCGACGTACTGGGCGGAAGAGCTCCTCGCCTGGGACTGCATCGATCACGTGCTGCTCGGCGACGGAGAGTTGCCGATGCTCGCGCTCTGCCGCGGAGATGAAGCGCCTCCGAACGTGGTGAACCGGAGTACTCCGAAGAGCGCGCTCAAGTACATCGACGGCACCGCGAAGAGCGACGTCTACTACTCGCACTTCGATCAGCTCTTCCTCAGTCAGCTCGATCTCCACTCGTACTCGGGCTGGGTCGCTCCGGGAAAAGGCTGCGGAGAAAACTGTCTGTACTGCGGCGGCACGCGCGGGATGCAGAAGGCCACCTTCGGCCGCGCGAAGCCCTTCCTCCGCGCAGAAGAGATCGTGCGGAAGGATCACCAGGAGATCGTCCCGCGCACGTGGCAGCTCCGATACGACTTCGCGGGGAGCACGGCGAAGTTCCTGGAGTCCACCTGGCAGGGCGTCGATCTCTCTCGCCACTCGTGCACCTATTTCCTCTGGGGCGTGCCCCCTCCCGAGCTCGCACAGACGCTCTCGAAGAATTTTCACCGCGCGTACATGGTGCTCGACATCGGCTGCTTCAGCGAGTCGCAGCGGCTCGAGACGATGAAGCGCGGGCTCTTGAAGCCGTGCCCGACGAACGAAGAGCTCTTCAAGGTGATCGATCGCTGCAAGGCGTTTCCGAATCTGCAGCTCGAGATCTCCGGCATCGCGGGGCTGCCGTACGCCACGCAGGCCACGCTCCTCGAAGAACGAAAGCTGGTGGAGCAAGTCCTCGGGCTCGGCTGCAGCATTGGTTATCAGCGCCTCGAGTCGCAGCCCGGCGCGCTCGTCACCGAGCACCCTGATCGTTTCGGGATGACGTCCGAGGCTTCCGACTTCGGCGAGTTCCTCGAGTACTTCGAGCAGCGCCCGGAGGGACAGAACACCGTCCCGATGATCCGCTTCGCCGACAAGAAGTTCGAGCAGGCGGTGCAGCGCACGTCGGACGAAGTCGACGCGATGATCTGGGACGCGGTCGCGCAGAAGAACGACCTCGCGATCGATGGGAAGACGCGGCTCATCAATCGCGCTGCGTTTACTCAGCAGTTCGACCTCGGCGCCTGGCTCGGCAGCTACCGAGTGCCCGCGAAGTTCGCGCGCGAGAAGGTGACCGTGGTGCGCTCCATCGACGGCGCGGGCCTCTCGTGCACGCCGACCGTGAGCCGGAAGAAGTTCTCCGATCCGCTGCTGCAGCAGGGTGAAGAGGGCAGCGCGCTCCTCGACGTGCTGGCCGCGTTCGACAAGCCCACCACCGTGAACGCTGCGCTGCAGAAGCTGAAGACCCGCTCGGCGCAAGACGTGATCGAGCACCTGGCCGCGGGCAAGTTCCTGCAGCGCGCGTAGGCTTGGTTGCGGCACTCTCGGGAAAAATCTATATTTTCCTAGATGGCAGCCATCGACCAGCTCTCCACTCCGATTTCGCGTGAAACCCGCGAGATGCTGGACCGCTATTCCAAGCGCACAGGAATCAAGAAGGGCTATCTGATCGAGGAGGCCCTGCGCAGTTATCTCCTCGCCCACGAGGCGCTTCCCGCCGACCTGCTTGCTCCAAGCTCGGTTCAGCTGACGCCGGCCTCGAGCAAGAAGTTCGTGCGCGAGCTACGGGGGACGAAACCCAACTCCGCGCTGAGGAAACTCATGCGGGGCGGCGCATAGGCCGGGGGCCTGGGCCGGTCCGATAGTCGCGCAATGGAGATCCGAGTTCTTCTTCCGAGTGACGACCGCAGCAAGTTCCGGTCTGGGAACATCGAACTCGATCGTTTCTTTCAGCGGTTCGCTGGGCAGAACCAATTTCGAGTTCAGCTCGGGGTAACGCACGTCGCGGTTGATGGCAGTGAGATCGTCGGCTTCGCGACAGTGAGCGCGGCTCAGGTGAAAGTCTCTGAGCTCCCTCCAGGAGAGCGGAAGGGACTGCCCGCGTATCCCGTCCCGGTGATCAGGTTGTCGAGGATGGCCGTTGATCAAAGTGCTCAGGGGCGTGGTGTTGGTGCGGCACTGTTGCGGCACGTGAACCTGCTGGCGGTCGAACTCTCCAGAGACAAGGTTGGTTACGCTGGTGTTCTCGTCGATGCGAAACCGGAGGCGCTCGCCTTTTACGCCCGATACGGGTTCGTCGAACTCGAGCTCGAAGAGGGCGGTCTTGCCTCGCATCTCCAGGCTATCCAGATGTTTCTGGGAGTGAAACGGATCCGGGCTGCGCTCCCGACACCCCACTGATTTCGCGCGCATGCGCGCACGCTCAGCGAGGGATAAATGTTTCTGAAATTCGCTGTCGATCTCACCGCCCCTCATTCGACGTCTTGATGAGCCCAACGACGGGCCCCAACAACGAACGGAGAAGGTCATGCGATTCATGGTCATCGTGAAGGCGAACAAGGACTCGGAAGCCGGTGTCATGCCCAGCGCGCAGGAGCTGAAGGAGATGGGCAAGTTCAACGACGAGCTGATCAAGGCGGGCGTGATGCTCGCCGGTGAAGGGCTCCTCTCGAGCAAGAAGGGCGCGCGCATCGTCTTCAAGGGTGACAAGCGCACGGTGGTCGATGGTCCTTTCGCGGAGACCAAGGAACTGGTGGCGGGTTTCTGGATCGTTCAGATGAAGTCTCGCGAGGAGTGCATCGAGTGGTTCAAGCGCGCTCCGTGCTTCCAGGAAGGTGAACTCGAGATTCGCCAGATCGCCGAGGAAGCGGATTTCGGCGACTTGGCGAAGCAGGCGCCCGAGGTGTTCGAGGCGGAGCGGAAGCTGCGCGAGCGCGTTCAGAAGCACTGAAGCGCGTTACGCCCCTCACCCCGACCCTCTCCCCGCTATCGCAGGGAGAGGGAGATCATTACGGTCCGCCGCCGTGGCGACCGACATCAACCAGACCCTCGAGGCCATCTGGCGCATCGAGTCCCCCAAGCTGATTGGTGGCCTCACTCGCGTCGTGCGCGACGTCGGCCTCGCTGAAGAGCTCGCGCAAGACGCGCTCGTCTCCGCGCTCGAGCAGTGGCCCAGGAGCGGCGTGCCCGACAACCCCGGCGCGTGGCTGATGGCCACCGCGAAGAATCGCGCGATCGACTCGCTCCGCCGCGGCTCGCTGGTGGCGAAGAAGCACGAGTCGCTGGCGAACGAGCTCGAGCAGTCACTCACTCCCGATCTCGACGCGAAGCTGGATGATCACGTGGGCGACGACCTGCTGCGACTCATCTTCATCTCGTGTCACCCCGTGCTTCCGAGAGAGGCGCAGGTGGCGCTCACGCTCCGTCTGCTCGGTGGCTTGACCACGGTGGAGATCGCGCGCGCCTTCCTCGTGCCCGAGCCGACCATCGCGCAGCGCATCGTGCGCGCGAAGAAGACGCTCAGTGACGCGGGTGTTCCCTTCGAAGTGCCGCGCGGCGAAGAGCTCGAGGATCGGCTCGCTTCCGTGCTCGGCGTCATCTACCTCGTCTTCAACGAGGGCTACTCCGCGACCGCGGGCGACGACTTGCTGCGCCCCGCGCTCTGTGAAGACGCGATGCGATTGGGTCGCGTGCTCGCGGGACTCGTTCCGCACGAGCCCGAGGTGCATGGCCTCGTGGCGTTGATGGAGCTGCAGGCTTCTCGCTCCCGCGCGCGCGTGGGACCTGGCGGAGCGCCGGTGCTGCTGCTCGAGCAGGATCGATCGAAGTGGGATCAGCTGCTCATCAATCGCGGACTGAAAGAGCTCGAGTTCGTGGGCTCACAGCCCGGTCCCTATGCGCTCCAGGCTGCGATCGCCGCGTGTCACGCGCGTGCCCGCAGAGCCGAAGACACCGACTGGGAGAGCATCGCGTACCTCTATGACACGCTCGCAGAGATGACTCCGTCGCCGGTCATCGAGCTCAATCGCGCGGTCGCGCATGGAATGGCGTTCGGTGCGGAGGCGGGATTGGCGATGGTCGATCCGCTGATGAAGGAGCCGGCGCTCGAGGGGTACCACCTGCTCCCCGCCGTTCGCGGGGATCTGCTGGAGAAGCTGGGTCGCAAGGCCGACGCCCGAATCGAGTTCGAAAAGGCCGCCGCCCTGGCCACGAACTCCCGCGAAAAGACTCTGCTTTCTGAGCGCGCTTCGAAAATGTCGATCTAGCGGAAGGTCTTTCGACGTCTTTTTGAGCCGGATTTTCCGGACTGAACTTTCACCAGGAGAAACACATGCGCTTCATGGTCATGCACAAGCAGATGGAAGAGATGCCCGAGAACTACGCGAGCACCCCTGAGTTCCAGAAGCTCTTCCAAGAGATGGGTGCGCTCATCGGCGACGCAATGAAGAAGGGCATCTTCAAGAACGGCGCGGGCCTCAAGGGCAGCAAGTACCGCACGCGTCTCACCTTCCGCGGCGGCGAGTGTGTCGAGACGCAGAACGGTCCCTACGTCGGCAAGCACAACGAGCACATCGCGGGCTTCGCGCTGATCAAGGTGAAGTCGAAGGACGAGGCGCTCGAGTACGCGAAGCAGTTCGGCAAGTTCATCCGCGACGGTGAGATGGAGCTCGGCCTCGTCACCGAGCCGTGGGACCTGGGCGTGATGCCGAAGCCCGAGAATCCGCCGCTGCAGTTCCTGATGCTGAACAAGGCCACCAAGAAGAGCGAGTCGGGCGCGCTCCCGTCCGAGGCCGACACCGCGGCGATGATGAAGATGATGGAGGAGTGGACCAGGGCCGGCGTGATGCAGTCCGCCGAGGGCGTGATGCCGAGCTCGAACGCGGTGCGCCTGCAGTTCAAGGGCAAGAAGCGCACGGTGATCGACGGTCCGTTCGCCGAGAGCAAGGAGCTCGTCGGAGGATTCTCCATTCTCGAGCTGCCCACGCGCGAAGAGGCGATCGCGTGGACTGATCGCTACGCGGCGATCCTCGGTGACGTCGAAGTGGACGTGCTGCGGCTGTACGAAGCGCCTGCGACCTAATCTTCGAAGCGCGCTTCGAGCTGCTCGACCATCGCCGTGGGAACGCGGAGCGCGGCCAACACCGAGCGCACTCCGCGTTGGCGAGTCATGGTCATCAACGCTTCGCGCTCGACGAGCGTGAGTCCCGGGTGCCAGCAGTCGACGATCAGCACCACCCGGCGGCCGGTGCCGTTGTTCCAGGTCTCGTGCTCGAACGAGTCGTGGAAGACGATCACCTTGCCTTCGCTCCACTCGCGCGATTCCTCGCCCACGCGAATGCCGCAGCCCGGCGGGACTCGCAGCCCGAGGTGCAGGCGCATGCGGAAGCCATCCCAGCTGCAGTGAGGCGTGAGCTTCGTGCCCGGTGCGTGCGAAGAGAAGAGCACGTCCGCGAGCGGGAACTTCGAGCACTCGCCTTCGAGTGATTCGATCACCGCGACGGTCTCGTCCATCGGCTGCTCGGCCCAGAACAGGGTGTCCACTCGCTCGCCCGCGAAGAAGACCGGGTGCACCGACCACTCGCCTCCGGAGACGATGTCGGCGTCGTACGAGAACAACTTTCGCTGCTCGAGGCGCACGAGATCGCGCTCGATCGCCGCGCGTTGCTGTTCGAGCGCGCGCGCCACGCTCACCGTCGAAGGGTCTCTCCACGGTCGCTCATCGAGGCCGGGGAAGGGCGGGAAGATCACCGGCGCCTGGCCCGGCGCACTCGGTCCTTCACGGCGGTCCATGAAGATCTCGAGATAGGTCTTCAGGCGATCGAACTCCGGACCGCTGCTCATGATCCGATCGATGAAGCCGTTGCTCTCGAGCTCGCGGACGATCGCCTTGCGCGCGCGCTGCGCCGATGCAGGTGCGGTCATCATCTAGAACTTCACCCATTCTTTCTTCAGCGAACCGGGACGGAGCAGCTCGACCTCGAGCTCACCTCGCCCCGACTTCTCGAATTGGCGGAGCGATTTGCGCTTCAGCAGATGCGCAGCGAGCTCCGTGCCGAGCGCGTGCGAATGATCACCGAACACGAGCGGGTCGAAGCGCAGCTCCACGCGCACCTTCGGTCCCTTCGTGAGCTCGAACTTCGGCGCGCCGCAGTCACCAGGAGGAATGAGGCCGAGCGTCTCCATTGGATGTGGATGCTTCGCGACTTCGGGCCTTCCTTCGAGGAAATCGCTCACGTCGAGCGGAGAGATCAGCAGTCCATCGCGCCTGGTGAGCACCGCTTGATCAACACGACCGAGCGGGCGAATTCCTCGCTCCTTCCGCTCGGGGCAGCGAGGACCGAGCTCCACCAGGTCACCGGTCCAATAGCGAATGAGTGGCATGGAGGTGACGTAGGGCGCGAGCGTGGTGATCACGAGCACGCCGAGGTCGCTGGGCTTCTTCGTGAACGGATCCACCACCTCCGCGATCACCGGTGGAGGGAGCCAGTGGTGAAAGCCGCAGTCGTCGCACTCCAGCGCGGGGGCGGGCAGCTCAGAGAGGCTGAAGTTGTCGCGCACCACGCAGCCCCAGGCGTCGGCGATGAGCGACTTCCAGTGCGGACTCAGCCGGAACGAAGTGGTGCCGATCGCGCGCAATCCGAACTTGCTCGGCTCGATCCCGCGCGAGAGGAACCACGCGGTGAGCGGCATCAGCGCGCCCGCTCCGATCACCACGCTCGTCACGCGGCGTCCGTCGGGCTGCTTCTTCGAGATCAATTGTTCGAAGAGCCGCAGCGCCTGCCGCGTGTACGTCCACGGCATGATCAATCGGCCGGGAGAACTTCCTTCCGACACGCCGTGATGCGCGGCCTGCACCTCGAGCACCCAGCCATCAGGCTTCACGTCGCGATAGGTCTTCGCGAACAGCCTGCCGATCGCTTCCTTCTCCGCGGAGCTCTGCGGCACCTGCAGCAGGTCGCCGTCAGAGTGATGCGTACCGGAGGAAATCGTGCCGACGAAACCGCGCGGTGCTCCGCTGATCAGCTCGCGCTGATGGGAGATCGCTTCGGCCTTGGTGAGAAACGGGAGTGCTGCGAGCTCACGGCGCTTCCCGAAGCGGCGCCGGTAGAACGGAATCTCGCGCACGACCTGCTCGAGGGTGGACCTGAGCAGGTCAGCGTGAGGCGGCTGCAATTACTCGCCGCCGCCGCTCGAGTACGACGGAGAGGGAGGCGTGTAGCTCGAGGCGCGCGGACCCTCGCCTCCGCCGCTGTCCGCCGGGCTCCAACCCTTGCTCTTCGGCGGGGTCGTCGGCTTGTGCGTCTCGGTCTTCTTCGACTTCGTCTCAGTGGCTTTGTGCGTCGTCTTGGGACGGGAACCGGAGATCTTCGACACGGGTGACTCCTGCGGTGGTTGCGAGGGACCGCGACGATAGCTGGAGACGGGGTCTGATCAATAGTCGCCGCCGTCGTCGATTCCGGCGTCCGACGGGACGTCACTCCACTCGGGGACTTCGAAGAGCTTTCGCACGTTGTCCCCAATGAAGAAGGCGTACGAGGTGCAGGCCATGCCGAGCGCGAAGACGATCGCCATCACCACCACCGTGCTCTTCTTCGCGGCCATTCAGTAGCCGCCGTCACCGGCGAGCGCCTCGACGGACATGCCGAACAGCGGCCGAATCTTGCTGCTGCCGAAGAAGAAGGTGCCGGTCGCGGTGCAGACGATCCCGAGCGCGAAGAGGATCGCCACCACCAGCGCCGCGCCTTTGAGCCCTCGCTGCTGGCTCACTTAGTTTCGACGCGACGGGAGAATCGGACTCGACGCGACCACGTCGGTGCTCGGCTTCTTCGCGGGCTGAGGCGCGCTCGGCTGCGGCTGCTGGCGTCGAGCGATCGCTGCCTTCAGGGTGTGCACCACCAGCGCGGTGCTGCGGAAGGGCTTGGCCAGATAGCCATCGAGGCCGAGGCTGCTGAGCGAGAGCGCCTCGGGCGCCGCGGTCATCAGCACGGTGGTGATCTTCGGGTAGCGCGCGCGCGCCTCGAGCACCACCGCGGTGCCGGGCACGAAGGGCAGGTTCTTGTCGCAGAGCAGCGCGTCGAACGTCTCGTCGAGCATCACGAGCGCCTCGCGCCCATCGACGGCGAGCACCACCTCGTAGCCGGCGTGCTTGAGCACGTAATCAACCAACCGACGGACTGCCTCATCGTCGTCAACGACCAGGACGCGTTGCATGGGGCGAACAATTCTCCATCTCGGACCGAAGTGCTCGATGAAAAACGGTACAGTGAGCCGTTTCTGTTTCGGGGTGAGGGGATACAGGGTCTTGCCGCTTTCTGCGCACTACAGACAGTTCCTCGACGCTCCCCGTGAGCCTTCGCCGATGTGGGCCTGGCTTCCCGCGAACGTCGAGGTGCCGACCACCACCGCTGCGATGGCGGCGCTCACCGCGCGGTTCGGCGATGGGCTCAAGCTCGAGATGATCTCGCCGACCACGGTCCCTCACGCGGCGTGGGAATTCGCCTGCACGCTCCCCGAGGGGCGCACGTTCACGGTGTGGTCGCAGCGCAGCGAGAAGATCGAAGCGCTGCACCTGCAGCACGATCACCACGTGCTCACTCCGGCTGAGCGCGAGGCGCTCGACAAGAGCCTGTGGTCGCTCGGCGTGGTGCTCGTGTTCGGTGAGCAGCCGCTCGAGGATCTGCACTTTCAGTTGAGAGCGTTGGTGGCGATCGCTCCCGAGGCGGTGGCTGCGTTCGATCTCGCCGCGAATCGTCTGCACCACGCGGAGTGGATCAAGGAGTCCGCGCAATCCGCCGCCCCTCCCTCGCCCACGTCGCTCTTCGTGATGCACTTCGTGAGCGACGAAGGAAAGCCGGGCTGGCTGCACACGCACGGGCTCACTCGCTGCGGACGACTCGAGCTGGAGTTGTTCGACATCACGCCCGAAGCGAGTCGGTTGCTCGGGGAGTTGGTGAACAGCACCGCCGCGTTCTTCCTCGAGCAGGGGTTGCCGCAGCCAGGTGAAGCCGTCGAGGTGGGGCGCGATCTGCCGCTGCTCTGGTTGCCGTGGGAAGACGCGCTCTCCAGGGTGCGGCCGAAGCACGGAGGCGGTCGCGACGATCGCGATGAGTCGCACAATGGGCCCAGTGGAGTGCTCTTCGCTCCGGGGAAGAAGTTCCTCGGGATGTTCGGCAGTGGACTCAAGTCACCCGCGAGCCACTTGCCGGTGCTCGAGGGCTCGCCGGTGTTGTACGTCTCGAATCAGCACACGCGGCGCATGGAAGTGCTCTCGCGCGAGCGCCTGCCCACCCTGAAGGCGCTCTTTGGAAAACTGGGCGCGAACGAGAACTTCAAGTTCCTGGTGAAGCTCGGTTACCCGACGGTGAATCCCGAGCAGTTTGGGTCGCGCGAGCACATCTGGTTCGAGGTGCATCACTTCGACGGAGAGCGGGTCGAGGCGACGTGCATCAATCAGCCGCACTCGGTGCCGAGCCTGCGTGAGGGATTGCGCGGAATGCACGAGCTCAGTCTGATCAGCGATTGGACGATCTTCTGTCCGGTGGGCCGCTTCGATGCAGAGCGCGTGGGACTGCTCGTGCACGTGCTCGACAGTGCGCCCGATGAACTGCGGAATCAGTTGGGGATCTGACACACAGGTCTTCGATTTCCTTGCACTTGGGAGGTCGGTCCCGGGTCGCTCCCGAAGTTCGCCAGGAAAACGCGCTCTCGGGTGGTTGTGGAGCGTGGGCCGACGTGGTTGAGGGACCCGCACAATGACGACCGCAAAGTGGATGATGGTGGGCTTGTTCTTTGGCCTGACGATGAGCACGGCACTGTCGTGCGGCGCGGCCAAGAAGTGCGGGCCCACGGACTGTCCCTTCGGCTGCTGTGACGCGATGGGCACCTGCCAGGTCGGCTCGTCCGACGCGCAGTGCGGCACCTCGGGCAACATGTGCAGCGTCTGCACGCTCGCGCAGCAGTGCTCGGTCGGCCTCTGCGTGAGCATCGGCCAGGCCGGCGGTCCCGGTGGCGGCGGCGGCAGCACGGGCGGCGGTTCTGGCGGCGGTTCGATGGGTGGCGGCACCGGCGGCGGCTCGTTCGGTGGCGGCACCGGCGGCGGCTCGTTGGGCGGCGGCACCGGCGGCTCGTTCGGTGGCGGCACCGGCGGCTCGTTCGGTGGCGGCACGGGCGGCGGCTCGTTCGGCGGCGGCACGGGCGGTGGCTCGTTCGGCGGCGGCACGGGCGGTGGCGGCAGCACGAGCTGCAACAGCTCGAACTGCAGCGGCTGCTGTCAGGGCTCGTCCTGCATTCCGTTCCCCAACAACGCCAGCAACACCACGTGCGGCGCGAACGGCTTCGCGTGCACCAACTGCCAGAGCTTGAGCCTGGTCTGCAACCCGTCGACCTTCAGCTGCACCACTCCTTCGACCGGCGGTGGCGGCG
>CBIHPJ010000140.1:0-14770 GCA_966211295.1 uncultured Myxococcales bacterium | reverse complement strand
CTCCTGATTCACCAGAGCCGCGTCCTCGCGCGAAGATCGCCAAGACGCCACGCCCCGTGCCGAGCGCCGAGGAGCTGTACGCGCTGACCTCTCAACTCGAGTCGCGCTTGCGCAAGCAGCCGCCTCGTTACGGCGACGACATCGACGCGGCGCTCTTCGTGCTCAACAAGCAGCGCCTGCGGCTCTCGGGCTCGCCCAGCCTCGAAGAGCGCAAGGACGTCGCGAAGCAGCTCGCGGGTTGGAAACGCAGCTACTTGCGCAAGAAGTAGGTCCGATGGCCGGGGCCGATTGGCCGGTCGGTGCGCGGAGCACAGAACGTCCTGCGGGTTCACGGGTGAGGGGTCGCGTGAAAGTCATTGGGCATGCGATTCACACTTCTCGCCGCCGCCCTCGTGATCTCGGCTTGTGGACCTGACGACAGCCAGCAGCAGCCGCCGCCGCCAACTTCGGAGCCGGCAGTCGAAGCGCCTGCTCCAGAGGTTCCTCAGGTCGCTGAGCCTGCTCCGAGCAGCGGACTGCCGTGTGACGTGGAGCGCGTGTTCAAGGCGAACTGCGGCACGTGTCACGGTGCGACGCCTGCCAATGGCGCGCCCAACTCGCTGATGACCCGCGCGGACCTGCTGGAGGCGAGCGCCTTCGGCGGGACGCTCGCCGAGCGCAGTGTCGCGCGCATGAGAGATCCCTCGAGCCCGATGCCTCCGGCGTACTTCGCGCCGCGAGTGAGCGCGGGCGACCTGGCGGCGGTGGGGAGCTGGGTGAACGCGGGAATGCCAGAGAGCGTCTGCGCGAGCGGGAACTAATCAGCAGCCACCAGCACCGTCTCGGCTTCGCGAGACTCCGCGCGCTGCGCCTTCGGCAGGAAGAAGCTGAGGGTGCTCACCATGATTCCGCTGCCGATCAGCAGCTGCCAGGTGTGGTGGAAGCCGCTCATCGCTTCCAGCCCGGTGCGTTCTCCGGTGAAGGCGATCACCAAAGCAACTCCGAGTGTGCCCCCGAGGTTGCGAATCGCCTGGTTCACCGCGGAGCCGGCGCCGAATGCGTCAGGCGGCAACCCCTGCACCGCGGTCGAGCCCAGCTGGGGCAGGGTGAGGGACACGCCCAGGCCCGTGAGGAGGATCGCCGGGAGATACTGCGTGAGGTAGTGCGGCTCAGGGCTCGCGGTGAGCAAGAGCAACAGCGCGCCCGAGCCCCACGTCAATCCTCCCGGAATCAGCAGCGCGCGTTGACCGATTCGCCCCGCAAGCTTGCCCAGCGAGGGCGCTGTCAGCGCCACCACCAGCGGTCCGAGCGAGACCACCAGGCCTGCCTTTAAGATCGGGTAGCCCCACACGCGCGTGAGGAAGAGCACGTTGCCCAGGAACATCGCCGAGAAGCCGAGCGAGAAGACCAACGTGGCAGCGTTCGCCAGGCGGAAGCGGGGAGACGCGAAGAGCTTCAGATCGAACAGCGGGTTCTCCACCCGCCGCGAGCGCGCGACGAACAGTGCGAGCGTCACCAGCGAGAAGCTGAAGACCGCGGCGAAGCGCAACATCGTCCAACTCGTGCTCTCAACGAACGCGTAGGCCATCGCGCCCAGCGAGGTGACCAGCAGCCCGATGCTCAGTGGATCGGGGAAAAGGCCCGGCTTCGCTTCACGCCCCTCCGGCAGCAGACGGCGGCCGAGCACCAGGCTCACCAGTCCCACCGGGAGGTTCAGATAGAAGGCCCAACGCCAGCTCAGGTGCTCGACCGCGAGGGCGCCCAGCGTCGGCCCGAAGGCGCCGGCGACCGCGCCGATCGCGCTCCACACCGCGACTGCTTGCGGAACTCGTTGCCGGGGAAACGTCTGCAACACGAGCGCGAGTGAGGACGGCACCAGCGCGGCGGCTCCCACTGCCTGGAGCACGCGCGCGCCGATCAGCAACTCCACCGAGGGCGCCACGCCGCACAGCATCGAGGCGAGAGTGAAGAGCGCCACCGCGCCCAGGAACGTGCGCCTGCGGCCGATGCGATCGGCCAGCCGCCCCGCGGGGATCAGGCTCGCCGCGAAGACGATGGTGTACGCGTTGAGCACCCACGACAGCGCCGCGGGACTCACGCTCGAGAAGTCGGCGCCGATCGCCCCGAAGGCGACGAACAACACCGTGGTGTCGAGGAAAACGGCAAACACCGCCAGCGCCGTGGTGCCGAGCACGGCCCACGGTGAACCCTGATTCTCGTTGTGCATGGAGATCTTTCAGCCGAGCTGCGCTTCGCCCACCGTCTTCGCGGCCTGCAGAATTTCGTCGCTGAGCGCAGTACCCGCGACCGCGCGCGCGAGCGTGAGCGCGCCCACCATCAGCGCCAGCGTGGCCAGCGCGCGTTGCCGATTCGAGCTGCTCTTCCCGCCCAGCACCCGCTCCAGTCCCTGCGCGAAGCCTTCGAGTTTCTGCTCGAGCGCGCCGCGGTAGGGCTCGCCCTCGCGCGCGACCTCGGGCGCTGCCGCGGGGAGAATGCAGCCGTCATCGGGCCGGTCGCGGTGGGTGCGGGAGAGGTATCGGCCCAGCACGCTCTTCATGCGCTCCCGCGCCGTCGACCCCGTGGCCTCCTCGAGCAGCCGCTTCCAGAGCGCGCCCGGCGGGCCCTTCAACGCCTCGGTGAAGAGGTGCGTCTTGGAGTCGAAGTGACCGTAGAAGCCGCCCACGGTGAGGCCGGCGCCTTTCATCACGTCGCTCACCGAGCTCGCGCGGATGCCTTGCTTGCGCAGGAGCGAGAGGGCGGAAGCGATGATCGCCTCGTGCGTCTGCTCCTTGCGCTCGGCCTTGGTGACGGGCGCGGTCGTCACAGCCGCTCCAACACCGTGGCGATACCCTGACCTCCGCCGATGCAGAGGGTGACGAGCGCGGTCTGCTTGCCCGTGCGCTCCAGCTCATCGAGCGCGGTGCCGAGGAGGATCGCGCCGGTGGCTCCCAGCGGGTGACCGAGGGCGATCGAGCCGCCGTTCACGTTGACTCGCTCGGGGTCGATGCCCAGCGAGCGCGTGGTCTGCAGCACGACGGCCGCGAAGGCCTCGTTGATCTCCCAGAGATCGATGTCGCTCGGCTTCATCCCGGCCAGCTTGAGGGCCTTCAGGCTCGCGGGGCCGGGCGCGGTGAGCATGATCACCGGCTCGCTCCCGATGGTGGCGACGGCGCGAATGCGCGCACGCGCCTTGAGACCGTGCTGTTCGAGGAACTGTCTCGAGGCGATCGCGACCGCGGCCGCGCCGTCGACGATGCCGCTCGAGTTGCCAGCGGTGTGGAGGTGCGAGATCGCCTTCACCTGCGGATAGGCGCGCAGCGCCAGCTGATCGAGCGTTTCCCCGTTCACCCCTGCTTCCGCCGCACCCAGGCCCACGAACGCAGGCTTGAGGGCCGCGAGCCCCTCGGGGGTGGTGTCGGCGCGAGGGTATTCATCGCGATCGAGCGCGAGCTGACCGGTGGCCGGATCCATCACGGGGAAGAGCGACTTCACGAAGCGCTTTTCTTCGATGGCGCGCGCGGCGTTGCGCTGCGAGCGGAGCGCGAGCGCGTCGAGCTGCTCGCGCGTGAAGCCTTCCATGGTGGCGATCAGATCGGCGCTGATGCCCTGCGGCACCTGGAAGAGCCGCTTGCGCAGGAGCTCGTTGTTGCCGTCGGTTCCACCTCCGTCGGAGCCCATCGGCACCCGCGACATGCTCTCCACGCCGCCCGCCACCACCAGCCCCAACGCACCCGAGGCCACACCCATCGCAGCGAAGTTCACCGCCTGGAGCCCCGAGCCGCAGAAGCGGTTGAGCGAGACGCCCGAGACCTCCTGCGGCCAATTCGCGGCGAGCACCGCGTTGCGCGCGAGGTTGGAGCCCTGTTCCCCGACCTGCGAGACCGCGCCCATCATCACGTCGTCGACGAGCTTCGGCTCGAAGCCCGCCTTCTTGCGGAGCGCCTCGAGGGTCTGCGCGACCAGCTCCTGCGGGTGAATGGCAGAGAGGGCGCCCTTGCCGGCTTTTCCGCGGCCGCGCGGAGTTCGGATGGCGTCGAGGACGTAGGCGTTGGTCAGCATGGCAGGGCTCCGCTTGAAGTTGAGATTATGGACATAATATTATGTACATAATCTCGAAAGTCAACCGGGTCTGTCAGACCTTCGCGAGGCGATTGACGAGCTTCACCAGTCCACCGGGATCGCCCTTGCGGAGGGATCCCGAGGCCTGACACTCGCGCATGCGCAGCGAGAGCGTGTTCTCGTCCGCCGAAGACCACAGCGCGATCGGCACCGTGCCCAGGCCATGAGAGCGGAGCGTCTGCACCACCACCGCGCCTTTCATGGTCTTCAGCTCGGGCTCGAGCACCACCACGTCGACCACGTTGCGCCGCAGCGTGCGCGCGAGCATCAACGGGTTGTCGAGCACCAGCACCTCGAACCCCGCGCGCTGCAGGGTGACGCGCGCGAGCTCGAGATCGCTCGCGCCGTCGTCCAGGATCAACACGGTCTTCTTGTCGCGCGCAGGAGGCGGTGGAGCAGCAGGGGAGGGCGCCGCGGCCGGCGACGCTCTGCCATTCGGGCTTCCCATGGGGGGTGCGGCAGGAAGAGGCAATGACGGACCTTCGCCGCCCTTCGCCGCCTGCGTGAGGAAGGGCGCGATCGCCTGGAGCGCCATCACGTGCTCCGCCGCCCCCAGCTCCATCGCGGCGCGCGGCATGCCGAACACCGCGCAGCTGACCTTGTCCTGCACGATGGTGCGCGCGCCCATGCGCCGCATGCGCAGAAGTCCCTGGGCGCCGTCGTCGCCCATGCCGGTGAGCAGCACGCCGATCGATCGGCCCTTGAGCGCGGTGGCCATCGAGAAGAACAAGCTGTCGACCGAGGGCGAGATGATCGAGTTCGGCGGAGGCGGCAGCAGCTTCACCGTGAGGTTCTCGCGAACGAAGAGCTCCTGCCGGGGCGGCGCCACGTAGACCTTGCCGGGCTCGAACTTGGTGGTGGGCGTGGCCTGCTCCACGGGGTGGCCCGAGGCGTCTTTCAAGAAGCGCACGAAGCTGTCGAAGAAGTCTTCGGCCATGTGCTGCACGACCGCGATCGGCAGCGGAAAATCTCGCGGCAGCGACGAGAGCAACTTCGCGAGCGCGCGCGGTCCACCCGTCGAGGCGCCGATGCCGAGCAGCAGCGGCTTCTCGGTGGAGACGGGAATCGGCGGCGCAGGCGCGTGCTGCGCAGGCTTCTCTTCCTGGTCGAGCCCCGCCTCCGCGAGCATTCGCAGGCGCTCGACGAAGCGGCGCACCTCTTCATCGCCCGCTCCGAACACGGCCGACTTCGGCACCAGCTCGAGCGCGCCGCGGGAGAGCGCCTCGTAGTTGAGGTCGACGCCCGAGGTGGACGAGCGCTCGGAGATCACCACGATCGGCGTGGGGCGCTCGCGCATGAGCACCTCGATGGCCTTGAGGCCGCCCATGCCGGGCATGTTCAGATCCATGGTGACCAGGTCGGGCTTGAGCGCGCGAACCAGGGTCACTGCCTCTTCGCCGGTCTTCGCCTCTCCGACCACGGAGAGATGAGCGTCGAGCTCGAGCGTTCGCCGCAGCACCTCGCGGCTGAGCGCGGAGTCATCGACGATGAGGACACGGAATTTCGTCATGGCTCAGTTGCAGAGAATCGGCATGGGCTGCGCGCCCGAGGTGATGCCGTTGCCACGGGTGCAGGAGCTGCTGCCGCGGACGTAGACCACCCCCGCAGCTCCTCCTCCTCCTCCTCCACCGCGCGAGCCACCTGAATTACCGCCGTTGCCACCGTTCGAGCCGCCGTTGTCGCCACCCACGCCGCCAAGGCCTCCGCCACCGGCTCCATCTGCCGCGGGCGCAGCGGTCGCGGAGTTGATCGGTCCGAGGGCACCGTTCACTCCGGCGCCTCCGTTGGCGCCACCTTCGCCGCCGCCGCCACCGTTCGCCGTGATGAAGCCGTTGTTCAAGTTGAGGAACCGCGCTTCGACGATCACGGTGCCGCCACTTCCACCGCCGCCGCCACCCTCGTTGTCGATGCCGCCACCTTCGCCGCCACCGCCCGACGCGGTGACCACTCCGCCGTCGAAGGTGAGCGTGTCAGCGACGATCAAGTGAAAGGCGCCTCCGCCCAGGCCCGCAGCGCTCGTGCCGGTGGGCCTGAAGCCCACCGCGCCCGGGCAGCCGCCGCGGAACGGAGTGATCGAAGGCATCGAGCCACCACCCGAAGCGCCGCCCTCACCACCGAGCCCGCCGGTGCCACCGAAGCCGCCGCCTCCTCCTCCCTGCCTGTTCATGGTGCCGGCAGTGGGATCGACGCACTGGGTGGGGCGGCTGCCAGCCGGCACCCCCGCGTCCGTCAGGATCGGCGCGACGCTCACGATGCCGCGGATGGAGGCGTTCCCGATGACCACCAGCTGCACGGGCTTGTCTCCCACGAAGCTCAGGCGCGCGTTCGCGCCGACATCCAGCCCCGTGGAGAGGATCACCATCACTCCGGCGTCGTTGATCGTCGAGGTGAGCGGCGGCGAGCCACACTCGCCCTTCAGCTCGGTCGCGCTGGTGCCGCTGCTGCTGATCACTGTGTCGCAAGTCCCGCCGTCGGGGCTCGCGAGGTTCCACGGGCCCGTGGGGTAGGGCGTGTTCGCGAGCGTCGAGGGGAAGTTGACCGGCGTGTAGAACAGCCACGGCGTGCAGCCACCGTCGAAGCACTGGCTGCCGGGGAGGCCACAGCTGCCCCCTTCGTTGGCGTTTCTCATCGCGCACGCACTGGGGTTGTTGGCGTCGCAGGTGGTGGGCACCACGGGCAGCTTGCATTCGGGCGGAGTGGGGCAGGTGCCCTGGCACATTCCGTTGAAGCAGCTCGAGGTCGTGGTGCACTCGAGTCCGTCGTCGCACGCCGCACCCTCATCGAACACCGCGCAGACGTTCGAGATGCACGCGCCCATCGTGTTGCAGACCCCGCCGCCGCTGCAGGGTGTCCGCGCGGCCTTGTACGCGTAGCGACAGCCGCCACCGTTCAAGCACCCGACCGCGGGCGCCACCTCACACTCGGTCGGGGCGTTGCTGCACGCGTTCACGTCACAACCCGCATCGGGTCCTGCGTCCGCGCCTCCGTCCATGCCGCCGTCGACACCGCCGTCGGTCTGGCCCACGAAGCGGAACTCGAGCATCGCGGTAGGAGCGCCTCGCACCACCTCGATCGACCTGGTCTCGGTGTCGAACGCGGTGCCGGAGCAATCCGGGTTCGAGAACCGGGAGATGGTCACCTGAAGTTCACCGACCAGATCCGCGGTTTCGCCGAGCCCGATCCTCAGGGTGTCCTTGCCTTCGCGAGGCAGGGTGCCGGGGTTCGAATTGATCGAGGCTCCGCTTGCGTTGCGCGCGGTGGCCTTGATGCACTGGGTCTGGGTTTCGTTCTCGAAGGTGACGGTGACGAGCACGCGACCCAGCTGAGGGGCACACGCCGTCACCAGGAGACTCACCAACAAAACGAGGGGGGCCAGCGCCAACCAACGGAACGTCATCGGGCGCGCACTTTACGACGTTCAACGGAGAATCGGCCCCGAAAGCGCGGGTCGCTACAGGCTGCTTCGTGCCCGGCGGCCACAAAATTCCCCCGTCAGTCCGGGGTCATATGGTGCCTGTCCCATGCCTAAGCGCGACGACCGACAGCTCGAGTTCTCCTACGGCGAAGCGCCGAAGCTGAAGCTGATCCAGGGCCTCGGCCAGAAGCAGCAGGAGCCGCTCGCCTCGCGCGACGCGGTAGCGCGAGTGCTGATGGAAGCAGGCGCCGATCTCCTCTTGCGCCGCATCAGCTCGGAACGCGCGGAGGAGATCGAGAAGCAGGTCGACGAGATCCTCGACCTGTTCGATCGGGTAGATCAGAACCGCCTGCTCTTCCCGGTGCTCCAGAAGAAGCTCGACGCGCTCGAAGTGTTGATGCGGGAGACGCGCGAGAAGCGCCGTCGTGTCACGCGGCGGTGACCGCGTCCTCTCCGATTTTCAGCGGTTTGCCCCAACTCGAGAGAGCTTGGGACTAGCATTCGGTTCGCAACCTCGTGTCGCTCGAAACCTACGGCCGCTACCAGCTGCTGAAGAAGCTCGCCACCGGCGGCATGGCGCAGATCTATCTGGCGCGTCAGCTGGGGCCCGAGGGGTTCGAGAAGTTCCTCGTGGTGAAGCGAATTCTTCCGCACCTCGCGGAGAACGACGAGTTCATCACCATGTTCCTCGATGAGGCGCGCATCGCGGCGCGCCTCAATCACCCGAACGTGGTGCAGATCTTCGACCTCGGCGCGCAGGACGACAGCTTCTTCATCGCGATGGAGTTCATTCACGGCGAAGACGTTCGCCGGGTGTGGAAGCACGCGGACAAGGTGGGCCAGCCGATCCCGCTCCCGCTGATCTGCCGCATCATCATCGATGCGTGCGCGGGCCTCGACTACGCGCACAAGAAGCTCGACCAGAGCGGACGCGCGCTGAACATCGTGCACCGCGACATCTCGCCGCAGAACATCCTCGTGTCGTTCGAGGGCGGCGTGAAGATCGTCGACTTCGGCATCGCGAAGGCCGCTGACCAGGCCACGGTGACGAAGTCGGGCGTGCTCAAGGGCAAGTACTCGTACATGTCGCCCGAGCAGGCGGCGGGTCAGCCCATCGACTGCCGCACCGACATCTTCGCGCTCGGCGTGGTGCTCTACGAGTTGCTCACGGGCACGCGGCTCTTCAAGCGCGCCACCGACATTCAGACGTTGAACGCGGTGACGGAGTGCAAGATCGCTCCGCCTTCGCAGATCAATGATCGAGTGCCGACCGATCTCGACGCGATCGTGATGAAGGCGCTCGCGAAGGATCGCACGCAGCGCTTCTCCGAGGCGAAGCAGCTGGGCGCGGCGTTGGAAGGCTGGCTGCTGACGAATCAGCTCTCGGGGAGCAGCTCGGTGCTCTCCGAATTCCTGCACGCGATCTACGCCGATCGGCTGCGCAACGAGGCCGAAGAGGGCCGGCTGTTGGTGGAGACCGCCGACGGCTCGCGCAACGAAGAGCTGCTGCTCGACAAGGCCACCCCTCAGCCGCGGCAGACGAGGTCGATGCGGGCCACCTCTTCGCAGGCGAAGCCCAGCCGCGAGCTCGAGGAGACCACGGCCGAGCGTCCCGCGAGCAAGAGCCAATCGAACTCGAAGAAGAGCCTCGATCGTGCGCTGGCAGTGGCGGACGCGGCGGCAGCTCGCCCCGTTCCGGAGAAGCGCAGCGAGGCGATCACTCACACCGACGCGAGCATGCCCACGCAGAACGCGACCTCTCGCAAGGGGCCGGTGATGGCGTTGGTCGCGATCGTGGTGGTGGCGCTGGTGGGCTTCGGGTTGTGGACGATCAAGAACGGCACGCCGCAGATCGCGACAGTCACCTTCGACTCCGAGCCTTCGGGAGCGACGGTGAAGCGGAACGACGCGATGCTCTGCACCACGCCGTGCACGCGCGAGCTGGATCCAGGGGCGCTCACGTTCGTGGTGGAGAAGAGCGGCTTCGTCTCAGCGACGCGCTCGGTCACCTTGAAGGCGGGCGTGGACGAGTCGCTTCCGAAGATCGTGCTCGAGCCGCAGAAGGCGGGCGGGCCCGAGGTCGTCGTGAATCCGCCGCCCATAGTGGCGATGTCGAAGGTGAAGATCGACTCCGATCCTCAGGGAGCGGAGCTGCGAGTGAACGGTGAAGTCGTCGGTACGACTCCGTTCGAGCGCGCGCTCCCGTACAAGTCAGCGGTCGAGGTGAGGCTCGAGCTCGCCGGTTTCGCGGTGCAGATCGAGCACTTCACGGTCGCGGAGGCCGAGGAGGATCCGCACAAGTACCCGCTCAAGGCGTTGCCGAAGACCAACAACGTGAAGCCGCCGATCGTGAAGAACAACAACCCTCCGCCCGAGGTGAAGCCGCCCATCGTGGCCGGAGGGAAGGGCACCGTACGCTTCGCCGTGAAGCCCTGGGCAATGGTGGAGTGCCCGGGAATTGGCATCAAGGATGAGTCTCCTTTCCCAGACAAGCCGGTGCCCGTCGGGACCTACACCTGCACGTTCACCAACCCCGACTTTCCGGCTCAGACGAAGGTGGTGAAGGTCGAGCCGAACCAGACCACCAAGGTGCAGGTCAACTTCGGCCAGTGAGCGACGGGGCGGCGAGGGAAGCTCCGGTCGCGGGCGACGTCATCGACGTCTTCCGCGTCACGCGGCTGGTGGCGAGCGGAGCGATGGGCGAGGTCTACCTCGCGCTCGACGAGCGACTCGGACGGCGAGTGGCGCTCAAGTTCGTGAAGACGGGCGGGGCCGATGCGAAGGGCCTGCAGCGCTTTCATGAAGAGGCTCGCATCACCGCGCGCTTCAATCATCCGCACATCGTCACGGTGTACGCGTCGGGCGAGTACCAGGGGCGGCCGTGGTTGGCGCTCGAGTACCTCGACGGAGAGACGCTGCGAGAGCGGCTCGATCGGGGGCCGCTCACGGTGCCCGAGGCGCTGAGGATTGGTCGCGCGATCGCTGATGCGCTGGCTGAAGCGCATCGCAATGACGTCATTCACGCGGATCTGAAGCCGGAGAACGTGCTGCTCCCGCGTGATGGGCGCGTGCGCGTGTTGGACTTCGGGCTCTCGCGGCTCGCGGGCACTGATGCGACTGCGGCCTCTGGAACGCCCGCGTACATGGCGCCGGAGCGGTGGAGCGGCAGTCCTCCTCGCGCGTCGATCGATCTCTGGGCGCTCGGGGTGATGCTTCACGAGGCGATCGAGGGTGAGCGACCGCTCTCAGACGGAGAGCTCGCGCAGCTCATCTACACGCCGAAGCCGGTGAACCTGGGCTCGCGCGTGCAGTCCGCGTCGTGTTCGTCGCTGGTGAGTGAGTGTCTGCGAATCGATCCGAACGAGCGGCCCTCCGCCTCTGACGTGATCGCGCGCATCGATCGGCTGCTCTCGGGGCGCGAGCTGGTGGAAGGTCGCTCTCCCTTCCGTGGATTGGAGGCGTTCTCCGAGCAGGACGCTCCCGACTTCCACGGTCGCGCGCAGGAGATCGATGCAGCGCTCGAGCGACTGCGCACCGACGCACTCGTACCGATCGTCGGTCCGTCGGGAGTGGGCAAGAGCTCCTTCGTCTTCGCCGGCGTGGTGCCGCGGCTGCGCGAGAGCGGCGCGTGGGAAGTGGTGATGATGCGGCCCGGACGTCGTCCCTGGGTGAGTCTGGCCGCGGCGCTCGGATGCGAAGTCACCGAACTGCAGAAACCCGCCGGCCTGGTCACTGAGCTGCGGAAGAAGACGAAGAGTAGGAAGCTGCTCTTGCTCATCGATCAATTCGAAGAGCTGATGACGCTCGGCGACGAATCGGATCGAGTGAGCCTGCTACGCGCGCTCGCGCTGGCCGCGTCACCCGATGAGCCCTGGCGCGTGATGGTGACGGTCCGCGCCGACTTTTTCGCTGCCTTCGTTGCGGTGCCTGAACTGACGACGACGCTGCAGTCGGTGCTGATGCTGCGTCCGCTCGGTCGGGCAGCCCTCGAAGCTGCCGTGACTGAGCCGCTCAAGCGCGCTGGCCACACGCCGGACGATCCTTCGTTGCCCTCGAAGATCGCAGCTGAGCTCGAGGGTCAGTCGGCCGCACTGCCGCTGCTTCAGTTCGCCTGTCAGGCGCTCTGGGAACGGCGAGACGCTCAGCGCAAACAGGTCCTGCAGCGCGAGTACGAAGCGATGGGCGGCGCCGTCGGAGCGCTCGCGACGCACGCAGAGCGGCTCGTGCGCGAGCTGCTTCCCAATGAGCGCAAGCTCACGCGCACCTTGATGTTGCGCCTGGTGAATCCCGACGGCACGCGCAAGCCACGTACTCGCGCGGAGCTTCTGCAGGGCCTCGCTCCCGAGGCCTCAGCGGTTCTCTATCGGCTCGTCTCAGAGCGGTTGTTGGTGACGAGCACGCAGGAAGAGAATGATGAGCCGCTCCTGGAGCTTGCCCACGAGTCATTGGTCACGACGTGGCCGCAGCTGAGCGCGTGGCTGCTCGAGACGCAGGAAGCGCGCACGCTCACACAGGAGATCGAGCAAGCCGCGCGCATCTGGGCTCAGCGCGGAAGGCGGGATGACGAGACGTGGGCGAACGAAGCGTTGCACGACGTGCTGCGCCGCGTGCAGCAGTGGAACGTCTCGCTCACGTCGACTCCGTCGGACTTTCTCGAGGCAGGCAAGGCTCGGCAGGCCAGGCTCGCGCGTCGTCGACGCCTGGGGGTGATCGGCGCCTTCGCAGCGCTTTGCGTTTTCGCGGCAGGGGCCTCATTCGCGGCGGTCGAGTTTCGCGAGAAGGAACAGCAAGCAGTTGCGCAGCAAGAGCTCATTCGTCTCGCCGCCGGTGACGTCGGAAGGTTCGAACTCGTCCTCGAGCCCTTTGAATGGGACTCGAAGAGGCTGGAGCGAACACCGGTATCTGCCGCGCAGGTGCCCGACTTGAACTGGCGCATCTTCGAGGCCTCGAGATCAGTTCCTCCTGTTCGAGGCAAAGAGATCGAGGTCCGGAGGTTCGGTCGTCAATTTGCGAACGGGCGATTGACTGAGCTGGTCGAAGTCCCCAGCGACGCGGTCTTCTTCGAGTTCGTCGGCCGCGGCGACTGTGGGTCCTCCTGGCTCTACGTCCAGTCACTTCCTGGTTACGCCGACCGGACCACACCGCCGTCCACCATTCTGCTTCCTGTGCCGACTTGCGCCGCAAGCCGCGAAGACGTGATCCGTTTCCAGCTCCCTGATGGTGGGACGTTCGGTTTGGATCGGACGGAGACGACCAGTGAGCAATGGGAAACGTATTCGTCGATGGCTGCGTTGACGGGCGACCAGCGCACCAAGCTCTCTCCGCACTTTGCTCAGAATGGCAGAAGAGGCCTCCCAGTCGTCGGGATCAATGCCTTCACCGCGGAGCGCTTCTGCAGGTACTTCGGGAAGCGCCTTCCAACGGATGATGAGTGGCAATTTGCTTCGCTCACTCATCCTCAAGTAACGGGCCGAGCAGTGCAGGGTTGTCGCGCCAACCTCGAGGGCGCCGACGACGGCGCCGAGGTGATGGCGCCTGTGGGTAGCTGCGTCGGAGACATCACCGAGGAGGGTGTGGTGGACCTCCTCGGCAATGTCGAGGAGTGGCTCAGCAACGACGAGTCGAAAATTGGCGAGTACGAGGGGCTGCGGAATTTCGCTGGCTCAGGGTGGGACTTCCCCCCCGACGCGCCCCCGAGTCGACTCGAATTCCACAACAACGCTCCAGCCACGTATGTGAGCTACGCCATCGGCGTTCGGTGCGCCTCAGATTGACACCGATTTGGGCCACTTGCCGCCGCCGCTGTCCATCAGCTTGAGGTTCCTCTCGAGCCACAGCTCAGAGACGAAAAGGTACCCGATGCGTTGACTCGATTCGGGGTCAACGAATTGCGCCGTGGAGGGCAGGTCGCTCCACGCCTGAAGCCCGTCGTCGAGATTGATGCTGTACGCCCCTACCGCCTTGGCCTTCTTCACCTTGCCACTCGCGTCGAGGATGTTGAACCCGATGACGTTGTTGGCGCGGCTGACGACCTCTACCGTGAGTCTTCGGTAGCCCCCCTTCAGCTCCAGACCGGAGACCACGAATTCCCGATCCCAATGGGTGAGGAGTTCACTGACGGCCTTCACGGGAGCGGTGGTGGCCAACAGTTTGTTCGGGGTCCCTGACGTCACGCTGCGCTTTCCTGCCATACGACTACCTCCTTGGGGTGGACCTGCTTCCTGCGAGAGTTCGCGCGGCGCGAGGGCTGAGCCCACCGGCGCCGTAATCGAAGGTGAACAACGATCGTGTTGGTGCGAGCACTCGCCGGCTCCCCCCGAGCCGAGCGTGCAATTTCTTCAACAGCAATCTTCCGTCGAAGGTTCCCGTGGTCTTGCTGCCGACCGAACAGCCGAGAACTCTCAAGGTCGCGCGCTTCGACAGAAACGGCGTCCATTCATCCACTCGTTCGAGACCCGTGCCATCGCTGGCGAGCAGGATCTCGTCCCCCAACCTGAATCGACCGCCGTCACCGTGCCCTACCAGGTCGACCTTGTTCACTTCGCGATCTCGCAGGTGCCACAGCCTGACGAGGTACCGCACATCAGAATGGTCCTGCGCTCGAGCCACCACGCGCTCTTCGTTCGCACCCCGCGCCACCGTCTGCGCGATCGTCTCCAGCGTGGCGTCGAGGCGGCTCGGGTAGCTGACGATGATCAGGTGGAGGCGTCGCTTCACTTAGGCTCCCGCTGGAAGCCGAAGGTGCGAATCAAGTTGTAGACGTGGCTGCGCGTCAGATCGAGGCGCTTTGAGACCTCGCGCACATTCCACTCGCACTTCTCGAGCTCACGCCGCAGCAGCTCCTTCTGAAACGCGCGCGTCGCTTCGCCGAAGGTGTTCGCGGCCGCGTCGACGGGACTCGCCGCACGTCCATCGAGATGTCTCGCTTCGATCTGCGGCGAGTTTTCGGCGACCGCGCGAATGAGCGCCTGCTCCAACCGCGCGCGCAGCTGCCGCACGTTGCCCGGCCAATCCATCGTCTCGCACGCCACGCGCATGCTGGTGGAGAGCGGCAGCACCGGCATCGAGTGGCCGAACGCGATCTGCTTCACGAGGTGCTCGAGGATCGGAACGATGTCCTCGCGCCGCTCGGCGAGCGACGGCACCCGCAGGCTGTATGTGTTGAGCCGGTAAAAGAGATCCTCGCGGAACTTCTTCTCCGTGACGAACTGCTCGAGCTGCGAGCTCCCCGCGGCGATCACGCGGATGTTGGCCGTC
>CBIHPJ010000139.1:0-14784 GCA_966211295.1 uncultured Myxococcales bacterium | reverse complement strand
CGGTGCTCTGAGAATCGAACCGCGTGGCTTCACCCCGCCTCTCCTGCACTCGCAGGGGGGGCGTTTCATTTCCGTGTTCGATTGACTGTGGTCATCAGCGTTCCTAAGGGCGCGCCGCGTGACGACTCTTCGTGCGTTGGCCCTGGGTTGCTTGTTCGGATTGATGCTCGGTGCGGCTGCTGGTTGTGGGCCCACCAAGACCTGCAAGTCGACCTGCACGGGCTGCTGCACCGAGAAGGACGAGTGCGTCGCGGGCAACTCGCCGCTTCAGTGCGGAAGTCTCGGCAATGCGTGCAGCTCGTGCGGAGTGTTGCAGTGTCAGTTCGGAGCGTGCACGGCGGGCAGCGCCGGCGGCGGCTCAGGTGGCGGGGGCGGCTCGGGCGGAGGCACGACGGGCGGCGGCGGTGGCGCGACGGGCGGCGGCAGCGCGACGGGCGGCGGCAGCGCGACGGGCGGCGGCAGCGCGACTGGTGGAGGTTCGGCGACTGGCGGAGGTTCGGCGACCGGAGGCGGCGGAGGCAACAACGGCTGCAACATGACCACCTGCGGCGGCTGCTGCGAGGCGGACGGCACCTGCACCAACTCGGTCACCTCGCGCTGGTGCTACGCGAACGGGACGGGCATCTCGGAGTGCCACGTGTGCCGACCCCAGGAGCGTTGTGACCGGCCTCCCACCAGCAACGAAGGAACGTGCGTGACGTACAAGCGCCTCTTCATGACCGCCACCAAGTACAACGGCGACCTGGGCGGCTTCGCGGGAGCCGATGCGAAGTGCAACCTCGCGGCGCAGGGCGCGCTGCTGGGGGGCACGTGGAAGGCGTGGATTGGCGACGCCAGCACCCCGCCTCACACGCGCATCACGGATGTCGGGCCCTGGTACAACATCTCGGGCGAGACCAAGCTCTTCAACAACGTCGCGAACCTGCAGACCATCCCGCTCTCGACGTACAGCTCCGACTTCGAGAATGAGCAGGGTGATCCGGGGACCAGCGTGGCCGCGTGGAGTGGGCACGGCAGCGTGTCGTGTCTGTCTTGGACGTCCGGAGCGAGCTCGCAGCAGGGCAGCTACCTGTCGGCCGGCTCATCGACGATGTGGCAGTACCCGAGCCTCGGCTGCGCCCAGCCGCTCTCGATCATGTGCCTCGAGCAGTGAAGGCGAGCGAGTGGGAGCTCAGAGCCCGACGCCGAAGGCGAACCGCCACATGGGCGGCGAAGTCAGGGTCGCATCAAGGCCGAGATCGAAGAAGACGGGGATCCACCACCCCGAGGGCTCCAGGCGGGTGAGCGCAAAGTGGAGTCCCCCGCTGAAGAGGGGCGCAGCCGGGTAGCCAGGCGCAAGCGCGGCGCCGGCTCCGAAATAGAGGCCCGCAGTGAGCTTCGGCACCAGGATGACCGAGCTCGCGCTGGAGCCGATGAGCTCGATTCGCGCGAAGCCGAGCCAGGTCTGCGCGAGCAACAACTCTGGCGTCATCGTCTGCCCGCGGATCGGATTCGGCACCGGCTGCCGCGGCGCTGGAGGCAGCGTGACGAGCTGAAAATCCGTGAACACGCTGATTGCCGCGTGCTCGCCCAGACGCAGTCGAACTCCGGCGCGGGCGCCGATGTCAGGAGCCAGCGTGCTCCAGGCCGAGACCCCAAGGTGCAGGCCAGCCACGGGGCCCAGGCGCGGCGAGCTCACTTTCGGCGGCTCCGGAGGAGGAGAAGGTTCGTCAGCCCATTGCTCGGTCGCCCCGAGAGCGAGCAACAAGATCCACGAAGCAGTCACGTCGCCCTCGCCTTCCTCACCACTGCTCAGCTTCAGCTGTTACGCGCTCGTGCAGATCTCGACGGTGAGGTGATTCACCGGAACGACCTTCAGCACGGCCTGCTTGTACTCCTCGAGAGGGCGCGGCGCGGGCGAGGACACGGAAACCATGCACACCAGTTGCTTTGGACCCACGCGCCAGAGGTGGAGATCCATCACGCGCGTCCCGGGGACACTCTCCAGCGCCGTCTGCACCTTCTCGCGGTGCTTCTTCGAGGGATCGAGGTCGATCAGTTGGCGACCGGTCTCTTTGATCAGGCCTGCGCCCCACTTGAGGATCACCAGCGCTCCGAAGATCGCGACGAGCGGATCGACGATCGTCCAGCCGAGGTAACGGCCCACGAGCAGCGCGACGATCGCGAGCACCGAGGTCAGCGCGTCCGCCACCACGTGGAGGTACGCCGCGCGGAGGTTGTGATCGTGATCATGATCATGATCGTGATCGTGCGCGTGATCATGACCGTGTGAATGGTCGTGATCGTGGGGCACGTCGAGCAACCACGCCGAGAGCAGGTTCACCGCGAGACCAAGCACCGCCACCGGGAACGCTTCGGCGAACCCGACCGTCTCCGGCGTGATGAAGCGCCCGATGGATTCGATGATCACGCCGATCGCCACGGCGATCAGCAGGCCCGCGCTGGTGTAGCCCGCGAGCGCGTAGACCTTGCCGGTACCGAAGGCGAACTCCGTCTGACCTGCGCGGGTGCGCGCGTACCAGTACGCGAGCGCGCTGATGCCGAGCGCTCCCACGTGCGTGCCCATGTGCCAACCGTCGGCGAGCAGCGCGAGGGAGTGCGTCCACCAACCCACCACCAACTCCAGCACCATCATCACCGCGGTGAGCGCCACCACCGCGCGCGTGCGCGTCTCGCCCTTGGTCGCGGCCGGTGGCGCGTGCACCACGCACATCGGCCCCGACTGCGCCGGATGACCCGGTTGCGCCATGGGAGGATGGATCACGTTCACGTCAGGCGCAGTCATCACACTTTCCTCGCAGCTGAATCTCGACCTTCTGCTTCGACAGCGAGCGCGGCACGCCCTTCCCCGTCTTCACCGACAACGTCACCTCCGGCAGGCACGACACCGTTCCGCAATCGACGCAGGTGAAATGCGGGTGGCGCATGCTCTCGCCTTCGCCGCGCTTCAGCTCGAAGCGCCACACGTGGTCTCCCAGATCAGTGCGCTGCACCAGGCCCGCCTCGGTGAGGTCCACCAGGTTCCGGTACACCGTGGTGCGGTCCATGCCTTCCTCGGCGAGCGTGTCGACCAGCTCACCGTGAGAGATGGGCGTGGTCGCCACCAATAACCGCCGAAGCACCGCGATGCGCGGCGCGGTGCTGCGCAGACCCGCTCCGCGAATGGTGGCCTTCAGCTGTTCGAGCGAGGGAGTGCTCGAGGTCATCGTTGCTATTGCCATTGCATTTGCAACTGTAGCAGTTCGCACCATCACCTGCTGAGGACTGCTTTCACGGCGGGATCCTTACTCAGCCCCCATGAACGGGTAGCCCACGCTCGTCGGAGGCACGAAGGTCTCCTTGATGGTGCGCGGGCTGGTCCACCGCAGGAGGTTCCACGGCGAGCCGGACTTGTCGTTGGTGCCTGAACCGCGGCTGCCGCCGAAGGGCTGCTGGCCCACCACGGCGCCGGTGCACTTGTCGTTGATGTAGAAATTTCCCGCCGCGTGACGGAGCGCCGAGGTGAGCTTCACGATCGCGTGACAGTCGCGCGCGAAGATCGCTCCGGTGAGCGCGTAGGGGGACGCCTGGTCGCACTCCTTGAGCGCCTCGTCGAGCTGCTCGTCGGGGTACACGAAGACGCTCACGAGCGGCCCGAAGATCTCCTCGGTCATCAGCGCGTGGCGCGGGTTGGTGACCTGCACCAGGGTGGGCCGCACGTACCAGCCCACGGTGCGATCGGCGGTGCCGCCCGCGAGGATCTTGGCGTCGTTCTGCTTCGCCATCTCGAGGTAGCGGCCGATCTTGATGAAGCTGCGATCGTCGATCACCGCCGACATGAAGTTCCGGAAGTCGGTCGGCGGGCCCATGGTGAGGCCGTCGATCATCGGCACCAGCCGCTCACGCAGCGCAGGCCACACGGAGGAAGCCACGTACACGCGCGAGCACGCGCTGCACTTCTGGCCCTGGAACTCGAAGCCACCGCGGGTGATCGCCACCGCCACCGCGTCGAGATCATCGGCCGCGCTGGGGTGCACGAAGATGAAGTCCTTACCGCCGGTCTCGCCCACGATGCGCGGGTACTGGCGGTACTTCGGCATGTTGTCGCCCACCGTCTTCCACATCGAGTTGAAGGTGTTCGTCGAGCCGGTGAAGTGCAGGCCGCCGAAGTCGGGGTGCGCCATCGCCGTGTTGCCGATCGGCTGGCCGGCGCCGGGGAGGAAGTTGATCACTCCCGGAGGAAGACCGGCCTCCTGCAGCACCTTCATGATCGTCCACGCGGCGAGCGTGGCGGTCTCGGAGGGCTTGAAGAGCACCGTGTTGCCCATCAGCGCGGGCGCGGTGCAAAGGTTCAACGCGATCGCGGTGAAGTTGAACGGAGCGACCGCGAACACGAAGCCGTCGAGCGGGCGGTAGTCGGTCTGGTTCCACATGCCCGGGCCGGAGATGGGCTGCACATCGGCGATCTGCTGCGCGAAGGAGACGTTGAAGCGGAGGAAGTCGATCGCCTCGCACGCCGCGTCGATCTCGGCCTGGAACGCGGTCTTTGCCTGGCCCCACATGGTGACCGCGTTGATCTGCGCACGGTACTTGGTGGCGAGGAGCTCGGCGGCCTTCAGCATCACCGCGCTGCGCTCGGAGAGCGGCAGATCAGCCCACGCCTTCTTGGCGGCGAGCGAGGCGGTGATCGCGGCGGCGACCTGCTCCGGTCCGGCGGAGTGCACGGTCGCGAGCACCTTGTGGTGATCGAACGGCGAGCGCACTTCGAACATCTTGCCGGTGCGCACTTCCTTGCCGCCGATGACGATCGGGATCTCGATCTTCTCGTTGCCCACGCGGGTGAGCGCGGCCTTGAGCTCCGTGCGCTCGGTGGAACCGGGCGCGTATTGCTTGATGGGCTCGTTGACGGGGAGCGGGGCACGGGGGTTCGCGGTAATCATGAGAGGGCTTAGTGCCAGAGAAGTGAGAGCGCTCAAAGCGTCACTTGCGGTAACAAGGGAGCGATGATCGGGATGCTGCTTTCGCTGCTGATCGTGACCAGTGCACCTGATGCAGGTGCGCGCGATCCGCTCGTGGTGATGGCTCCGAAGAAGCTGCCGAAGTCCGCGCCATTGATCGTGCTGATTCACGGGCTTGGCTCATCCAGCGCGATCATCGACTCGTACTTCAAGCTCTCATCGCTGGTGGATCAGCGCGGCTTCATTCTCGCGATCCCCAACGGCACCATGGGCCCCAAGGGGCTCGCGTGGAATGGGACCGACGTGTGCTGCTCGTTCGGTCAGGAGTGGGATGACGTGGGGTACCTCGTCGGCGTCATTCGCGATCTTCAGGCGAAGTATCCGATCGATGCGAAGCGGATCTTTCTCGTCGGTCACTCGAACGGCGGCTTCATGTCGCATCGGCTGGCGTGCGAGCATCCGGAGTTGATCGCGGGCTTCGTTTCGCTCGCGGGATCGAATTGGAGCGATCCCGCGAAGTGCACTCCGAAGGAGCCAGTGAACGTGCTGCAGGTGCATGGCACGAAGGATCCGCTCATCAGGTACGAGGGCGGTCCGCGGCGCGGCTTCGTTCATCCCGGTGCGGAGGGTTCGCTCGCGATCTGGGCGATGCGGAATGGGTGCAAGGGGGCATTGGTGCCGAAGAAGAAGGAGCTCGATCTCGAGAGTGAGCTGAAAGGCGCGGAGACCGAGGTGCTCGTGTACGAGGGATGTTCAGCGTCAGGTGCGACCGAGTTGTGGCGCATGCGCGAGGGCGGGCATCTGCCGAAGTTCACTGCGGCGTGGGCTCCGTCGATCGTCGATTGGTTGCTGGCGCATCCGAAGAAGTGATCTGTGTCTCCCTCTCCCGATGGGAGAGGGAGATAAGTGCCGAGGCGCTTTTCCCCTCAGAAACGTGCGTGCGACAGAAGTGCCGGAGGGCCATCCCCGGCCGAGTGGGAGTGCGTTAAGTCGCGCGTTCATGAAGCGCTTCGCTACTGCCCTGCTCGTCTTCTCCGCGTGCAACACGTCTCCGCCGGTGTCGCCGGATCCCAACCAGGACTCCGGAGTGAATCTCACTGAGCTGGACGCGGGCACGGACGCTGGGAACGACGCGGGGACTTCGTCACAGGATGCAGGCGTCGACGCGGGCACTGCTGATGCGGGCATGGACGCAGGCGTCTACGTGCCCGATCCACTCATCGTCGCGCGGCCGTACAACGCGGTGATCCCGGTCGGGTACACGCCGAGCGCGCCCACTCCGCTGGTGGTCTTGCTGCACGGCTACACCGCCTCGGGCGCCACCCAGGAGGCGTACTTCCAGCTCTCACCCGTCGCGCAGTCGCGCACCTTCCTCCTCGCGCTTCCCGACGGCACGGGCCCCACTGGCGGCAAGTTCTGGAACGCGACCGACGCCTGCTGCGCGTTCGGTCAAAACGTCGACGACGTCGCGTACATCACCGCGCTGATCCACGACATGCAGGCGCGCTTCAACGTCGACCCGAAGCGCATCTTCCTCGTCGGTCATTCGAACGGCGGCTTCATGTCGCACCGGATGGCGTGTGAACGCAGCGAGCTCATCGCGGGCATCGTCTCTCTCGCAGGCGCAGTGTGGAACGATCCGGCGCGCTGCAATCCGACGTCGCCGGTGAACATCCTCCAGGTGCACGGCACGCTCGACGCGGTCATTCAGTACAACGGTGGCTCCGCGGTCGTCGGTCAGCCGCCCTACCCCGGCGCCGAAACCACGGTTGCTACGTGGGCGCAGAAGAACAACTGCACGGGCTCGATGCTGCAGTCGATCGGTGGAGACCTCGACATCGTGGCGGACCTCGCGTTCTCGGAGACGCAGCGCGAGGCGTACATGGGTTGTCCTTCGGGCGCGGCGGCCGAGCTCTGGCGGATTCGCGGTGGCTCCCACGTGCCGGTGTTCAATGGCGACTGGGGCAACACCATCTACAACTGGCTGATGGCCCACCCGAAGCCCTGAGCACGCGCCAGCCGACGTGGCGACGGGAAGCGCTCGCGAATACGCTGACCAGGTGACCGCACGAGAGAAAGAAGTCCTCGGAGAAGCACTTCGACTCACTGCCAAGCAGCGAGCGCGGCTTGCTGCAGAGCTCCTTGCCAGTCTCGAGACGGACAACGCTGAGCAGGTCGAGCAGATTGAAAAGGCGTGGTCGGATGAGATCGCGCGTCGTGCGAAGCGCGCGAGCAGCGGTAAATCGGTTGGGACTGACTGGGCCGTCGTTCGCGATCGGCTCCTGAAGTCGCCCCGGCGCAAGACGTGAAACCGATTCGGCTCGACGAAGAAGCCCAGGAGGAACTCGCGGCCGCACAGGAATGGTACGAGTCGCAGTTCCGCGGCCTCGGCAACGACTTGGTTGCTGCGATCGACGCGGTACTTCAACGCATCCAGAAGAACCCCACGCGCTTCGCGTTGGTGCTGCCCCGAAGGTCAGGCGTCCGACGGGTCGTGCTTCAGGGATTCCCGTTCACGACCATTTACATGGAGTTCCCGGAAGAGATTCGTGTCCTTGCAGTCGCGCACCATCGACGCAGGCCGGGCTACTGGAGAGGGCGTGCGAGAGGAAACCTGTCGCATTGAAGAAGACCCGCGACGACTGCCCGTCCAGATGGTCAACGTCGCCGTTTCCCGTCGACGCGCGCCGCAGTACATCGCCGCTGCCCCATGCCGCGCTTCAGCCCCGTCGATGCCACCGTCACCATCGAGCTCGATGGCGATCAACTGCAGGCAAAAGAAGGCGAGCCGGTCGCGTGCGCGTTGCTGGCGAATGACGAGCTGATCTTCAGCCGCTCTCCCAAGTACCACCGCCCGCGCGGGCCCTTCTGCATGACCGGTGCGTGCTCGCACTGCCTGATGCGCGTCGACGGCGTGCCGAACGTCGCGACCTGTCGCGTGCCCGTGAAGTCGGGGATGCGGCTCGAGCGGCAGAACGCGATCCCCGACGGTCGCATCGATCTTCTCCGCGCGAACGACTTCATCTTCCGCGACTGGTTCAACCACCACGAGTTCATGGCGGGCTGGCCGCTCGCCGAGCAGGTGCTGCTGAAGGTCGCGCGCCAGCTCTCGGGACTCGGCCTCCTCCCGGAGAAGCCCGCTGAACCGCGCCAGCCCGCGGTGATCGAAGAGCACGAGCTCGTGATCGTCGGAGCCGGCGCTGCTGGTCTCGCCGCTGCACGCCAGCTCACCACGCGCGGCATCAAGTTCACTCTCTTCGAGCGAGAGCACCAGGTCGGCGGCCGGCTCATCTCCGGGGCCGAAGCAGGTCAGCCCGCTCCGTGGAATGCGCCCGCGCGGCTCGGCGCCGAAGTCGTCGGGCTCTTCGCCGATGAGCACCGTCCCTTCCTCGCGGTGATCGAGAAAGAACGGCTGCACCTCATTTTCTATCAACGCCTCCTCCTCACCGTGGGCGGCCACCCGTCACTCCCCACCTTCCCCAACAACGATCTTCCCGGCGTGATGGCGGGGCGCGCGGTGTCGACGCTCATCCGCCGCCACGGAGTGCTCCCCGGAAAGACCGTCGCCTGCGTCGGAGATCTCGACGAGGCGCGTTCCCTGGCGGAGCTCGTCAAGGGCGCGGGCGGAGAAGCGGTCGCGGTCGGCGCCGAAGTGGTGCGCGCGCACGGACTCCGCGAAGTGACGCACGTGACGGTGAAGCCCGGCGGAAAGCCGGGAGCGGAGCATGGTCCAGCGAGTGCTGGACCATGGAGCGCAGCGACCCAGAAGATAGACTGCGACATCGTCGCGGTGTGCGCTCCCTTGAGCCCCGCGTTCGAGCTCGCTCGTTGCGGCGGCGCGCAGGTGGCGTGGAACGCGAAGACCGGCTGCTTCGTGGTGCAGGCCGATCTCCGCGGACAGACCGCGAACCCCACGCTCTTCGTCGCTGGAGAGATCCGCGGTCCCATGTCGAGCGCGGCAGCAGCAGAGCAAGGTCTCGCCGCCGCAGACGCAATCGCCGGCGGAGCAGGAGGACGCGCGTGAGCAAGTCACCCCTCTCCCCCTGCGAAGCCGTCACCGCGAGCGACGTCGCCCACGCGAGCGGCATGGGCTACTGCCACATCGAATCGGTGAAGCGCTTCACCGGCTTCGGCACCGGCATGTGCCAGGGCAAGCAGTGCCTCAACGCCGTCGCGCGACTGATCGAAGCGAAGGCACCGAAGAAGCCGAAGCCCGAGCAGCTGGTGCCGTTCACGCCGCGTCCCCCGCTCTTCCCCACCGAGCTCGGTTACTGGGCGAGCGCGTCGTTCGATCCGCTGAAGGCGCCTGAAGGCGGCGTGCCTGGTGGCATCGAGCTGAACGCGGCGTCGCTCCGATCAGACGCGCCGATCAAGTCGAAGGCGAAGATCGTGATCATCGGCGGCGGGATCATGGGCCTCGCGCTGGCGTGGAACCTCGCTGAGCTGGGCGAGACCGACGTGGTGGTGATCGAGAAGGGTTACCTCTGCGCCGGAGCCTCGGGCCGCAACGGCGGCGGCATTCGCGCGCAGTGGGGCACTCCCACGCTGATCAACCTCGCGCAGCGCAGCATCGAGCTCATGAAGCGCTTCGCGCGCGACATGGGCATCAACGTCTGGTTCCGCCAGGGCGGCTACCTCTTCCTCGCGAAGTCAGACGAGGTGGTGAAGAAGATCGAGCGCGGGGCGGCCCTGCACAACAAGCACGGAGTGCCCACGCAGATCCTCACGCCCGATGCCGCGCGTGAAGTCGTTCCGCAGCTCACCATGACGGGTGTGAAGGCGGCGGCGTGGAACCCGAAGGACGCGGTGATCTTCCCGTGGCCGTTCATGTGGGGCTACGCGCAGCAGGCGCAGAAGCGCGGCGTGCAGGTGGAGACCTTCACCGACGTGCAGGGCTTCGAGCTGCGCTCCGGGAAAATCACGAAGGTGCTCACCGATCGCGGAGAGATCGCCTGCGAGACCGTGGTGCTCGCCGCGGGCGCGTGGAGCCCCGAGATCGCGAAGCTCGCGGGGGTGCGTTTGCCGAACGAGCCTCACCGCCACGAGATCTGCAGCTCAGAGCCGCTCAAGCCCTTCCTCGGTCCGCTGGTCTCGGTGCTCGACTCGGGCCTCTACTTCTCGCAGTCGATGCGCGGAGAGATCGTGGGAGGCATGGGAGATCCCCGCGAGCCGATAGGGATGAACCTGAAGTCCACCTCGCGTTTCCTCACCCGCTACGCGCAGGCGCTCACCGAGCAGCTTCCTCAGGCAGGTCGCGTGAAAGTGCTGCGCCAGTGGTCGGGCCCGTACGACGTCACGCCCGACAACTCGCCCATCCTCGGGCGCACGCCGCAGCTGCCGAACCTGCTGCAGATGAGCGGCTTCGTGGGCCACGGTTTCATGATGGCTCCCGCGGTGGCGGAGCGAATGGCGCGATGGATGGCGACGGGCGAGTCAGACGAGCTCTTCGAGCGCTTCACGCTTTCGCGCTTCGCCGAAGGGCGAATGGAGCGCGAAGACTTCATCATCGGGTGACCTTCACAGATGACCCCTGCACTTGAATTGAAGGGCGTCACCAAACGCTTCGGCGAGAAGGTCGCGGTCGATGACCTCACGCTCTCGATCGAACCGGGCTCGTTCCTCGGACTCGTCGGCCGAAACGGCGCGGGCAAGTCGACCACGCTGAAGATGGCCACCTCGCTGGTGGAGCCGACCTCGGGCAGCGTTCACGTGCTCGGCCACGATCTGCGCACCGACTCGCTCTCCGCTCGGAGATTGATGGGCGTGATGCCCGAAGACATGGCGCTGCTCGAGCTGCTCACGGGCGCGCAGTACCTCCACTTCGTGGGGCGCATGTACGGACTTGCGGACGCGGAGATCGACAAGCGCGGCCAGGAGCTCTTCGACACCCTCGATCTGAAACCGGGCTCGCGCACGCTGGTGGCTGACTACAGCTTCGGCATGAAGAAGAAGCTCGCGCTCTGCGCCGCGCTGATTCACGGCCCGAAGCTGCTCTTCCTCGACGAGCCCTTCGAAGGCATCGACGCGATCACCAATCGCACCATCAAGGACATCCTCCTCTCGCTGCAGCAGCGCGGCGTGACGCTGGTGCTCACCAGCCACATCCTCGAGGTGGTGGAGAAGCTCTGCCCGCAGATCGCGATCATCGACGAGGGCAAGCTGAAGGCCTTCGGCACCTTCGATGAGCTGCGCCAGGGGAAGGACTCCCTCGAGTCGCTCTTCGTGGATCTCGTGGGCGCTGGACCGCGCGGAGGACTCTCGTGGCTGTGACGCCGTTCCGCGCGCTCGCGGCGGCGCACGCGCAGAGCACCTGGAACCGTTTGCGCAAGCAGACGGGGAGCACCGGGCTCGTGGTGTTCATCCTCTTCCTCTTGTTCCTCGGGATCGCGTCGATCCTCCCGATGCTGATTGGCCTCGGCGCGATGGGGTACCTCGCAGGCGCGCAGCTTCACGAGAACGACGGAGAGCGCATCGCGGGGATCTCGGCGTTGGTGTTCACCGTGCTCACGGTCTTCTCGGGATTGCTGGGCGGCATCTCGAGTGGATCGCGGCAGCTCCCGTGGGAGACCCTCAAGGTCTTCCCGGTGCGCGATCGCACGCTCTTCGCGGCGGAGTTGTTCGCGGGCGCAGGCGAGGCGATCACCGCGGTCGAACTCACGGCGCTCTTCGTGGCGTGCGTGGGTTTGTCGATCGGAGCGCCGCTGGCCACTCCGCTCTTCGTGCTGCTCTTCGTGACGCACGCGATCGCGCTGCTCTCGCTCCAGCAGCTCGCGGGAAGCATCGCGCAGCGGCTCACCCGTCGACTCCGCGCCATGTTGATCCTGTTGCCGTTCGCGGCGATCGCCATGCCTTCGATCGTCCCGATGATCATCAAGCGCAGCCAGGGCGCCGCGTTTGCGACGTGGGGCGATCGAATCGCGGCGTGGACGAAGTGGCTCCCTGCCCGGGCGGTGCTCGACGGAGCGCGCGCCATCACCAGTGGAGAGCTCAGCGGCCCGAAGATCATCTGGGCGACGCTCGCTCCCCTCGCGGCGATGGGCGTGATCGTGGCCGTCGCCTTCCAGCTGGTGGCGCGGGAAAAGCCGCTCACCCTCGACACCGATTCAGGGCCGGCGCAGAAGAAGTGGACCTTCCAGAGCCAGATGTGGGGCATCGCTCGGCTGCAGTGGGAAGCGCTCTCGCAGAGCCTCCCGGGCCGCTTCGGTTTGATGATGCCGCTGATCACCATCGTCCTGATTCGCGGGCCGCTCGCGGAGCTGGGCGCGTTGCGTGGGTGGACGGCGCCCGTCGCGTTTGGGTACGCCGCGCTCGCCGGGACGAACCTGCTCTTCAACCAGTTCGGTCTCGATCGGCACGGCGTGAAGGTGCTGTTCCTGCTTCCGCTCGATCCGCTGGCGATGCTGCGGGGGAAGTTGATCGGCTTCGCGGCGTGGCAGGCGTTGCAGGCGGGGCTGCTCCTGGTGTTGCTGGTGCTCACCGGTCAACGCGATCCCGTCGAGCTGCTGGTGGGGCTGATGCTCTACGCCTGCATCTTTCTGATCCTCGCGATGGTGGGACAGTTCTCGAGCATCTGGCAGCCGCGGCCGCTCAAGAAGAATGGGCTGCGCGCCTCACAGCCGCCGCTGATGGTGGTGCTGCTGATCTTCGGCACGCTGCTCACCGCGGGCGGGCTGCTCTACGGAGTCACCTTCGGGGTGCGGACATTCTTCCCCGGTTGGGAGCTTCCGGTGCTGCTGGGCATCGGGACGGTGCTGGTGGGCATGCTCTTCCCTGTGCTGACCTTCAACGCGCTCTTCCTGGAGCGGAATCGGGAAAAGCTCGTCGAGGTGCTTGGCTCCGCGGGATGAAATCTGGGGTGAAACAGCATTGGCTGCCATCCGTAAGCGCAGCGTGAACTACCGAATTCTCGCGCTCATCGTCCTCGCCTCCTGTGCTCCCGCCTCGAAGGCACCCGTGCTCTCGGACGTGCGCATCGGGCACTGCGAATACACCGGGCCCAACAGCAAGCTGCCGGAGTGCAAGGACTACCTCGGTGCGTGGAAGGTCGAGGCGGCCTCCAAGGACTGCACCGACATGCGCGGTACCTTCGAGGGCGGAAGCCTCTGCGCGCCTGCCGTCTCCCTGGGCATGTGCCTGTTTGGCTCGAAGCCGGAGCAGAACCGCACGTACATCGCGAGCAACAACACGGCGAAGTGCGGCGGCGCGCGCACCGGGTGCGAGGTGTTCGGCGGCGGGTATTGGGAACCGTCAACACTCTGCGGCGGAGCGAATGACGAGCTCGTGGTGCTCGAGAATCCGTTCAAGGAGCCGAGGCAGATCTGCTTCACGCCCGATGGCGGCAGCGAAGAGATCTGCGTGTGGGAGAGCATTCACGGCGCGACCAAAGAGGGCCGCTCCTTCCGCGAAGACGTGGAGTGCAACAACGCGCGCAGCGGTCGGCCGTATTACCCGAAGGTCGCCGACGCGCGGTACGGCATGCCCGACGCGCGGCGGTCCGATCCGGCGTACCTCGCGGAAGAGGCGTGGGTGCGCTCGCAGATCAACGCGAGCTCGTGCGTGTGCTGCCATTCCGCGAAGGCGCCCGATGGAGCGTCGATCTTCGACATCGATCGCGAAGGCAGCCTCGCCAATCAGCTCACCGATCGCGGCATCGGTCACGGCTCGGCGCTGGTGAACTCCATCCCGCTCGGAGCGTTCCCCGCGGCGATCAACAACGGCTTCGCGAAGTCCGACTACGAGCACCCGGACTATTCGGTGTTCCTGAGCACCGACCCCGCGCGCATGAAGCAGTTCTGGCTGCGCGAGGCCGAGCATCGCGGGCTCACCGCCCAGAGCTTCGTCGGCGTGCCTGATGGATTTGGTCCGCTCTCGGAGCAGCTCTACTTCAAGCCCGAGACGTGCACCGGCACCGAGGACATCGCGGCGGACGGCACGATCACCTGGGGCCGAGGACGTGCGCGCTACGTGTACGTGATGGAGGCGACGTCGCACTCGCCTACGGTGTTTCCGAATTTGAATCTGCCGGCGGACACGTTGTGGCGACTCGATGTGCCTGCCACGGGGACACCGCTGGTCTCGGGCTCGGTGAAGTACGGCGTGGTGCCTGAAGGCTTGTCTCAGCGCTTCCCCGTCGCTGGAGCGCCGCAAGCGTTGATCTCGGGCCGCCAGTATTTCCTCTACGTGTCGGCAGATCAGATGCTGCCGATCACCCGATGTCTCATCACCGCGAAGTAGCGTGCCCGCTGTGGACGCGCCGACTCCTGAATGTCCTCAACACCCGCCGTGGCCTGCGTGGGCGACCTGTTCGCGCTGCGGCGGCTTCATTTGCGACGAGTGCCTGCGACGCGCGGGGCTCAACGACATTCCCGAATCGGGGCAGTGCCCGAAATGTGAGCGCCTCGCGCCCAAGCCGATCGCGATCGGCGGGTGGTTGGTCTTCATCGGCGTTCAGCTCGCGGTCGCCGTGCTCGGCTGCGCGTGGGTGATCGCGATCGACGTGCCCGAGGTCGCGCGTCGGCCCGGGGTTCTGCTGTCGTTGCTGATGACCGGGGTGCAGTTCGGCGTGACCGCCGTCACGGGAGTGGCCTTCCTCAAGCGGAAGCGGGCGACGGTGCCTTTGCTGTTTGCGTTCTACCTGGTGGCGATCGTGGCGGCGTTCATGGTCGAGGGCACGGGGCGATGGCTCACCGGCCCGAGCGAGTTCGGAGGGCTCCCCGGAATGATCAGAACCTTCACCTTCGCCGGCCCGTGGATGATCTACCTCTCGAAGGCGAGGCGCGTTTCGCAGACCTTCGTGGTGCCCTGACGTGGAAGCCGAACAGCCCGGTTGCCTGAAGCACCCCGAGTA
>CBIHPJ010000138.1:0-14828 GCA_966211295.1 uncultured Myxococcales bacterium | reverse complement strand
GCCGAAGTTCTCCTGCAGGTGGTACACGAACGAGCCCATCGTGCCGAAGTGCTGGGTGAACTTGCCGTTCACCTGGATCGTCGCCGGGAAGAGCACGATCTCGCTCTTGCGCGCGTCGGAGAACGCCTTCTGCTCCACGATGTGCACGGCGACGTTCGGGTTGAAGAGCGGGGCACCGGACACCAGGCGCTGCGCCTCGGCGTCGGCCGGCTTGCCCGTCGTCGTCTCGGGAGCGGCGGTCGGCGTGGTGGTGGTCGCCTTGGTCGTGTCGGTCTTCGGCGTGGTGGGCGTGGGAGACGTGGTCGGCGGCTTCGCCGGCTCGTCTTCTTCGTCGTCATCGGTCGGCGTCGCCTGCGCGAGCAGGATCGGCGCTGACTTCACGGGCGCGTCAGTCGGAGCGCTGGCCGCCTTTGCGACTCGCGGGGCACCAGCCAGGACGAGAGCGGCGCACAACAGAACGTTACGGATGGAGTTCATTGAAGTGTCGTCCGTTTAGAAGATGAACGAGTAGCCCAGGTCGAACTGGACGAGGTTCGTGATGCCGGCATTGGGGCTGGCGGCGCCGGCGGTGGCCGTGGGGCAGCCGCGAACGCCCGTGGTGCAGGTGCGCGGGATGTTCTCCTGGAAGGAGTCGAGATAGCTCCAGTCGCGCGCTTCGAACTTGATCGAGTGACCCGAGAACGGGAGGAAGAAGCGGAAGCCGAGGGCGAGCGAGACGAGCGGGCTCACCTTGGTCTCCGTCGCGAACGGCGTAGGCAGGCTGGGGTCGTCGAAATACGCGAGGCACGCCGCGCGATCCGGGCAGATCACCATCGACTCGCGCGTGAGGCCGCTCACGCCGCCGCCCACCCAGAGGTAGAACTGGAAGTGAATCGGCAGCTCCGACATCAGGTTGATCTTTCCGTAGATCGGCTGGAAGCGGATGCCCGCGATCACGTTCCAGCTCATGCGCCAGATGTCGGCCGCGTCATCGGCCTCCTTCGACGAAGTGCTGGTGAAGAAGTCTTCCTGGATCTGCGTGGCCAGCGAGGTGAGCCGCGAGATCGCGTAGCCACCGCGCAGCTCGATGCCGAGCCAGTCCTTCGGGTTCACCGCGACCGAGGCGTTGAGGTTGTAGTGATCCGTGAGCCGCGGCAGCAGCGAGAAGCCGACGTTGGCGCCGACTTCCCAGCGGCCAGCAACGGAGAAGAGGCGGTTGCGAACCGCGACCTTCTCGACGATCTCTTCGTCTTCTTGAGCGAATGCTGCGCTAGCGCTCATCAGCACCAGGCAGCTCATCAGGTTGAATGTCGTACGCGTCATGGAACCCTTCACCTCTTGTGACTCAGATCCTTCGAAAGCTCACGGACAGCTGTTCTGGAAAGTGGGCAGCACGTCGTAACAAACCTCGACGGTGCTGAGCGGCTCGGGCACCGAGGTGCCCTCGAAGCGAACGATGTTGCGCAGGCCCGCGTTCTCGCACTTCAAGTACGAGGCGCCGTTCGTCACCGACGTCGTCGAGACGTCGAGGCGGCGCGCGCAGCGGCCGTTGCGGCACGAAGGCGTCATCAGGGGGCAGTTGCCGTCGACCGTGCAGTTCGCGGCGCTCGCGGGGCTCACGTACGAGGTGAGGCCGGTGGCCACGCCGCCATCCACGCGGAGATCGGGACCGCGGCTCAAGCGGAAGTCGCGGCGCAGACCCGAGGCCGCGTAGCCGAGCGAGGAGAGCGCGCCCGAGAAGTCCTGCTGGCAGATCGAGACCACCACCCCGCCCGTCTCGTTCGCGACCTTCTCGTAGCGGCTGCCGCTGTAGGCGATCTCGAAGCCGCCATCATTCGTCCCGCCGGTGGGGCACGCCTCGGTGCCGAGCGCGCGGCAGCAACCCACGTGCGGAGTCGGATCACCGAACTGCGAAGGAACCGGCTGCTCATCGGCGGCGGTGGCGACGATCGCGGCGAGCGCGACCGACTCGGAGTTGCCGTAGCCTTTGTAGGTCTCGAGGAAGCGGGCGAAGTACTCGGTGCTGCCCCACGTGCCCGCGCCACTGAGCGCGTTGTCAGGAGCGCAACGGCAGCCCGGGTCCGCGGTGCAGGTGGTCTGGCGCGTCATCGGCGTGCACGACGCGTCGTCTTCGTCGGAGACGATCACCACGTAGAGCGCCGCGTCCTGGCGGATGAAACGATCGAACACCTGCGTGGTGATGTTGGTCGGCTCGGTGAGCGCGAGGTACGCCGCGTAGAGGCCACGCTCGGCCGCGCTGCCGCCGATGCCGACCGCGGACATCTGACCGAAGGCCTGCACCGCGGTGGCGAGGTTCGGGCCGGTGTTGCAGGTTACGCCGCCGCCCTGCATCGGGGTGCAGCTGATGTAATTCTCAGTCGTCGCCCCGAGCGTCCACGAGCGGAGCTTGCCGCGCACCATGGCGTCGTCGGTGTCGGTGCTGGTCACCGCGATGTGAAAGTCGATCGGCGGATTCGCGGTGACGAGCTGATTGATGAAGCCCTGGAAGTTCGACGCGAGGCGCGCCTGCTTCGGAGCCATCGAGCCCGAGGAATCGACGACCCAGAGAATGTCGACCTTGCGCACGGGCAGCTGCGTGTACGCGTCGCACTGCTTGGGCACGTTCACGCCGAAGGTGTCGGTGGCGCGCGTGTCGTCGGTGCGCACGGCGGGCGCGGCGTCGTCGACCGTCGGAGTGCCGGGCACCACCGCGAAGGGCTCGATGATCTTGCGCGCGCGCGTGCGATCGTCACAGCCGGTCAACGCCAGCCCGAGCAAAACGCAGAGGAGCACACGAAGGACAAGCATCGATCTACCTACTCAGAAGGAGGGGCGGCTTAGCACGGTGAAGTCCACGCAGGTACAGGGCTTTCTTCGGTTTCTTCAGACCCGGGCCCTGATGGCCGAGGGACGGAGGAATCATCACCCGTCCTGCAGCGCGGGCGGCACGCAGGCCATGACCGAGGTCTCGGTGACCGTGCGGAGGAGATCGCAGATCCACCCGTCGGGGCACTCGCTGTTGGCCATGCAGGGCAGCGTGCAGATCGGGCCCGAGTCCTTGCGAATGCAGAGGCCGCTCTCGCACGCCGCGGGTCCAAAGCCGCAATCGGCTCCGGGCTTGCCGCCGCCGTTGGGGAAGCACACGTCGAGCTGCGTGGTGCCGTCGGGGCCCAGCGCCTTGCGGCAGGCGAAGCCGTCGGGGCACGAGCTGCTCGCGCAGGTGACGCTGCAGACGCGCGCAGTCCCGAGGTCGAGGCAGGTGCCGCTCTGGCACGGCGCACGGCCCGGCGAGCAGTCATCGCCGAAGAGGCCGCCGATGGGCGCGCACACGCCGGTGCCGTTGAGCGGACCGGTCGCAGTGCGGTGCGGCTCGCTGCAGTCGTAGCCGCCGGTGGCGGTGGAGACTTCGCAGCAGCGGAAGCGCGTGTCGCCGCACTGCGAGTCCGTCGTGCAGGGGCCGGAGCAGAAGTCGTTCAACCCGGCCTCGAGGCAGACGCCGCTCACGCAGTCCTGCGGGCCCGCGACCGAGCAGTTCTCGCCGAGGCGGCCGAGGCCCGACTTGCAGGTGCCGCGCTGGGGCATGCAGTAGCTGCGCTGCACCGGCGCGCTCGGATCGCTCACCGGCTTGCACACGAAGCCCGCGCCGAAGCTGCGGATGCACGCGTCGTCGTCAGCGCACGGCGTCGAGCAGAACGCCTCACCCGCGAAGGGGCAGTCGGTGCAGTTGTTCACGATGCAGCGGTTCTCGGTGAAGCCGCCACGCCGGCAGTCATCGTTGTCGACGCAGGTCGAGCACATGCGACCATCGGTCGCGCTCACGCAGGTGTTGTTCGAGCAGACCTTGCCCAGACCGCACTGGCTCAGCTGGCCCACGGTGTCGGTGGTGTCGCAGTAGCCCTCGCAGGTGTTGCTGTTGGGCACGCACTGGTAGGGGCCGACCACGTTGGGATCATTGCTCTGCCCGATGTTGGTGCACGAGAAGCCGCTCGGGCACTCGGGGTTCTCGGCGGACACGAGCGAGCGCGGATCGCAGCTCGAGTTGCCCGCGGGACAGACGTTCTTCGCCGGGTTGCAGTCGCGGCCGCAGAACGTCGCGCCCGAGACCACGTTGCGCACGCAGAGATCGAAGGGACCGCCGCACTCGTCATCGCCCTGGCAAGGCGCGCAGATCGAGCGGCCGTTGTTGCAGGACTCGGTGTTCGGAGCGCACTGCTTCACCAGCGCGCCCTCGGGGCCGACGGGCAGCTCGCGGCAGTTGTAGCCGGAGGGACAGGTGTCGCCCGTTCCACAGGCCGTGGTGCAGAACTGCTCGCCCGAGCCGATGGCAGAGAAGCACGCGCCGCCCGCGGGGCACTGGTTGCTGTCCTGACAGGGACCGCAGAGCGAGCGGCTCACTGCGATGTAGCAATTGCCGGTGTCCGCGTTGCAGACGTGACCAGAGGGACAGTCGACCTCGGTCTTGCAGCCCGTGAGCGGGCGGCAGATGCGCCCGTAGCGGCCCGCGGCCTGGCAGAGGAAGTCGATGGGGCACTGATCGTCAGCCGTGCACGTCTCGGTGCAGAAGCCAGACTGATCGTCGAGCGCGACGCAGAGACTCGATGCGCACACCGAGTTCTCGTCGCCGGGAGTGCAGGGCTGGCCCGCAGCGATCGGCTTCGGGCCAGAAGGACCACATCCAGCAAGCACCAGCGACACGAATGCCGCTGGCAGAAAGCCCTTCACCCAAAACGAGCGGACAAACGACATCGCAGGGCCCTCCCACTGCTTGACTGGAACTACGGCCTCCCGAACTGCGAGGGGCTCACTTGGCCTTCTTGGCCTTGTGCGCGGCGCGCATCGCAACCTTGATCGACGGCTTGATGATCACGAGGCCGTTGTTCGAGCCGGGGATGCCGCCCTTCACGAGGATCAGGTTCTTCTCAGGGTGCAGGGCGACGACCTCGAGGTTCTGGGTCGTGACCTGCTCCACGCCGTAGTGACCCGGGAGCTTCTTGTTCGGGTACACGCGGCCGGGCGTCTTGCGCTGGCCGATGGCGCCGGGGTGGCGGCGGTACTCGTGGGTACCGTGCGTCTGGCCGAAGCCGCGGAAGTCCCAGCGCTTCATGACGCCCTGGAAGCCACGGCCCTTGGTGATGCCCGTCACGTCGACGAGCTCGCCCGCCTTGAACATGGAGTCGAGCTGGATGGCCTCGCCGACCTTGTAGCTCTCGAGATCCGCCGCATCGACGCGGAACTCCTTCAGGGTGCGCTTCGCCTTCGCGCCCATCTTCTTGAAGTTGCCGATCTGCGCCTTGGTGAGGTGCTTTTCCTTGGCGTCGGTCATGCCGAGGATCACGGCGGAGTACTTGTCCTTCTCCATCGTGCGCTTACCGACGACTTCGACGGAGGTGACGTCGATCACGGTGACGGGAACCGCGTTCCCCTCAGCGTTGAAGATCTGCGTCATGCCGGCCTTCTTGCCGATCAAACCCTTCATGGTGTTGCTTCCTTCTCTCGGACGTGACGGAAGGTCAGTGGTCCGGTTTGGCTTTCCAGGAGCGGAAAGGAGCGGCGCACCTAGCAGCCCCCTCCCCTGTAGGCAAGCCTGCTCCCTCCCTGCGCGGCACTAGGGCCGCTCATGGATCTGGAGACGGCTGAGCGTGTGCTCTGGCTCGGGCTTCTTTCGGAGCTCGACGATGCTGATCGCCAGATCGCCGAGCGCCTCCTTCAATCACTCACCAATCGTCTTGGTGGTGACCGACTTGTTGCCCGACTGATCGATCGCGACGATCTCGACCTTGCGCTGGCCCTTCCGCACGGGGACCTCGGCGCGGTAGCGGCCCATCGCGTCGACCGAGACCTCGATGCCGTCGATCAGCACGGAGCTACCGGGCTCGACCTGTCCTTCCACCACCAACTTGATCTGCGCCTGAATCGCGGGCGCGGTGGTGTCGATGGTGACGGTGACGCGCGCGGTGCTCTCGTTGCCGGCCTTGTCCTTCGCGGTCGCGAGGATCTCCTGCTTGCCCTCGTTCAAGTCGAGCTTCAGGCGGTACACCGAGCCCTTGTAGAGCGGCGCGTTCTTCCCGCCGATGGTGACCTGGGCCACGTCCTTGTCGGGCACCTCGACGGTGATGAACTGGTCCTTCGTGTTGAGCGTCTGCTCGGGCTGGGGGTGGAGGAACGTGATCGACGGAGGCACGTTGTCGAACGCGCTGTATTCGTACTGGTGCTTCGCCGAGACGAACTTGAGACCAGGCGCGGGGATCGTCGCGATGGTGCGTGGCAGAGCTCCCACGTCGCCCGGGTACATCACGGTGAAGATCGCGGTCTTGCCGGTGTGGCTCTTGAGTTGAGCGGAACGCAGCTCGTTGTTCTTCGCGAACTCGGCCTGGATCTGCTGCACCATCTCGGAGTCGACGTCCTTGATGGTCAGCTCGAGCTCGGTGGCCACGAAGCGCGGCGCGGGCTGCTGCATCGGGGCGGTGGTGGCACAAGCGGTGAGGATCGCGGCTGAGAGGACGAGGAGCGAACGCATGGTCGTGATGTACGCGATCGCCCGTTCGTCCGGAGAGGATTTCCTCCGAGGGCACGCTAAGAACGCGCCGTGGCCGTCGATCTCTCCACGCTGTCGCGCAACGTCCGCGGGCGCATCAAGGTCAACTGCCGCGTCGACGCGATGCCCTCTGCGTCCGAGGTCGAGAGCGACGGCTCGCGGTTGATCGTCGCCTCCACAGACGATCTGCTCGGGCTCGGCAGTGATGCGCGCGTTCGCGAGGCAGGTCAGACCGCGCTTCGCAAACTCGGGCTCGGGCGCACCGGCGGTACTCGCGCCCAGGCTGAGTTCGAGGCGCGCGCGAGCACGCTGTTCGGATCCGAAGCGGCGTTGGTGGTGAGTCACGAAGAGGCGCTGCTCCCGTTGCTTCCCACCTGGCGCATGGCCGCTGAAGTGCGCGGTCGCCGCGGAGTCGCCGAGGCCGCGCAGATCGCCACTCCCGAAGATGCGGAGATCGCGCTCGCTCATCCCGGAATGGTGGGCCTCATTCTCGAGGCGGTGCATCCGCTCGAAGGAGACCTCGCGCTCACGCCTCGCTACGCCGAGGTCTGCCAGCGACGCCATTCGACGCTCGTGGTGATCGACGATGGAGTCGGCGTGCTCGGCCCCACGGGTGGCGGCGCGATCGAACATCTCTCGCTGCAGGCCCAGGTCACGTTGCGCGTGCTGCCGCTGGGCGGCGCGATTCCCGGCGTGGGTGCGCTCGTGCTCGGCCAGGCGGATCTGATCGAGGCGTTGCGTGGCGCCCTGCCCGCTCCTCCGGCGATCGCGCTCGCGACTTCGGCTCGTGCGCTCGACATCGCGGCGACGGAGAGCGCGCGGCGCACGCGCTTGTTCGATGTCGCGCAAAAGCTGCTCACGGCGCTGAAGGGTCGCGGCTTCGATACGGGCCCGTGCGTGACGCCGTGGATTCCCGTGTGGCTCGGTGACGAGGCGCTGTGTGAGCAGTGGCTCGCGGCGCTCGCTGAATTGGGAATCGCGTGCCGTGGGTGGCTCGCGGGTCCACGTTCGCGGTTGTTGCTCGCGCCTCCTGCCACGCTCACTGATTCGCAGGTCTCGCAGCTGATCGAGGCGTTCGAGCGATTGAGCAAGAAGCTGCAGGTCCCTGAAGCCGGATTGTTTTCGAAGGACGTTCCGGCGCTGGCAAGACCTGGCAGCTACGCGATGGGCGCTCCTGCGGCGTTGCACTGGACCACGGTCGATCCGCGCGAGCAGAGGCCGTTGGAGCCTGAGTTGCCCCAGACGACTCCGCCTTCGTCAGCGGAGAACCTCACGCTGCGCGAGTTGGTTTACGACGCGGTAGAGACGGTGACGTGGCGCGCGACGAGTGTCGGCAGTGCTCAGTTGCGACGTGGTGCGGAAGCACTGAGAACATTGATCGATAAGAGGCGAAGGTAGGCCCCCTCACCCCGACCCTCTCCCGAAGGGAGAGGGAGACACTTTCACTTTTTCTCGAGCTCAGACTTCTCAACCGGCTTCGCGGGCGTCTCGGCGTTCTGCTTCTCGAGCTGCTCCTGCTTGTCCTTGAGCGACTTGAGCAGACCGTCGAAGCCGACTTTGCTCATCTTTGAGCGGAACGAGTCGTTGTAGGTGGTGACGAGCGACACCTCGTCGGTGACTACGTCGTAGATGCGCCAGGTGCCCTTCGCGTCAGCTCGGTACAGCTTGTAGATGACGCTGTACGTGTCCTGCTTCACGTGGAGCTTGGTGTCGACCTCGGCCTCGTTCCCATTCACCTTCTCTTCGCCGTACTCGACCTTCGCGTTGTTGCCGCCGCGGCCATCGTTCACGGCCTTCTGCGCGTAGCTCGCGCGGAGCAGCCCCTTCATGGTCTGGCTGAAGTCGTCCTGCTGCTTCTTGTTGAGCTTCGCCCACTCGGGACCCATCGCCCGTTTGGCGAGCTCAGCGAAATCAACGAACTCGTCCGCACGCGCGGCGAGCTTCTGCGTGGTGGCGTCGGGCGCCTGCAGCACCTTCTGAATCTCGGTGTCCGCGTTCTTCACGACAGACAGAGGACCCGGCGAGGCGGCGAGGACGAGGGCGACGGCAAAAGGCGCGAGCACGGTGGTGACTCCTGAGGTCGTGAGAGCGGGCAACCTATACCCACGCCCTGACGCGACGCGCGAGTACCAATTCACCGGGGAACATTTGCGCCCGATCCACTCAACGAGGGCCGCTCAGAGGGTCAGCGCGGCTTCAGCGGCGACGGCATCCCCGGAACGGTGGGGAGCTTGCTGTACGTCGCGCTCGAGGCGGCCATGACCTGGTTCAGCTGCAGCGGCATGGTCAGCTGCTTCACCGAGTAGGGAACGATCGGCACGTCGATGCCCTTGAGGATCACGGCCTCGCTCGCCTCGTGCACCACTCCCGGGCCCGCGCGCATCAGGGTGTCGCTGGTGACCAGCACCTGCCCGGTCTGCGCGATGCCGCACAGACGCGCCGCGAGGTTCACGGTGGCGCCGATGGCGGTGTAGTCGAGGCGACGGCCTGAGCCGATCGCGCCGACGACCGCGGGTCCCGTGTTGATGCCCACTCCGACTTCGAGCGGCACACCCTTCACCGTGATCTTCGCCGCGCGCTGCACCATCTCGAGCGCCGCGGCGATCGCCTTGCGCGCGCCGTCTTCGCGCTGATCGACGGCGCCCCAGAGCGCCATCACGCAGTCACCGATGAACTTGTCGACCACGCCGCCGTTCTTCTCGACGGCGTCGACGGCCTCGCCGAAGAACGCGTTCAAGAAGCGAACGATCTCTTCAGGCGGCATCTGGCCCGACATCGTGGTGAACCCGCGGATGTCGGCGAAGAGCACCGTCACCTCGGCGTTCTGGCCGGACATGTTCACCTTCATGCGGCCCGAGAGCACCTCTTCCACGGCAGCGGCCGAGAGGAAGCGAGAGAGGCTCGCGCGCGTCTCCACTTCCTTCTGCACCTGGGCGACCAGCGCCGCGTTGTCGAGGAGGATCGAGGCCTGGGAGGCGATCGCGTCGAGCAGCGGGAGATCTTCGTCGGTGAAGGCCGCGCTCATCGAGATCGACTCGACGTAGAGGATGCCGATCGTTCCGCTGCGCGTGCGCAACGGCACCGCCATCACGCTCTTGATGCCGCGGATCATCACGCTCTTGCTGCGGTCGAAACGTTCGTCGAGCAGCGCGTTGTTGGTGAGCAGCCCGTTGGTCGAGATGAGCGCGGTGTCGATGATCGTGCGCGGCACTTCGACCACGTGATCACCGTTGCGCGACTTGCTCGCGTAGCGGCCCGAGGTGAGCCACACGGCCGCGCCGTCGGCGTTGAGCAACTCGAACACCACCGAGAGGATGCGATCGACCATCGCCTCGACGCTGCGCTCGAGAGAGACGCGCCGGTGGAATTCCTGGGCGATGCGGTAGCGCGCGTTCTCGCGGCGCAACGTGGCGATGGTGAGCGCCTCGAGGTTGACCATCACGGTCTTGCCCTCGGTGGACTGCTCTGGCGGCCGATCGTCGTCGACCGAGGAAGCGCCCAGGCCCGCCTCGACCTCGATGTTCGGCTTCTCGATGTTGGTGCCGGTCGACTCGCGGCCGTCTTCGTCGAAGGTCTCGCTGCTGGTCTTCGCGGGGAGCGGCGGCCCTGCCCCGTTCGCGGTCACGTCTTTGAACGCGTCGTCCCGGCGGTAATACGCCCGGCGGATCAGCGCGGAGACGGCGCCGCTGGTCGCGACGTAGACCACGATGCTCTTGGCTCCGACGATCTGCCGCAGCTCGGGCTCGAGGCTCGACGAGAGCGGCACCGAGGCCACCACGTGGAGCTCCATCTTCCCCGCGTCCCAGTGAATGGGACACATGCGAAGGCGTTCAGCGCTGCGCACGCCGACTCGCTCGAGGAGCCCTTCGTCGAGGCGAATGCCCTTGAGCTTCTCGGCCTTCACGAAGCGCGTCGAATAGAGCTCGGCGAAGATCCGGAGGAAGTCGCCTTCCTTCACCAGGCCCAGTCGCAGCATCGCGTCTGACAGGAGCCCACCCGACTCGCGCACATGGGCGCGTGCGCGCTCGAGGCCGATGGAGTCCAGCAGCCCGCTTGCCCTCAAGGGGTTCACGATGACCGCATCGGATTCCGGGGCAACGGTCATGGGAGCCGGTCGAGCCTAGGCCAGTTTCAGGAATCGGTCAGCGAATCGCGATCCTGCCGCGCGGTTGACTCGGGGGGTTTGGGCCCTGCAATCAGCGAACGACGCGATCGATGTGGAGGTGCAGGTTCTGGGACTCCAGCGGCAGCTGGTTGGGGAGCCGCCAGAACTGCCCACCCGCGGCGAGCGTGACCAACTCGTAGTCGCCTGCTGGCGGAGCGCCCCAGGGGCGGATGCCGGTGCCTCCGTCTTCGGTGGGACCGAGCGCCTGCGCGACCGGGACCATCACGACTTGCAGTCGCGTGGCGCTCACCGTCGCGCCCAGACGACCTTCGAGCGTGCGGATGAACGGAGAGGGATCGAACGCGAGCGGGACGATCACCGTGGTGTCGGGTGGCACTTGTCCGGGCCGCGGCAGCCAACGGAGGAAAACCTGGAGCGAGAGATCGGGCGTGCCGTCTCCGTCGACGTCGTCGGGCCGCATGTCTCCGTCAGCGTCGACCAGGCCGAAGGTGAAGGCCGTCTTCTTCGGATCGAAGTGACCGACCGGATCGGAGATCAGGGTCAGCGGAGTGACTGCATCGAGCGCGAAGTCGAGCACCACGTCGTTGTCGGCCTGGCCTTCGAGCGAGAACGCGGGCGGCTCGGTGAAGATGACTTGATCGAGCTCGAGGGGAACGGTGGCGCCGCGGCCGGGTTGAGCCTGGAAGTCGACGGGCTTGCTCACGCGATCGCCCGCGGTGGGCTGGCTGAGCACGTCGATGGTGCCGTCGAAGTCGGAGTCGACGTCGAGGATCCCGAAGAGGCGATACGGGTTCGGCTTGACGTTCGCGATCACGTAACGCGGATCGGACTCCAGCCGCTTCGCGCTGACGGCGCTGACTGCGAGCGGGATCGCGGGTGGACCCGGGGGACCTTCTCCAGGGCGATAGAGGAAGACCCAGGTGTCGCCAGCGGAGTTCGCCGTGATTGGACCTTGAACGGTGCCGGTGCGATCGAGCGGCGGGTTTTCGGTGGGATCAGTGCACGAAGCGAGGGCGAGGGAGAGTGCAAGGATGCGCCCCCTCACGCCGACCCTCTCCCGGAGGGAGAGGGGGAAAAACTTCACGACAACCTCAACAGCTCTCGCGCCTGCTGCGGCGTGGCCAGCTCGCGGCCCTTCGCCTTCGCGCGCTTCGCTGCCTCCGCCACCAGCTCGAAGTTGCCCTTCGCGAGCACGCCCTTCGACACGTAGATGTTGTCCTCCATGCCGACGCGCGCGTTGCCGCCCCGCTCTGCCGACAGCTCGACGAACGGCAGCTGATGCCGCCCCATCGCCGCGCAGGTCCAGGTGCAGCCCTGCGGAATGTACGAGCGCATGAAGTCGAGACCCTCGGGCGTCGCAGCCAACGCACCGCCCACGCCGAGCACGAAGTCGAAGTGCGCAGGCAGCGTGATGAAGCCTTCCTTCTCGAGCGCGCGCGCCTCGTCGATCATGCCCACGTCGAAGCACTCGATCTCGGGCTTGAGTCCCAGCCCCTTGATGCGCGTCGCGATGTCCCGAATCAGCGGGCGCGGATTCCAGAACACGTCAGGCCCGAAGTTCACCGTGCCCGTGGAGAGCGTCGCCATGTCGGGACGGTCGGCTCCGGTGAGTCGCAGCGCGCCGCACCGCTCGTCGACGTTCATGCCCACCGCGCCACCGGTGGAGACCTGGATCAGCACGTCGCACTTGGCGCGGATCGCACGAATCGCCGCGCGGAAGAGCTCGGTGTCCTGGCTCGGCTTCCCGTCGGGCGTGCGCACGTGCAGGTGCACCATCGCGGCGCCCGCCTCGCGGCATTTCGCGGCGTCGTTGGCGATCTCCTCGGCGGAGATCGGAAGGTACGGAGTCTGCTCGCGCGTCGTCTCGGCGCCGACCATCGCGGCGGTGATCACCATCGGGTTCATGTCGTTGCCCTCGGGTTGCGCTGTTTGTCTTTCGGGGTGACGCAGGTTCCGCTCGCGCGGCAGACCACGATCGGAGGAGAGAGGACTTCCGCGGCCGACGCGCTCACGCTCGGCTGCGTGCGGATCACCTTGCGCGCTTCGAAGGTCATCTTGCGGCTGGTGTTGCCGATGTTGGTGATGGTGCCTTCGGCCTCGATGTAGTCGCCGGCGTAGACCGGAGCGAGGAACTCCACGGCGTCGTACGCGCGGAAGAGACCTTCATCTCCGTCGAGGCGAATGAGGAGCTCGGTGGCGACGTCGCCGAAGAGCCCCAGCATGCGCGCGCCGTCGACGAGATCGCCGCCGTAGTGCGCGTCGTGGGTGCCCATGCGCAACCGCAAGACCACCTTCATTCCGAGTCCCTCGGCGCTCATGTCGGCTCCCCTTCGAAGTGCGTGCCCTTCGCTTCCTTGCCCAGGCGCTGCATCAGCTGGTGCACCACGAAATTCGCCACGTCAGACGGCTTGGTACCCGGGCCGAAGCCCGCGTCGAAACCGAGCTCGAGCGCGAGCTTGTGATCCACGCGCGGTCCACCGAGCAGCAAGGTCATCTTGCCGACGATGCCCGCGGCCTTCGCGTCCTCGATGAAGGCGCGCGAGTTTTCCTTGTGCACGTCACGCTGGGTGACGACCTGGCTCACGAGGATCGCGTCGGCCTTCTTCTCGACCGCGCGGCGAATGAGCTCCGCGTTGGGCACCTGCGAGCCCAGGTTGAACGCCTCGAACCACGGGTAGCGCTCGAGGCCGTAGTCGCCCGAGAAGCCCTTCATGTTGAGGATCGCGTCGATGCCGACGGTGTGCGTATCGGTTCCGGTGCAGGCGCCGAACACCACCACGCGCCGACCGATCTTCTGCTCGATGAAGTCGTTGAGCTCGTAGAACCCCTGCTTCTTGATCACGATCTCGGGGGTGTCGATCTCGTTGTAGTCGATGATCACCGGCGACCGCGCGTACACCACGAAGAACGTGTACTGGTCGGCAGCGCGCTCGGCGGCCGCGACCTTCACGTCGGTGAGGCCGAGCTTCTTGCAATAGAGCTGAGCGGCTTCCTTCGCCTTCTCCGAGGTCGCCACCGGCAACGTGAAGGAGAGCTGAATGATGCCGTCGTCGCGACGATCGCCGTACGCGCGCAGCAGCTGCTTTTCGCGAGGAGAGTTCATGTCACTTCCCGTAACCAATGGAGTCGATCACGCGCTTCAAGACCGGCCCGAACCGAGCGCCCATCGAGGTCTTCGAGGTCCACGTCATCACCCAGCGAACCTTGCCGTTGCAGCCGACCACGGTGGTGGTGGTGACCTTGTTGGCATCGGTCTTCGCCTCTTCACCTTCGCCCAGGTAGTCGGTGCTGATCTTCCTGGACGCAGGCTGGCTGCCGAGGGTCATCGGCGCGAAGCCCTCGGTACCGAGCGCATCGACGACCTGCTTCAAACAGGCAGCGGCAGGACGCACCGGGTCGACGGGGAACACCGAGATCGCGAGCTCCGCGCCCGAGGAGGGATCGGACCACTGCAGGGTGTTGTCGTCGGCCGGAGTCTTCGTCCACTGCGTGGGGGCCTTGAAGCTGAGGCCGTGCAGGGTCTGCTTGGAGAGCGAATCGGTCCCTGAGAGGACCACGGTAAGCGTCAGAGCGAGCGCGATCATTTCGCCTCCATCAACTCGAGGAACGGGTTGAAGTAATCCGACGCCTTTTCCACGACGCCGTCGAGCCCCTTCCCTCCCGTTTCGGCGCGCTTCACGTCACCGAAGCGGCCGCGGCCGATCGCGGCGACCATGCCGTCGCTCTGGGCCTCGCGGAGCAGCTCGATCGCCTTGCCGAACACGAAGCGCGCGCGGTTCGCGATCTTGCCGTCTTCCCTCACCACGAATTCTTCGTCGATGCCGCGCGCCGCCTTGTGAATGTAGGTGGCGGCCTTGAGCGCGACGTACCGATCGCCCAGCAGCGGCGTGTGCATCGCCTCGGTCATCATGCCCAGCAGCTGAATGCCCTGGCGCGTCCACACCGCGACGAGATCGGCCATCACGTCGTACGCGTGGCTGAAGAAGATGTCGGTCTCCTTGTGCTTCGTCGGCGGCATGTACTTGAGCGGCGCGTCGGGGAAGCAGCGCCGCACCAGCATCGCCTGCGAGAGCTCGAGGAGCAGCGTGTCGGGCTTGTGCGGATCGATCTCGTACGAGTGACCGATGCCGAGCTGCCAGTCCTGCAGGCCGGCGCGCTTGGCGAAGCGCTCGTTGATGAATTGGCTGG
>CBIHPJ010000137.1:0-14834 GCA_966211295.1 uncultured Myxococcales bacterium | reverse complement strand
CATCGAGTACGGCGACATGCAGCTGATCTCCGAGACCGTGGCGTTGATGCGCGATGGCCTCGGCCTCGCTCCGGAAAAAGTGGCCGACACATTCTCGGAGTGGAACCGCGGCGACCTCTCGTCGTTCCTCGTCGAGATCACCGCCGACATCTTCCGCGTGAAAGATCCGAAGGGCGGAGGGCTGCTCGTTGACTCGATCCTCGACAAGGCGGGACAGAAGGGCACCGGGAAGTGGACGGTGATCGCCGCCTCCGAGCTCGCGGTTCCGATTCCCACCATCGCGACCGCGGTCGATGCGCGACTGCTCTCGGCTGCGAAGGACACGCGCGTGCGTGCGGAGGCGCTGCACAAGCCCGCGCGCGGCAAGCTCGAAGGAGTGAGCGTCAACGATCTCGCCGACGCGCTCTACGCCTCGAAGATCGCGAGCTACACGCAGGGCTTCGCGCTGCTGCAGGCCGCGAGCGACGCGTTCGGTTACGGCACCAACCTGAGTGAAGTGGCGCGCATCTGGACCGCGGGCTGCATCATTCGCGCGGCGTTCTTGAAGCGCGTGATGGCGGCGTTCAGCGGCGGGAAGAACGAGCTGCTCGCGCTCACTCCGGATTTCTCGGCGGATCTCGCGAAGCGTCTGCCCGCGTGGCGTCGCGTGGTCGCGGGTGCAGCGAAGGCGGGCCTCGCCGTGCCGGGCCTCGCAGTGTCACTCAGCTGGTACGACACGCTCACCACCGCGCGCGGAAGTGCAGCCGTGATCCAGGCGCAGCGTGACTACTTCGGCAGCCACACCTACGAGCGCATCGACAACCCCGGCCACGCGGTGCACACGGAATGGAAATAGCCCTCCCTCTCCCTGCGCAGCGGGGAGCGCGAGCCGTCTCGCGGCGCCGCGAAGCGGTGACGAGGCGCAGCGTCCCAAAAGAGTGGTCGGGGTGAGGGGCGAGCACACCATGCACGTACTGATCACCAACGGAGCAATCACAACCGACGGAGGCTCGCTCTCCCTGCTCGGAGTCGATGCCGACGGCGCGCCGCTTCACTTCTTCCTCAACAATTCTGTCGCGAGCTACCGCGCTGGCACGCGGTCGCTGAAGGTGAACGATCAGCTGATCCCGATCGGCTCAGCTGAGGAGGTGCACTGGCTGACCGTGCTCGCCAGCGCGAAGTTCGAGCACCGACTGGTCCCTGGCGAGGAGCCCAACCCCAGCATCACGCAGGATGAGCTGAACGAATCACTCGCGAAGTTGGTGCGGAGCCTGATGCACCACATCACGTCGGACGCGTACCAGAACCAGAAGCCTCCACCGCCGCCGCCTCCGCCGCTCGAAGATCAGCTGCTCGAGCTCCTCCTCGACGGAAAAGATCTCGATGCGCTCAAGCTGTACCGCCGCGCGAATCCCGACGTGAGCCTCTCCGACGCGAAGGCCGCGGTGGAAAGGCTGAAGAACTCGTAACGGACATCGAAGTCACAGACCGCGCCGCCCCGGGTCACTGGAGCGCGCGCGTCTGTCATTCGTCATCCCCCCGAAATCGTTGAGCTCCGCTTGGTACGCGACCTGCTCAGGGCCGGGGCGCCGATCCAAACGGACCGGTGCTGGCAACCAAGCCACTCACACCAAGGAGGAGAGTCATGAATCAACGAGCTCTGCTTGGCCTCGTCGTCGCTGTCGTTGCGTTTTCCTGTGCTCCAGATCCCAAGGTCGTCGCTGAACGCACGGCCACCGATGTGAAGTCCCTCGTGCGCGAGGCCTACGTCGCGGGCGAAAGCTCGAACAACTGGGCCACGCTCGATTCCAGTCTGCTCGCGCTCGGAGTGAGCGCCGACGCTCGCGCCAACGGCTCCGCGCGCGTGCCGCCGGTGCAGAGCTTCGACTCGGGCATGGACGCGCTCAGTAGGCGCATCGACAAGATCTTCGCGGAAGCGAACATCGTCGATCGCACCGGAGGCGCCCTCACCTTCACCGTGCGCGGCGTCGACGTCTGCACCGACGACAACGGCGCGCTCAACGCCTCGTGCGCGGAGCAGGTCGACAAGCTGAAGCTGTTCATCAAGGCCGCGGGTGATCTCGACGTCACGCTCCTCGTGGGTGACGCGAAGGCGGAAGCGTTCACCATCGAGATCCGCAAGAACGTCAGCGTCGCGTTGATCATCGATCTCGAGAAGAGCATCGCCGCGATGGGCGCGTTCCAGACCGCGCAGACGGGCATGACCACCACCTACCAGTTCACCGCGAAGGGCAAGATGGAGTGGCGCCTGCAGAAGAACGGCAAGGACGATTTCACCCTCTCCACCTCGGTGCTCGCTCCGGTGAGCTACGAGATGACCGGCAGCGACGGAGTCACTCGCAAGGCGTCGATCGGCGCGAAGAGCCCGCTCGCTTCGCTCCATCTCGAGGGCCAGGCCAAGCGCGCCACCCTGCAGTACGGCTACGGCGAGGTGAAGTACGCGGGCCTGGTGCGCGACTTCTTCGGTGACAGCAGCAACACCGACGCGCGGCCGCTCGACGTGTTCCTCTCGGGCGCGGGCTTCTCGCTGATCTTCGAAGAGGGCAAGAGCGCGCGCCTCGAGGGCGTGGGCTTCGGCAGCACCACCTCGGTGATCAAGACCGGCGACGACGTGCTGCTCTCGTTCGACTTCAACAAGGACCAGGGCCGCTCGGTCTCCGCCACGTGGGCGCCCACGGAGAAGGGCTTCAAGCTCGAGTTCACTCCGGGCCTGCAGCTCGACGCGCACCTCGGCCTCGGAGTGCTGGCGAGCGCGACGTACGAAGTGCGCCCCGAGCACCGCAACGCGACCTACGCGGCGAGCTTCCTCGGCAACGGCAAGGCGTCGGTGGAGTTCTTCACCGCGGCGTCGACGGATGGCGCGCCTTTCGCGAAGCTGCTCGAGGGCGAACTGAAGTTCTCGGTGGATGATCCGCTCATCGCGGCGCGCTCGTTCGCGGCGCCTGCGTGTCTCGCGAAGAGCAGCGGGACGCTCACCAACTCCTACGTGGAGAGCGTGACCTCGGTCGACTGCCAGTAACCCTTTCCTCCCTCTCCCTGCTTGCTGGGCGTCGCGAATCTGAAGCGAAGCGAAAGATTCGCAGAGGCGGAGCGACCCAGAAATCGGGGAGAGGGGCTACTCAAGAAAGTGCCGCGCGCGCCGCAGCGAGATCTCGATCGAGCTCGCTCTGGCGCGCAGCCTTTTGTGCAGCATTGTCGAAGTGAACTTCACCCAGCTCACGAGTCGCAGCGCTCATCACTCGCTGCAGACCGTCCGAAGTGATCAGGCCCTTTTGGAACGCCGCAGTCGCCGCACCGACGTAGGTGTCGAACACCGTGACGCCCTTCGCTGCGAACGCCGCCTTCCCGACCTCGTCGACGCCGGTCACGTTGTGAATGAAGACCGCGCGCATGTCTTCCTTCGCGCTCACGGCGTTCGCTCCGAAGATCGCGTCACCCTGCCCTGAGTCCCCGATGAACACCGAGCCGTACTCGGGATACAACTGGTTCACCTGCTTCCAGTTGTCGAACTTCTTCGCGGCGATCAGCTCGTTGCCGATGACGTGAGCGAAGTCGCCAGAGAGCACGGTGGCCTGAGTGACGCCCTGGTCCTGCAGCATCGAGCGCGTGCCGTGCTCGATCCCGCCGGCGCGATCGTATGGACGAGCCGAGAGGAACATCAGATCGCCCGTGCGATCAGGAGTCGCACCAGGGCCCTTATCGAGCTCCGCGTAGAGCGCGCGCACGCCCGGATACACCGTCTTCTTCGGGTACCGGTCGTCCTTGAGGTTTGCGTAGAAGGTGTCGTCGATGTCGCTGAGCACCTTCACCTTGTCGCTCTTCGGCGAAGCAGCGGTCTTGAAGTGCTGGAGCAGCGAGTTGCGCAGCTCCTTCGAGTCGATGTCGTGGAACACCAGCTGCTGCAGGTCGCGGTGATCGCCGCTCAGATCGATCGCGCCCTTCAGCTGCGAGAGCTGGTCGCCCCTCGTGGACAGGAAGACATTGGTGATCGCCTTCTCATCGACGGAGCCCGTGGGCCCATGCTGCAGCGCCTGAATGAAGCGGGCCTTCGACTCGACGCTGAGCTCGCCGACGCGATCCTTGGAGATCAGGTTCATGAACGCGGTCTTGTTGTCGGGACCGAAGAGGCGATCGTCCATGTCGCTGGCGAGCTCGTGGAACTCCTCGCGCGTGAGGCCCTGCATGATCTGGTTGAGCTCGACCGCGGGAGCGTCCTTGAAGATCGAGAGGATCTTCTTCTCCTCGTTGCGATCGGTGTGACCCTGGAGCATCGAACGAATGTCGTTCAGCTTGCTCTGCAGCGCAGTGCCGCGCGTCGGAGTGAAGTCCGCGACCGATCCAGTAACAGGCTTCGCAGGCGCGGGAGCGGCCGGCTTCGGCTGCACGGCGGGAGTGGTGCCAGTGGTACGCGCAGCAGGAGCGGGAGCAACGTCTGTCGAGCGACGGATGGGCATCCGCACTTCATAGCCAACGCCGCGCTGATCACCCAAGCAGCGACGGCAACTTTCTGCTCTCACTCTGCAAGAAAACCGCACTCACTCTGCAAAATGTCGAGCGGGCCCTAGCGAGCCCCGAGCAAGTACATCTGGTTTTCCAGCTCCTTGCGCGTCGAGGCATCGGGACGAAGCTCGAGGTACCTCTTGAACGCCGCGATCGCCTCCTCAGGCTTGTTCTGCGCTTTCCTCGCGTAAGCGAGCGACAGCCACGCATCGGCGTTCTCGGAATCAGCTCGCACCAGCTCGGCGTAGTGCCCGACCATCACGTCCGGAACGTAGGGCACCACGTACTCACGCCCCGTCGGCAACGCGGACCGATCGATGTTCAGCGTCACCACGAACTTGAAGGTCAGCCGGCTCTCCGAAGCACTGCTGAGGTCTCTGATCACCGAGGTGGCTTCGACTCGCGAAAAGAGCGTCGTCACCTCACTCGAAGCCAACTCCATGCCGGCATGGCTTCCGAACAGCTCCACTCGCACCCGGCCGTCGCCATCACGTTCGACGACTCGGCCGAGCCCCTTCGAGGTCTTCACCACGTCCTCGAGACGGCGCGCGAACTCCGCGACGTCGGTCAGGATCTCAGCCGATCCTGAGATCTTCGAAGTGCCGCTGCTCTCTTCGAACGAAGCGAGCGAGACGTTCTCGGGAGTGGTGGTTTCGAGCGCGCGGAGCAGCCCAATGACCGGCGAGTCCACGCACGCCCACGGCTGCGGGGTCTGGTTGGCCCTGAGGCTCAAGAACTCGAGGAAGGCCTCATTTCTCTGGCGCCACTCCGCCGGCTTTCCCGAGCACTCGAGCCGCGCATGGAGCTCGCATCGATAGAGCGCCTCGGCCTTGTCACTGCTGAAACAGCCTTGGCGCGACTTGTCGGTCAGGTCCTTCAACAGCTCCTTCTTGAGCAGGCGACCCGGCAACACGAACTGTTGCGGACATGCATCGCCGAGTGTCACGGCTTCCAGGAACGTCATCTCGATGCTGCCCAGCTCGGCCGTTTCTTCCAGCGTGCGACGTCGCTGCTCGCAGTTTGGTTCAGGCGGGAGCTGAGCGATCGGCGCCTGCACTGCGGGCCGCTGAAGGCCCAACACGTTTCCGCATTTCGGATCGTTGGTGCGCCGCGGGTCCAGGCATCGATTCACGGAAGCGATCGCCTCCTCGCGCCGAGCCCGCGGCGCTCTTTCTTCACCGAAAGTCACCAGCGCGACGAAGCTCGTGACGGCCGCGATCATTCCCAGTGACAACACGAACCCGATGCTCGGCTGCCACCCTCGCCGCCGGACCTCTGGAGCACGAAGTTCAGCAAGCGCTCTCGTCGTACCGCCGACCAGGAGCGCCTGTCGGGCCGCAAGCAAGAGCCCCGCAACGAACAGCACGACGACGAACAGCTGCATCGCGGGCGCGAGCTCGAGCGCGGGCCGAATGAGGAACACCAGCGGAACCAGGAGCACGCCACCCGCGAGACGAAAGAGCTGCTCAGTCCTGCGCTCGACCAACAGCCGCTCGAGGAAGGTGCTCGTCTCGCCTGCTCCTGCCTCGAGTCCTCGGTCGCGCAGCTCCGAAATCGTGAACGCACTCGGAAGCTCAGCTGTGAGCGCGCCATCACTCGACGGCTTCAGACGATGAACGCGCAGAGCGACATCGCTGGGCGAGAGTCCGGTGATCTCTGAGATGACGAGTGCGTCGATGCCTTCCGCAAACAGCAGGCGTACCTGCAGCTCGAGCGGCCGTAGCTCGAAGAGCCGAAACCACGCAGTGTGCCGCACGAGATGCGACGTGCCCACGTTGTGAGCCACGCGACACACCCAGCTTCGGAGCGGCGTGCGCTGGTCGAACAACGCCAGGCTCGTCCAGATCGACGCGTGCATGTCGCGGAGCAGCTCGCGCCGCCGCTCAGGTGACGCCTCGTATCCCGTTGCAAACCGCGCGAGCGCCGCGCCGTGTTTCTCGGTCACCTCACGGTAGAGGACGTCGCGATCCATCGGGCGACATCCTCGCACCGATGCGTTTCACCTGTGAACCCGGGCCCGTCCTGCTCGCACGAAAAGCCAAACCGCGAGCAGCACGCTTCCGAGCTCGCCGCTCCCACAGCCACAGCTCTTGACCAGGACGGGGGGCAAGATCGGTTCGCCCGCGTCACCGGCCTCGACGGCTGGCTTTTCCTCACCCGCGTCGGGAGTCCCCGCGTCATCGATGCCGGCGTCTTGCGGAGCAGGTTGGCACGAGAGGTCGACCTTCTGCGGGTTGCACACGGCTTGCGCCGATTCACAACACAACCACGGACCATCGAACGCGAGCCGGGTCAGCGGCCTCCACGTCTCGCCCTGATCGCTGCTCGCGGCCAACGCGAAGTTCTCAGTGGAATCGTCGCCGCACGAATACAGCGTGCCGTTGTGCTCGCTCAAACAGCGTAGGCCCCCGGTGTGCAGTGCCGTGAACTGCGACTCTCCCGGCCTCCGGCGCCAGAGCGTCTCTTGTTCGCGACAGGCAACGAACAACGTTCCGTCCGCCGCGCGCGCGAAGCCGGTCATCAACGACGAGGTGAGGTCGAGCGCCTTGGTCAGCGTCACACCCTGATCAGTCGAGATGTACAGCGCGTCACCGCCCGGAGGCCGCTTCACGCGCAGGTACAAGATGTCTGGGTTCACCGGATCCACCGCGGCGATCAAGACGATCTGACCCGCCAGCTCGGGGAAGCTCGTCTGCACGAAATGCTCACCGTCATCGTCGCTGCGCGCGAGATAGGGCGCGATGGTCTGACCGAAGTTCGACCAACCCGAGACGTAGATCCGCTGTGGCCGCGAACGTGCCGACTCCACTCCATTGATCGTTCCGTTCGACTCGGTCCACAACGGTGGCCCGATCGTCAACCCGCGATCGTCGGAGCGATTGACGTGCTCCACCACGAACTCCGAGATCACCGCGTAGATCCGCTCAGGGCGCGAGGGATCAGCCCAGATATCCGTCACCGCCATGTCCGAGTTGGGTCCGGTCGCCTTCGTCCAGCCGCAGCCGTTGTCGTACGAATGGTAGAGGCCGAACGAGCTCGAGCCGTAGAGCGTGCCGTCGAGTCCGACCTGGTAACGCGTCACCGGAAGTGAGGAACCGACCAGCGCCTCACACATCATTCGCCAGCTCGTCCCCTCGTCCTCGGAGATCATCAGCTGGAAGGTCGTGGCGAGCACGAGCTTGCGCGTAGGTGAGTCCGCGGTCATCAGCGCAAATGATGCGGGGAAGGCGCCATCGGCACGCACCGACGCCGAGAGAAAGAGCAACACAACGACGAGTCTGCGAGTGACCCCCATCTCCGCGTTGTAATGGCGCGACTCGAACCGCACATTGCCGAGTGCGTTCGTCACTGCGCTGCAGCGTGCTGTTGATGTTCGCTGCGTGCGCTCCCAGCCAACTTCCGCGAGAGGAGCTGCTCGATCCCCTCACTTGCGGTGGCTGCCATTCCGAACATCTGCGCGAGTGGTCCGGAAGCATGCACGCCTACGCCGCGGAGGATCCGGTGTTCCTCGCGATGAATCGGCGCGGACAACGCGAGACGAACGGCGCGTTGGGCAACTTCTGCGTGCAGTGCCACGCGCCGATGGCCGTTCGCGAAGGCCTCACCACCGACGGGCTCAACCTCGACTCGGTGCCCGCGAAGATGAAGGGCGTCACCTGCTTCTTCTGTCACTCCGTCGATCAGGTGAACGGCGAGCACGACAACCCTCTTCGCCTCGCGAGCGATCTCGTGATGCGGGGGCCGATCTCCAACCCGATGCAGACCACCGCGCACGCCACGCTGAGCTCTCCGCTGCACGATCGTGATCAACTCGAATCGGCGTCGCTCTGCGGCTCCTGCCACGACGTGCGCACCGGTCACGGCGCCGACCTCGAGCGCACCTTCGCGGAATGGAAGAGCTCGGTCTTCGCGCAACCTCCACTCGGAGCGACGTGCGGTCAGTGCCACATGGCGCAGAGCAAAGTCGAACAGCCCGTGGCGAAGGTCGACAACGCGCCCCTGCGCAGAACGCACAGTCACACGTTCGCGGCGGTCGATGTCGCGCTCACGGAGTTTCCAGAGAAGGCCGCGCAGCGCGCCGAGGTGCAGAGCCTGCTCGACTCTTCCCTTCAAAGTGCACTGTGCGTCGCGCGCACGCTTCAAGGACCGCAGCTGCGCGTGGTGCTCGACAACATCGCCGCGGGCCACTCGTTCCCCAGCGGGGCGTCGCAGGATCGAAGACTCTGGGTGGAGACGCAGGCCTTCGCCGACGGCGGAGTGATCGCCGAGAGCGGTCTCGTCGCTGCTGATCAAGACGAGGCCAGCAACCCGGATCCGAACTTCTGGTTGATGCGCGATTGTCTCTTCGGGCCCGACGGCGGCTCGGTGGACATGTTCTGGGAGGCGGCGAGCTTCACGGGGAACTTGCTACCTGCGCAGGTCACCTTCGATCAGCGCGACCCTCGCTACTACCAGAGCCACGTGATGCAGAGCTGGCCGCTGCCTCAGCTTCCGGAGCGCGCGACGATGAAGCTCTGGCTGCGGCCGATGGGACTGGGCGTGCTGCGGCAGCTCGTGCAGAGCGGAGATCTCGACGAGCGCGTCCTCGCCGCGCTTCCGACTTTCCAACTCGGACAGACCGTCGAATGGACCGCGGCGAGCGCGACGCAGACCTTCATCGACTCCGAAGGAAATCCCGTCTCCTGTCTGAGCCTCACCAACTTGAAGGTGCAGACGACGGTACCGACGCCCAGGCCGAGGAGGTGTTCGCCGTGAGACGACTCTTGCCGTTGCTGCTCCTCGCTTGCAGCTCGCCTCCTGAGCCGCCGCAGACTCCGGTCGTGACGTGCGCGAATGATGAGCGCGTGAAGACGTACAGCGCGGGGCTGACCGCGAGCGCGAGTGATGTGGTGGTGACGTTGGTCGAAGCGGATCCCGCTCCGCCGGCGCGAGGGAGCAACATCTGGAAGGTGAAGGTGCCGAGCGGCTCGACGCTGACCGTCACCGCCTTCATGCCGGATCACGGGCATGGCACCTCGGTGACTCCGCAGCTCGAAGCGACTGGTGACGGCGAGTGGACCATCTCGCAGCTCACGCTGTTCATGCCGGGCGTGTGGCGCGTGACCTTCACGGTGACGAAGCAGGGCAAGGTTACCGAGGTACCCTTCTTCTTCTGTGTCGCCGGGTGACGCTCCGATGAGTTTTCGCTGAGAAGCCGGTCCACACTTCATGTTCAGGCTGCAGGGACGCATCGCGCTCATCACCAGCGCCGGTTCCGCGCGTCCGCTGACCCTCAGTCTGGCTTCGCTCGGCGCGACCGTGATCGTCACCATGCCGCACGAGTGTGATGCCGACGCACTTGCCCGGAGCATTGCCCTCGAGACTGGAAATCTCCGCGTACACGGGATCGTGGTCGACCTCGCGTGCCCCTTCTCCGTGCGCGAGGCGGCGAATCACTTCATCGCGCGCTGGCAGAAACTTCACGTGCTGGTGAACGACACTTCCTTCCCACTCGGCCCCACGCTGCTCGCGAACCTCCTCCTCGACACCATGAAGCAGAGCGGGACCGGGCGAGTGATCCGCGCATCGATCCCGAATACCAAACGTCAGGTTTGGACTGCCGCGGCTGCTGGGCGAAACTTCGCGAAATGCGCATCGTGACCAACCCCGGCAGCAACCTCGACGAAGACGAGGCGCACGCCCAAGACATCGACGTCACTCCGCAGAAGATCGTGGTGGACGGCATCTCGCACGACACGCGCGGCACCATCGACTTCGCGCAGATCGACGGTTGGGTGAAGAAGGCCATCAAGCATCCGCAGGTGCAGGGTACGACGGAGCAGGACTTCGTCGACTACTTGAGCCGCCTGGTGAAGAAGGATCCCGAGGTGCTCTGCGTGATGACGTCGCGCAAGGTGATCGGCTCGCACGACGCCGCGGTCGCTGCCGCTGCGAAGCTCAAGTCGAGTCCGGATCCCGACATCAAGCGCGCGCAGATCGAGATCGTCGACACCACGGTCACCGACGTGGGCGCGGGCCTGGTCACCCTCGCCGCGGTGCAGGCGCGCAAGGCGGGCCTCTCGCTCAAGGACTCCGCCACATTCCTCCGCGCGTTCGCTCAGCGCACCCGAAACGTGATCAGCGTCGCCACGCTCGACAACCTGATCAAGGGCGGCCGCGCCAGCTTCCTGCAGGGCTTCGTCGGCAACTTCCTCAACATCAGGCCCCTGATCAGCTTGATCGACGGCACCATCTCCACCGTCGCGAAGATCAGCGGCAAGGCCGACGCCGCCGAGAAGATGGACGAGTACTTGAGCTCGCGTCTCGATCCGAAGACGAAGGTGTGGCTCGCCATCACGCACGGCAACGCTCCCGAGAAGGCCAAGACCGTCGCGGCCCGCCTTCAGGAGCGCTACCAGTGCGAGTACGTGCTGGTGCGCCCGCTCTCCCCCAGCATCTATCTGCACATGGGGCCGGGCAGCGTGGGCGCCTTCATGCTCCCGCTCGACGGGCTCAGCTTCCGCCCCACGCCTCCGTGAACTTCAAGAGAGGGCGCGAGCGACGAACTGCTCGAGCGTGATCAGCCCACGGCGCGGAGTGCCTTCGAAGTTCAACTTCCCCGCCTCCACGCACGCGTTCATGTCCGCGTACGCCTGAGCCCAGGTCTGGTTGAGACCCACTCCGGTGAGCACGCCGACCTGCGCCGCCGCCGGAACCGGAGCGAGGTTGATCGGCTTCTTCAGCCCCGCGCTGAACGCCCTCGCCGCCTGGGTCAGCGTGCTCGAAGAAGGACCCGAGAGCTCCACCACCTTCGGAGCCGAGGTGCCCGCGCGCAAGAGCTCAGCCGCCACTGCGCCGATGTCCGCGGTCGCCACCATCTCCACCGGCTTCTCACCGCCGAACATCGCGGGGAGCACGCCCTGCTCCTTCATCGGGTGCAGGTTGTTGAGCAGGTTCTCCATGAAGTAGCCCGCGCGCAGGAAGGTGGCGTGCGTGCCCTTGATGCTGCCGAGCGCCTGCTCGATGTGCTTCAGCGTCATGATCGGCCCCGTGCCTGACGGCAGCTGCACGCCGATCGAGGACAGGAAGACCACGTGCTTCACGCCGGCCTCTGAGATCGCAGCCTTGAGCGCATCCGCGACTTCACGGCCGTGCTTGTCGAGATCGGTGACCTGCATCGCGGGCGGGCTGAGCAGCCACGCGCCCGCAGCGCCGCGCAGGGCCTGGGTCATCGCCTTCACGTCCTTGATCTCGGCGATCGCCACCTCGGCGCCCTTGGCCTTCCACGGCTCGCCCTTCTTCGCGTCGCGCACGATCACGCGCACGGGAAGGGACTGCGCCAACAACGTCTCCGCTACGACTTTTCCGGTGTGACCAGTGACTCCGGCGACGACGAACATGGGTGACTCCTGAAGATTTCGGGTTGGAACGACGAGGACTAGATACGGACGTGCTCGCCATTCGTCCAATCGATGGAGAGAATGACGTGCATGCACGTCATGGATTTCGACCTGAACCTCCTGAAAGCGCTCGAGGCGCTCCTCGAGACGAAGAGTGTCACCCAGGCGGCGAAGCGGCTCGGCCTCAGCCAGCCCGCTACCAGCCATGCGCTCGGGCGGCTGCGCGAGGCCTTCTCGGATCCCCTCCTCGTGCGGACGGGCGCTGCGCAGGTGCTCACTGAGCGAGCCGAACGGCTGAGAGAGCCGCTCAAAGAGACGCTCGCGCGCGCCGAACAAGTGCTCCTGGCGCCAGAGCGCGTGACGCCGGCGACGTTGAGGCGAAACTTCTCGCTCAGCCTCGCGGACTACACCGAGTTGGTGCTGCTCCCGAAGCTGACTGAGCGGCTGATGGCCGAGGCGCCTGGCGTCACCGTCACCTGCCGGCCCCACCGAGGCAAGCCGCTCGAAGCGCTCACCTCGGGCGATGAGCTCTGGCTCGGAGTGGGTGCGCCAGACGAGCCCGGCCTCATCACCCAGCGGCTCTTCAGTGACTCGTACCTTTGCGTGATCCGCAAAGATCATCGGCTCGCGCGGAAGAAGATCTCGCTCAAGCAATTCGTGGAGCTGAAGCACGTGCAGATCGCGCCCGGCGGACTTCCTGGAGGTCCGCTCGATGACGCGCTCGCTGCCAGAGGACTCTCGCGCACCGTCGCGGTGCGAGTGCCGAACTTCCTCGTCGCGCCGCTGCTGATCTCGAAGTCGGATCTCGTGCTCACCGCGCCGAAGCGAGTGGTGGAGCTCTTCAGCGACTTCGCCGGACTGCACGTCTTCGAACCGCCGGTGCGCATTCCGTCGTTCACCGTGCAGCAGTGCTGGCTCGCTCGCTCCCACGCCGATCCCGCGCACAAGTGGTTCCGCGCGCTCCTGAAGCAGAGCTCAGCGTGACTTCTTCTTCGTCGTGCGCGCGCGAATGCGGCTGAGCGCCACCGGAGTAATGCCGATGTACGACGCCACCTGGTGCTGCGGAATGTGGCTCAGGTGCTCGGGCCGCTCCGCGCAGAACTGGCGGTAACGCTCCTCGGCGGAGAGCTGCAGGAACTCGTACTCGCGCTGCTCCTTGGCGACGAAGTGCTGTTCCACGAAACGCCGCGCGAGTCGCTGCAGCTCGAGTGAGTCTTCCGCTAACGCGTCGAACTTCGCGACGTCGAAGGTCAGCAACTCCGTGGGCGCCAGCGCCTGGATGAAGGTGCGCGAGGGTTTGCGCAGAATGATCTCCGCGTACGGCGCAGAGAACTCTCCGGGTCCGCGAAACGCCTTCACCGATTCGCGTCCGCGCGAGTCCACGTAGTAGTGCCGCACCAGGCCGGATCGAACGATCGCGAAGTGCGACACCGGCGCGCTCGGCTGTGACCAGAACTCGTGCTTCGCGAGCGACCTCGGCTCCGCGAGCTCGAGCACCTTCGAGAAGTTCGCCGACGACAGCGCGCCCCACTGCGACAACCGCGCGTGGAGAGCTTTCTTCTCGGCGTCATTGAGCGCGATCACGGGGCCACCACTTCTTAACCCGGGATAACGCGCGGGAGGACCCATGGAGGGCACTGTGCGCCCATGTCGATCAACGTCTACGCGGTCGTGACCCCCTTCGTGCTGCTGCTCATCGTCGCCGAGATCGCCTGGTGCCTTTGGCGGAAGAACGGCTACTACGAGTTCCAGGACTCCATCGCGAGCCTGGGCACGGCGATCATCAACCAGTGCGTGAACGTCGCGGTCGCGGCGGCCTGGTACCCGGTGCTGATGTGGCTCTCGGACCACTCGCTCTTCACCATCGAGCAATCGGTGCTCAGCGGCCTCGCGCTCTTCCTCGGCGTCGACTTCTTCTTCTATTGGTTCCACCGCTTCGGTCACCGCACCAACGTGGGCTGGGCCGCGCACATGCCGCACCACTCCACCGAGGAGCTCAACTACGCGGTCGCGCTCCGCGCCTCGGTCACCCAGCGCTTCTTCTCGTTCTTCTTCTACTGGCCGCTCGCGCTCTTCGGCTTCAAGGCCGAGTGGGTGATCGCGATGGTCGCCTTCCACCTCGTGCTGCAGCTGCTGCCGCACACCCGCGTGGTGCCGAAGCTCCCGCGCTTCATCGAGTCGTGGATGAACACGCCCAGCCATCACCGCGTGCACCACGCGCGCAACGACAAGTACCTCGACAAGAACTACGGCGGCTTCCTGATCATCTGGGACAAGCTCTTCGGCACGTTCGAGCCCGAGACCGAGGAGGCCAGCTACGGCGTCACCTCGCCGCCCAGCACGTGGGATCCCACGTTCATCAACTTCCAGGTGTGGAAGCAGGTGATGAAAGACGCGTGGGACGCGCCGCGCTTCGTCGACAAGCTGCGCGTGTGGTTCATGCCGACCGGTTGGCGTCCCGAGGGCGTGCCTGCGCTGCCTCCATCTGGCTGGAAGCGTGACGGCAAGGAGATCAAGTTCCAGTCCACTCCGTTCGCGGGGAGCAAGCCGTACCTCGTGCTGCAGTGCGCGCTCGGCTTCCCGCTGATGCTGCTGGTCACTCGGCCTGACACCACGCTCACGCTGATCGATCGCGTGCTGCTCTCGCTGTTGCTCTGGGCTGCTGCGACCGCGTGGGGCGGAATCCTCGAGAGCAAGAAGTGGGCGCTGAAACTCGAGGGTGCGCGGCAGTTTGCCCAGGCCGCGCTCTTGGGCAGCCTCGCGATGCGCGCGTTGATCCCCACGTGGTGGGCGGTGACCTGCGCGGCGTTCGCTCTCTTGAGCATCGCGTGGGTGCTCACGCTCCGCTCAAGTGAGCTCGAGTTGCCTGCACAGGAGAGTCTGAACCTCTAAGCTGCGCGGCATGCTTCGCGGCCGCATCTCGTACTCAGTCGGAACCATGAGCCCCGGAGATCC
>CBIHPJ010000136.1:0-14837 GCA_966211295.1 uncultured Myxococcales bacterium | reverse complement strand
ATCGACGAGCGCGAGCTGTAGAGCAGCATCGACTACGCCGAGAAGTTCCTGCGGAAGCTCGCGGCTAACTGACAAAGGGGACGGACGTTCGGCTAAGGGTCACACCCTCCCCCCGACCCTCTCCCGAAGGGAGAGGGAGGTAGGTCAGAAGAGCTCTTTGACGAACTGAACCAACTGTTTCGGCGCCCGCACCGCGTGGAAATGCGGCGCCACCGCGGCGGCGAAGTCCTTCGCGCTCTGGTACCGAAGCGCCGGGTTCTTCTCGAGCGCGCGCTTGAGCACCGCCTCCAGTGGACCCGAGGTGTCCTTGCGCCGCTTCATCAGCGGCACCTCGCGCTTGTCGCCGCGAATCGCGATGCGCAGCTCATCCATCGAGTTGCCCGAGAACGGCTGCTCGAGCGTGAGCAATTCGTACAGCGTCACGCCCGCCGCCCAGAGATCCGCCGCCTGCGAGACGCGCCCTTCGATCAATTCAGGCGAGAGATAGGTGGGCCGGCCCTGCCGCATGATGTGAGCGACCACCACGCCGTTGCGCCGTGACGATCCGAAGTCGCCCAGCTTGATCTGCCCGTCCTGCGCGACGAACAGGTTGTGCGGAGAGACGTCGCAGTGCACCAGCTCGAGCGCCGTTCCGTCCGCGTCCTTCGCGTTGTGCACCGCCGCCAGCGCTTCGAGCAGCGTCTTCGCGGCGAAGCACGCCACCTCCACCGGCAGCTGCTTCTTCTTGATGCGCGCCTTGCGCACGATCTGTCCGAGGTCGTGGCCTTCGATCAGCTCCATCGCGAGGTACTGCTGGCCATCGAACGAGCCCACGTCGAGCGCGCGCACGATGTTCGGATGCTTGAGGAGCGAGAGCGTCTTCTGCTCCACCTCGAACTGACGAATCGCTTCGCCATCCTGGGAGCGCCGCTTGTGCAAGCGCTTGAGCGCGACGTCCTGTCCCTTGAGCGGACCGTCGAGCGCGAACGCGTAGTGCACCTCCGCCGCGCCGCCGGTGCCGAGGAGCGAGCGCAGCTCGTAATTTCCCAACCGCTCCATACCCGGAGCAGCGACCAGCTCCGCCACCGTGAGCTGCGAGTCGAGCTTCACGGGCTCGAGCGCCGCGAGCTTCTCGGGGATCTTCTCTGCCTCGGCGGTGCCCGGCGCGAACTTCAACGCCACGCCTCGCTCCGACACGTCGACCACCGTCGCCTCGGCGCGTACCGGCCCCGAAGGGAGCGTCACCTCGAGCTCGACCTTCGCCTGCACCTTCAGCACCGGAGGACTCGGCGTCTTCACCAGCGCGCCGCCTTCCGAAATGTCACTCACTGCAGCCGTCTCCTTTTTTCCGCCGACCGACACCAACGCAGGCGCCGAGATGGGATGCCGCACCGTCGCGCGCCGTTCACCGAACTTCGCGAAGAGCTCGCCCAGCACGCCAATCACCTGGTGCGGCTCGAGCCCCAGTCGCTGCGCCGCACAGTCGTTGAAGCGGGTGAGGAAATTCGCGCGCTCCTGATACTCGAGCTCACTCAGGTTCACCACGCGACCACCCGCGTGCTCGCCGGGCTTCAGAATCCAGTCTTCATCTGCCGCGGTGAACTGGCTCTCGCGCAGCCGCAAGATGACGAAGAGCACCGGTCCGTCCGAGCGGAGCCCGAGGTCCACCTGCACGAGGGCCTTCGCGAACTGCGAAACCCACTCAGAGACGCAGCGTTGGGCGCTCAACCTCCGGTAGCCGAAGGCTTCTTCGAAGACGATCGCGCGTTCGATCGTCTCTCCGTCGGAATTCACTGACACGAGCATATTCCAAAGCAGCTGCGCCGCGTCTTTCACGTGCGATGATGGGTCTCGTGTCACCCGATCGCCGCGTCGTCCTGGCCCAGCTCCGCGCCGACGAAGACGTTCAGGAGCTGAAGCTTCTTCCGCCCGATCGGGTACCTCGTCAGCTCAACGTCGCCATCGGAGATCCCCAGGCGCCGTTCGCCACCTTCCTGCGGATCCTCGATCTCAATGGGTTGCTGGGCGACAACGGCCGGCTGCGCCCCGAGGTCGGGCTGGTGTCGATGGGAGATCACTTCGACTACGGCCGCCCCGAGCAGCGAGAGCAGGCGGCGGATGATGGGCTTCAGATTCTCTCGTGGCTCGCGGCTCACCCGCCCGATCAGGTGCAGATCATCGTGGGCAACCACGATCTGGTGCGCGTGGGCGAGCTCGCCACCTTCACCGACGAGAGCTACCAGGAAGCGCGCGCGAAGGCCGATGAGGTGCTCGCGGGCACCATGAAGGAGGCGGCCTTCCTCTCGAAGTACCCGATGCTCGCCAGCGCCGGAGTGATCGCGCGCGACTACTCCTGCTTCAACGTGCAGCAACGGAAGCTGGTGACCAAGCTGCTCAAGGCGCGACGGGTGCGCCTGGCGGTCGCCACGAACGCCAACCTGCTCCTCGTGCACGCCGGCGTGACGTTGGACGATCTCGAGATGGTGCGGCCGCTCTCGGGTGCCGACGCGCCTTCACTCTCGATGGCGATCAACCGCTACCTCGATGAGCGCGTCGCCCGGTGGAAGGGCGAGGGCCCGCTCGATCTCGCGCCGCTCCACGAACAGGGCTCGGCGAAGACGGGAGAGGCGAAAGGAATTCTCGCGCACCGTCCGGCGAACCCCGCGCTCAAGAAGGTCGATCGCGCCAGCCGCCGCTACGATCCGCGCTCGCTGCCCTCGGGCATCACGCAGGTGATCGGCCACATCAACGACAAGAAGGTGCGCGAGTTGATGGGCGATTGGGTGGTCTCGCCCACGCCGGTCTACGGAAGTTTGCGAGGCCTCACGCTCGGTGAGCGGCCGAGCTACCACTTGAACTGCTTCGACGAAGACATCCTGCTCTTCATCGATGGCGCGATGGCTCACGTCGATCCCGTCGAGTACGAGCTGTTCGATCTCGAGCTGCGCGAGCGGCTCGTGCTGCGTTAGCCGAGCTCAGTTGATTCGAACCAAGGAGCGCAGCCTCGTTCCCTGCATCACCTGTCGCGCGGGAGGGGGCGAATCAACTGAGCTCTAAGAAAGAGGCCGCGCTGACTGCCGCTTGATGAACTTCGCGAAGAGCGAGAGCAGCTCAGGGCGGAAACGGTGCGCCACCTTGGTGGTCATCAGCTCGAGCGCCTGATCGCGCGTCATCGCCTCGCGAGAGCTGGTAGCGGCGGTGAGCGTCTCGAAGGCGCGAGCGATCGCCACCAGGCTTCCCATCAAGCCCACGTTCGCATCGGCACCGAGCGCGCCGGGACGTTCGCGGTGACCCCAGTCGATCTCCTGCTCGGCCACCACGACGGCCCACGCGACCGCGCCCGGCTGATCGCTCAGCCGCACGAAGGGGAAACGCTGTGACCACTTCCTCGCCGCGGCCACGTCGGCTTGCTCGCTCTCGCTGAGCTTTCCAGCGTGCTCGAGCGTCTCGTCCTTCAGCCCGAGATTCCCGACGTCGGTGAAGAACGAGAACGACGCGAGCTCGATCAACCGCGGCGCAGGAAGTCCCAGCTCGGCGCCGAACACCAACGACATCAACATCACGTTGGCCGAATGGAAGAGCTCGGCGTCGCGGTTGCGCCCCTTCGGAGTGAGCCCGAGCAAGCGCACCTGCCGCGTGGAGACCGCCGCGGCCAATTCGTGGAACGTCTGCCGCACCTCGGGCATCGCGGCGAGCGGCTTGCTCTGTCGCTCCTTCAGCCACCCGCGGAACGAGAGCACCAGGTCGACGTAGCGGATCATCGCCTCGCGCGAGACGTCGGTCATCGTCGGCAGGTTGATCAGCGGCTGCGAAGGCTTCGGCGGCGCGTTGGTGGAGAGCGTGCGCGTGATGGAAGGCGTCTCCAGTCCTTCCGCTCCCGCACCCGCCGCGAGCCAGCGCACGAGCTGCTCGAGGTCTGCGCGCGGTGCATGCCGCGTGAAAGCGAAGGTGCCGATGTGCCGGCTCTTGAACGCGGCACACGCGCGATCGATCGCCGCGTCGTTGCCCTCGTTCACCGAGTTCCCATCGACGGTGATGGTCGGCGTGCAGGAGACCGTCGCGCGCCCGTTCGGCATCAGCGCGGTCTGACGGTTCGCCAGCCGATGGAACGCGACGTCGAACGCCGGGTGCGCCACGTCGATCAATCGCGACGCCGCTGCGAGCGAGTGGAGATCGAGCATGATGTCGCGCCAGGTGCCAGGCGCACGCTCCCAGCGACGCGACTCACCTGCGGCGTTGGTGCTGGTCTGCTTGATCAGCTGCGCCGAGCGGTAGTGGCGATCGGCCGCGGCGCGCACGTCATCGGTCTGCGCGGAGTCTTTCGAGAGCTTGCGCATCAGCTCCTCGGCGCGCTCTTCCTTCACCGCGGCGAGACCGTCGAGGGCGTCGAGCTTGCGAGTCTCGATCTTCGCGCCGTTGAACAGCGAGGGCTTCTGGCTCAGCTCCTTGACGAGCGCCTCGAACGCCGCGGGCTGCGTGGAGTTCGCCACCGCCACCCAGAGCGCGCGGCGAATCTGCTCGCTGCGACCCTCGAGACTGGAGGGCGCGAGCAGCGGCTCGAGCACCTGGAACACGCGCTCGGGGAAGTGTTTGCCCAGCAGCTGAATGGAGAGCAGGCGCGTCTCTTCGACTTCGTCGGCCACTCCCTGCGAGACCACGCGGAAGGCGTCGTCGCTGCCCGACTTCGCCATGCCGTGGATCACCTCGCGCTTGCGCTGCGGATCGAGGCGGGCGAGCAGATCCTTCACCACCTTGTGCCGCTCGGGCGCGCGGCCCTTCTCGAGGCAGTACACCAGCTCGGTGAGGCGGCGAGGCCGCTTGGGCTCGAGGCGCTCGACGAAGGGGGCGGGGTTCTTCGAGGCGAGCCCGGCCAGGCCCGGCAACACGGCGTCGCGGCTCGAGGGCAGATCCAGCGTCTCGAAGAGGTTGAGCCAGAGATTGGCGAAGGCGCCACCGAAATACGGGATCAGCTTCGCGAGCCCGTCGAGGTCGGCCGGTGGCGCCTCGCGCAGCCGCATCGCGAGCCGCTTCGCTTGATCCTCGGTGCAGAAGATCGACATCGCGAGGTCGAGCACGCTCTTGTGATGCGAGTCGAGGGACGCGCTCTGCTGGAGCGCAGCGAGCAACGTCGCGAGCGGCCCGTAGGCCTCGGCGATCAGCAGGCCTTCGATCGCACCGATCACGCGCTCCTGAATCAGGCCCTCCGCCTGGTCCATGCTCTTCAGCAGCCGGCCGGCCTGCCGCGCGAAACGAACGAGCAGGTAGATGCCTTCGTCGCGCTCGAATTCCTGGGAGAGGGCCTCGAGCTCGGCGGGAGCGGCGAGCGGCGGCCCGGGCTCGTAGATCCGCATGCCGCTCGCGGCAGCCATCACCGGCGCGGCGCGCGCTTCGGGACTGTTGGGAGGATGTGCGGGCGCAGACGGAGGCGGCTTCGGCTGCGGAGCCGGCGCCACGCTCGAAGGCGAAGAGGCTGGCGGTCTCGAGGGGCTCGACTGCGGACCCGGAGGCGGCGGGAAGCTCGAAGGCGAAGAAACAGGCGGTCTCGACGGACTCGACTTCGGGGCCGGAGTCGGGGCGACGGGAATCGGTTCGCCTTCGAGCGTCTCGTCGGCCTCGTCCACCAGGTCGGAGAAGAGCTCGTCGAACACACCCACGGGCGCTTTCGCTTGAGGCGGCGGCGCGACGGGCTTCGGCGGCGCGATCGGCACCGGCGTCGCGCGCTTCTCGCGCTGGAACGACGGAACGGTGGTGGTCACCTTGCCGAACGCGGCGAACGGATCCTTCCTGGCCGGAGCAGCGGGAGCGGGCGGCGGCGGCGCGGGCGTGGTTGGCACCGGCGGTAGCGGCGCGAAGGCAGCGAACGGATCCGGCGCGGTGAGATCCTCGATCTGCTTCGACTTCACCGGCGCGCCGAACGCAGCGAACGGATCCGGCGCGTCCAGCTGCGGCGTCGGAAGCTTCGTGGTCGTGGTGACGGGCACTCCCTTCGGCGGCGCGACGGGCGTGGGCTGCCTGCCGAACGGCGTCGCTGTTCCCGGGGTGTTCGCGGCGGCCTCGGCGGCTTCCTGATGCTGCGTGGCGAGCGCGGCGAGGTGGCGGGTGGTCACCCGTTCGCCGGAGCTCGCGATGAAGTCGTCAAGCGCGGCGGCGAGCTCGCGGCAGTTCTGGAATCGCACCGAGAGGTTCTTCGCCATCGCCTTCTCGACGATGAGCGCGTATTCGCGCGGCACGTCCGGACGGCGCGTGGTGAGCGGTACGGGATCGGTCTTGATGATCGACGAGAGCAGCTGGGTGTCGTTCTTGTACTCATACGGCCGCGTGCCGGCGGCGATCTCGTAGAGAATCACGCCGAGCGCGTAGACGTCGGCGCGCAGGTCGGCCTCACCGATGATCTGCTCGGGAGGCATGTACGCGATCTTCCCCTTCACCACTCCCGGCTCTGAGCCCGCCTGGCCCGAGGCCTTCGCTACGCCGAAGTCGACGACCTTCACCGCGCCGTTGCGCGCGATCAGCATGTTGTCGGTGCTGACGTCGCAGTGCATCAGCCCCATCGGCTGACCATTGCCGTCGGCGAACTCGTGCACGTAGGCGAGGCCTTCACAGGCCTGCTCGATGATGCGCGCGCCGATGGGCAGCGGGATTCGCTTCTCGGGCGACGCGCGGAGGATGTTCCGCAGGTTCGGCCCGTCGATGTATTCCATCGCGAGGAAGTAGGAGCCGTTCACCTCGCCGAAGTCGAAGATCTGCACCACCGCCGGGTGGGCGAACTGCGCGGCGAGGCGAGCTTCCTGAAGGAACATCGAGACGAACTCGGGGTCCTTCGCGAGGTTCGGGAGGATGCGCTTGATGACGAGCGACTTCTCGAAACCGCCGGGTCCGACCACCTTGGCGAGAAACACCTCTGCCATGCCACCCGTCGCGAGCTTGCGCACGAGGTGATACCGGCCGAGCTGTTCCCCACCACTACTCATGGTCGAGCGCGGGAGGTTAGCCGCAGGCATCGGTGTGATCGGACAATTTCGCTCAGGACAGATCGCCGGACTTCAGCGCGCAGGCACACAGGTCAGCAGAGTGTGGGAGAGGCCGACCTGCTGCTCCTCATGAGCAACGCGCAACCCCGCTTCCTGGGCGAGCCGGGTGAGCACTCTCGAGTGGTACATGCGGCTGTTTCCGTTCGCGATGCACGCGAAGTACAGCGAGGTGCCGATCACGCAGTAGCGCGCGGCTTCGTGGACCTGCTGATCCCAGAAGGTCTCGAGGATGAAGGCCTTCGAGTCGGGCCGCATCGCCTGGCGCACCCGCGTGAGGATCGAACGGATCTCGTCTTCGGAGAAGCAGTCGAGGAACTGGCTCATCCAGTACACGTCGGCGCCCGCGGGCACCTTCGCCTCGGGTGAGAGCAGGTTCATCGGCGCGAGCGTGAAGCGCCCTTCGAACTGTTTCTGCAGGTTCTCCCTCGCCACCGCGAGCTGACCGGGGAGATCGACGAGCGTGACCTTCACCTTGCCGCGCTCGAGGAGGAGCTGCGCGAAGCGTCCCGTATTCGCGCCCACGTCGACCACGGTGTTCACTTCTTTCGTGAGCACGCTCGGCAGACACAGCTCGAAGACGCCGTCGGAGTAGTGGTGATCGAAGTCGAACCACGCCTTCTTCACGTCCTCCGGCAGCGAGCGGAGCGCTTCGTAGACGGTGGCCGCGCCAGTGTGATCGATCTCCTGCAGACCAGCGGGGCGTCCTTCGAGGAGCGCCTCCTTCAGATCGAACGCGCCCTTGTAGCAGACGTGATGATTGAACTCGGCGTTCACCCGCGTGAGGTGATCGCGCAGCCAGTACACGCCCATCGGGGTGATGAAGAAGCGCGGCTCCATGCCTTCTTCGTAGTTGCACAGGCCCGAGGCGAGGCCAGCTTCCAGCAGCAGCTCCGCGGCGTACTTCGAGAGGCCGAGCGCCTTCACCGCCTCGTCCGCGGTGAGTCCGCGCTCTCGCGCCGTCTGGAGTCGCTCGAGGATTCCCACGTCGCGCAGCGCGCGGCACGCCTGGAACATCAGCGGTGCGAAAGCCAGTCGCTGCGCGGCGTAGCGAGCCTGCAGGTTGGGGTCATTCATGAGTCCACCCAGAAGGGAAAGAAGTTGAACCAGTTCAACGGTGCCCTGCGTGTGAAGTCTTCAAGCACGCGGGCGTAGCGCTCGACTTCCTGTTGGAGGGCACCACTGCGATCTTTGCGGGGTAACACCACGCGATCGGTGAGCGGGACGCAGTGCACGTCATAAGTGTGGGGCGCGTCGAAGAGTGCACACACGAAGAAGACCGGACAGCCCAGGACCGAGGCGAGCACGTGCGCGCCCGCGGGGAAGCGAGCAGGGCCTCCGAGGAACGGAACCGTTACATCTCTCGCGTCTCTGGCGGTGGCGCGGTCGGCCAGCACCGCGACCAGCTCTCCGCGATCGATGGCGTCCTTGGCGGCGAGCACTCCGGTGGGCGCTTCGGGATCGAGCTCCAGCAACCGCACCCGTAATTGAGGACTGAAGTGCTCGAGGAGCGCATTGATCCGCTTCGCGTTGCGGAAGTCAGCGACCACCAGCAGCGGCACGTCGTACTGACCCGCGAGCGCGCGCATCGCCTCGAAGCTGCCGAGGTGCGCGCCCAGCAGCAGCCCGCCGCGCTTGCTCGAGGCGAGCGCCATGATGTGCTCGTGGCCGTGCAGCCGAACGTCGAGGCCCTTCGTCTTTCCCGTGAGGAAGAGCAGTCGATCGAGCACCACGCGCGAGAACATCCACAGATGGCGGTGCACCTCGCGCGCTGAGGGCCGCTTTCCCAGGTGCGTGAAATAGGTCTTCGAGGAGTCGCGCGCGTTGGCGGAGAACGCGAAGTAGTACCAGCACACGAACCACAGCACGCCCGAGGTGACGCGCCGCCCGAAGAGACCCAGGGTTCCAGCGATGAGGCGGATGCCCAGGGTGCTGCCCACTTCGGGTACCGACCGCCAATTCACACTTCTCCAATCGTGACTGGGGCGCTTTGAGTCAAGCGCCGTGCATGGGGAGTCCGTCGTTGACAGCGCGCGAGGGGCCTCCCAAGGTTCGGGACGGTGTCATCAGTTCCTCCCAATCATTGGCCTGGCCCCGGACAGGTCGACCTCGCTCGGCACGATCTCCCTCACGCGGCCTCCACCACCGAGTGGTGGTACGTCAACGCGCACCTGAAGAGCGCCGAAGGCCGCGCGTTCTCGGTGTTCGCCGCGTTCTTCCGCATCATCAACAAGCAGTTGCCTGACGGCTCGTACGAGTACGCGTACTCGCTCACCTGGGGCATCAGCGACGTGGAGAAGAAGGAGTACGTCGCGCGGAGCTTCGTCGACGCGAACGCGCCCACCATCGGCCTCGAGCGGATCAAGGCGGGACGCGGCGCGCGTGATGAGCGGCTCAATCGTGCAGTGAGCGAGGTGCTCACGAAGAATAGGGTGCCGCTGCCTGATCGCTTTTTCCCGGGCCCGGTCACCGTCGCCACCGACACCCTCGCGCTCGATTACGGCGGGATGAAGTTCGAGAAGACGAAGGCGGGCGAGTACCGCCTCGTCATCGGGAGCAACGAAGGTCCGCGCAGTCCCGCGGGCGCGGAGCTCGTCTTCACCCTGCAGAAGCCGCCCATTCGTCATGGCGATGACGGTGTCGTGCGCGGAGTGCACGGCGAAGACATGTTCTACGTCTTCATTCCGCGCTGCGAAGTGAAGGGCTCCATCACCCTCGATGGACAGCCGCTGCAGGTCACGGGTCAGGGTTGGTACGACCACGAGTTCAGCGCTCCGCCGAAGCCGCGCACCGAGACCGAGAAGACGAAGAGCGATCTCGGCGTCGTCGCGTGGAACTGGGTCTCGGCGCAGCTCGATGATGGCAGCGACGTGAGCGTCTACGACCTGGTGCACTCCGAGACGAAGGAGTCGCAGGGACGTTGGGCGATCAACGTGGATGCGGATGGGAAGAGCCGCGCGTCGAGCGACTTCACGCTCGAGACCACTGGGCAGTGGCGCAGCGTGCGCACGTTCGAGAAGTATCCGACCACATACAAGCTCGAGCTCCCCTCGGAGAAGCTCTCGCTCACGGTGGAAGCGGAGTTCGGTGATCAGGAATTGGTCACGGTGATCAGCAAGCCCGCTTTCTGGGAAGGGCGCTGCACCGTGAAGGGCACGCGCGCGGGCAAGCCGGTGCAAGGCGTCGGCTACGTGGAGCGCAGCGGCTTCTTCAGCGCAGAGACGCTCGACGCGTTCTTCAAGAGCGTCGGTGAAGCGGTGCGCGAGTCGGTGCAGGCCGTCTATCCGCTCGAGCTCGACCGTCCGCACGCGGAGAAGTTGGTGGCGGCTCCGGGCCGGGAGTCGGTGCTCGACGGAGTGGATCTTCCGCAGCTGGCGCGCACGTTGATCGCTCCGGTGCGTGAGATCACGGATCGCGGTGGCAAGGCCTGGCGCTCGTACGCGGCGCTCGCGTGCTGCGACGTGGTGCTCGGAGATTCGCGCAAGTTCGCCGAGTGGCTCGCCTTCCCCGAGTTCATGCACGTGGGCTCGCTGATCGTCGACGACGTGCAGGACAAGTCAGACGTGCGGCGTGGTGGACCGACCGCGCACTTGAAGTACGGCGAAGCGCTCTGCATCAACGCGGGCACCGCGGCGTACTTCATGGGTGAGCGCATGCTGCGCCGCTCGCTGGTGCGCGATGACATCAAGCTCGAGCTCTACGATCTGTACTTCGAGGCGCTGCGTGAGGGTCACGCGGGGCAAGCGCTCGATCTCGACGGACTCGAGGCCTACGTGCCGATCGCGCTCGACAAGGGCGAAGTGGCGGCGCTCGAGCAGCGCGTGCTCGCGATTCACCGGCTCAAGACTGCCGCTCCTGCCTCTGCGCTCGCACGCATGGGTGGACTGGTCGGGGGCGGATCTCGCGCGCAGGTGGAAGCGGTGGGGCGCTACTTCGACTCCCTCGGTCTCGCGTTTCAGATCGTCGACGACGTGCTCAACCTGAAGGGCTTCAAGGGTGACCTGAAGCAGCGCGGCGAAGATCTCACGCACGGCAAGGTCACGTTGCCCGTCGCTCGCGCGCTCGGTGCGCTCGATCAGAAAGAGCGCTTCCATCTCTGGGCGCTGGTCTCACTGCGCTCCTCGGATCCGAAGATCGTCGGCGAAGCGATCGCGCTCATCGACAAGGCGGGCGCGCTCGATGGTTGTCTGAACGACGCGCGCAAGTTGATCGAGACCGCGTGGGCCGAGCTGAATCCGCTCGTGGAAGACTCACTCGCGAAGGTGATGCTCCGCGCGTTCGGTTGGTACGTGCTCGAGCGCCACTACTGATCTCTCCCTCTCCCTGCGGAGCGGAGAGAGGGGCAGGGAGAGGGGCACACTTCGAGCGCCGCTCATTCTCGATCTCCAGCACGGAGATCGGAGCCTCCGCGTCGCGTCCACCGATTCGGAGCCATCGCGAGGCCGCTTCCCCGTACCCCGCGCTGGCGAACTCGTTGCAGTCCGTTCCGTCGGCCCGCACTTCCGCGGGCATCTCGACGGAGCAGACCGATGACGATCGTGAACCGGAGCGTGGGCGGGGCGTACGTGGACTTCGAAGATGAGCAGGTCCGGGTGGTGTCGGATCATCCGATCCCTCGCGCCGAGGCGAAGGGCCTCGCCGAGCGCGTCGAGCTCGCCTGGGCCAACGACGTTCACCAGCAGAAGTGGGACGACCAGAAGCCCCTGCGCGCGCCGCTCACGGTGGCCGTGCTGTCGCCACGAGCCTTCGAGCGGTTCACGGGCGATTCTTCCGGTTCGATCGCGGGAGTGACCACGGGGAAGAATCTCTTCGTGGTGCCCGAGCGCGTGCTCCAGGGCACTTCGCCACACGATGAAGACACCCTGGCGCACGAGCTCGCGCACGTGCAGGACTTCCGCGAGGCAGGCGACGCGATGGACTCCATCCCCACGTACCTCGAGGAAGGGAAGGCCACCGTGCTCGGTGATGCGTGGGGCGGCGACGACGACCGCCTGACCTCAGCCGCGCGGCTGATGGCTTCGCTCGACGCGGATGACGCGGAATACCTCCTGCGGAACTTCCGTCGTGCGAGCGCCGAGAGTCGTCCACCGAACTTCGTCTTCGCGGGCGAGACGACCGGAGCGCTCTTCGTGGAGTTCCTCGCCACGCACGTGAAGAAAGACGCCCTGGTTCGCCTGTGCGACGCCATCGAAGCCGCGGGTGATGGCACGCGCTTCACGACTGCCTTTCGTCAGTCATTCGGCCTCTCGCTCACCGAGGCAGAGCAACGGTTCATCGCCTTCATCGCCGACACCGAGGGAGATCCGCAGCGGCGCCTCGCGGGCACGCTCTACGCCCCGCGCTGAACGTGCTGGGTTCCACGCGACATCGCTCACCATGAAGCGAGCGCACCGCGCCGGGGCACACTAGAAACGGGCCCCATGGAAATGCTGCACGACGCGGTGATCTTCCTGGTGGCTTCCGTCATCGGGGTCGCGCTCTTCAAACGCTTCGGCCTCGGTGCGGTGCTCGGCTACCTCGTCGCCGGACTGGCCATCGGTCCCTCGGGGCTGAAGCTCGTCGCCGACGTCGAGTCGGTGCTGAAGATCTCCGAGCTGGGCGTGGTGCTCCTGCTCTTCGTGATCGGCCTCGAGCTCCAGCCCACGCGACTGTGGGCGATGCGCGGCCACGTGTTCGGCATGGGCTCGATCCAGGTCGGCGCCACCACGGTGATCTTCACCATTCTGCTCGTGGTCCTCGGGCTGCCGCCGGTCACGGCCTTCATCCTCGGCTTCGCGTTTTCTCTCTCATCCACCGCGCTCGCGGTGCAGGCCCTCGCGGAGCGCAATCAACTCGCCGCGCAGCACGGCCGCATCGCCTTCGGCATGCTGCTCTTCCAGGACGTGGCGGCGATTCCCTTCCTCGCGTTGGTGCCGGTGCTCGCGGGCTCAGCTGGGGCGGGCGCGTCGTGGATGGGACTGCTCAAGGTGCTCGGCACGTTCGCCGGAATGGTGGTGGCGAGCCGCGTGATCCTCCGTCCCGCACTCCGCGCCATCGCCGCGCTGCACGTGCCTGAGCTCTTCACCGCGAGCGCCTTGCTGGTGGTCGCCGGCACCGCGCTGTTGATGGAGGTAATCGGTCTCTCTGCCACCCTCGGCGCTTTCCTCGCAGGCGTGCTGCTGGCCGACTCCGAGTATCGCCACGAGCTCGAAGCAGACATCGCGCCCTTCAAGGGATTGCTGCTCGGTCTGTTCTTCATGGCCGTAGGCATGTCGATCAACGTTCAGCTCGCCGCGGACCATCCCTTCAAGATGCTCGGCTGGGTGCTCGGCCTCGTGGCGATCAAGGCCGCGATCCTCTTCGCCATCGGCAAGTGGCGCATGAAGGGAGACCGGCTCTCTTCGCTGCGCCTCGCGATCTCCGTGTCGCAGGGCGGTGAGTTCGCCTTCGTGGTGGTGAAGCTCGCGCTCGACAAGCAGCTGATGACCACCGAGCTCGAGAACCTGGTGGTCTTCGTGGTCGGCGCTTCGCTCGCCACCACGCCGATCTTCTTCGCGATCTTCGAGCGGCTGATCGCGCCGCGCCTCACCGCGAAGGTCTCGCGCGAGTTCGACAAGGTCGAGGGCCAGGAAGAGCCGCCGGTGCTCATCGCGGGCTTCGGGCGCGTGGGCCAGGTGGTAGGCCGCGTGCTCTCAGCGAGGAAGATCAACTTCGTCGCGCTCGACGCGAGCCCCGATCACGTCGACTTCGTGCGCCGCTTCGGAAACAAGGTCTTCTACGGAGACGCCTCGCGACTCGAGCTCCTCGAAGCGGCGGGCGCAGCGAAGGCGCGCATCTTCGTGGTGGCGATCGACGACGTGAAGTCTTCCGTCGAGACGGTGCGCATGGTGCAAAAACACTTCCCGCACCTGACCATCGTGGCGCGCGCGCGAAATCGTCAGCACGCGTACGAGCTGCGGTCGATGGGCATCGAGCTGCTCTTCCGCGAGACGTTCGCGGCGAGCATCGAGCTCACGCGCTCGGTGTTGCAGCAGCTCGGTCTGCCCTTCAGCGAAGCGCACCGCACCATGGAGATCTTCCGCGCCGCCGACGAGAAGCTGCTCGAAGAGAGCTTCCACCTGCGCGGAGACATTCAGCAGCTGCAGTCCAAGGCGAACACCGCGCGCGCTGAATTGGAGAAGCTGTTCGAAGCCGACCGCGCTGCGCTGTCAGATACGGGCAAGTAATGCGCTGAAGCCGGGGTGTAACTGCGAGTCCCGGCCGTTGTGCCGGGACCGTCGAAGTCACCCTGTTAAAGGTTCACTCGGAAGGAGGAGGCCATGGTCTCTCCCAATTTCGAGGCGCTCCCACCGCGTCCTTCGGCGCCCACCGCGGAAGACGACGAAGAGCTGGATGAAGCCCTGCGTGAGTCGTTCCCTGCGAGCGATCCACCGGCGGTTCCGCATCACCACCATCACCAGCACGAGGCCGCACCTCCTCCGGTGGAACCCCTCGAGGAGCGAGTGAAAGAAGTGATCGAAGAGATCACGATCGGCTGGTCACCGACCACGGCGCCCGCGAGCTTCGTCACGCCACTCGGAGAGGCGCCGCATGCTGCTGCGAGTCCGCCGCCCGACGATGAGCACCAATTGCTCTGGCGCTACAGCGAGGAGGACTACGACCTCGTCGACGAAGCCGATGCGGAGAGTTTCCCCGCCTCCGATCCTCCCTCGTGGACGCTCGGCCGTGATCACCTGCACTGATGATGGGTGACTCTGAGTTCGGAATCAGGGTGTCCGTTGGGATGAGCGATCTCGTGCGCTACTGAATCGCGCATGCCCAAGACCAATCCCAAGCCCACTCCTGCCTCGC
>CBIHPJ010000135.1:0-14865 GCA_966211295.1 uncultured Myxococcales bacterium | reverse complement strand
GGTGCTGAAACCGCACTCTCTCCTCGCGCTGCGTCTGTTCGATCAGCACGGACCCAGTGTCCGCTACAGGCAGCGACAGGCAAGTTTCTGGCGCGCAGGAAGCTCCTCACCCCGACCCTCTTCCCGTGGGACGCCGCGCCGCCAGACGGCTCGCGCTCCCCGCTCGCGCAGGGAGAGGGAGCATCAGGTCCGCGATTTGAGGCACCATGGCGCGGTGCGTGGTTTCTGGAGCAAACGAGGCGCCCTCCCCGCGGCGCAGTTCACGGCGTTGCGCGAGACGTTCCTCGCCTCACCGCTCGTAGGCGGGAGCACGCTCGCTGGCCCCTTCGAGACCAGCCGCGGGTTCGGAGTGACCTTCCGCGATCAGGGCCGCGCCCGGGTGCTCGAACGGTTCCCCGCGCTCGCGCCGCACTTCGAATTGATGATGGGCGCTCCGGCGATCCGCGCGCTCACTCCGTTCTGGCGCCGCACCCTCCAGCGCATTCCGAACGCCTGGTACATGAACGTGCTCCTCGTCTCTCCGGGCGGAGGCACGGTCGCCCGCCACGTCGACGCCACCTTGCGAAAGCAGAGCGGAGTCGACACCGCCGTCCCCGAGGTCGTCTCGGTGCTGTACCTCAGGGTCCCCTCGAAAACGGGCGGAGAGCTGCGGCTGTGGAGCGGCCCCGACGAGATCGCGCGGCTGGTGCCAGAGGAGAACGCGCTCCTCCACTTCCGCGGAGATCTCGCGCACGAGGTCTGCGCCTTCGAATCACCGGAAGGGCTGCAGCGCGCGAGCCTCGTGATCGAGCAGTACCACTTCGAGCCCGATGCGCTCGCTCGTCTGCCTGAGTTCCAGCTCGAGTCGCGCGCGGGCTTCGGCGCCTTCTTGAAGCACCACGAAGAGCGCGGCCCGGGATCCTTCGATCTCGACTCTTAGTTGCCGATGCGGGCGGCGAGGCGCGCGCGGTACTCGTCGATCGGAAAGAGCTCGACCTCCGCCCCGCCCCGCTTCGAACCATCGGTCGCGAAGTCGAACGGGTCGTCGATGTCCTTGATCAGCCGCAGCATGTAGATGTTCAGCAGCGCGACCGTGGGAACGATCACGAACTCCGCCACCGAGTTCTTGAACTTCGCGAACATCATCAGGGTGAGCACCATCGTGAGCAGCACCTCGAGCAGCGCGTACGCCGGCGGGAGGAAGCCGGTGCGGCTGATCACGTCGATGCGGCTCACGGCCTTGCGCAGCTTGTCGAGCGGAGACAGCGCGTAGCCCGCGGTGCTGCTCGCGCCGTGCTGCACGAGATAGGCGAACGTGTCACTGAGAGCGGTCAGCGCCGCGAAGACCTGCGGAGTCGTCTGCTTCTTCACCAGCCAATCCCGAATCGCGTCGGTCAGGGTGAGCACGTGCTTCTGCATCACCTTCCGATCCACGTCGGGCTTGATCATGTTGCCGAGGATGAACATCTCCTCGATGGCCTCGAGGTGAGTCGCGACTTCACCGGGGAGCTTCTCGCTCTCCTTGTAGTCGGACATCGTGCCCGCGAGCAGGAAGCCGGTCAGAAAGACGGCGCCCGTGAGCACCACGCCGACGTCGCTGAACTCGACGACGCCTGAGAAGCCAACGCCGAACTCCAGGATCGTCTTGATGCCGGTAACCACGAGCACGAACGGCAGGGTCGTCAACATCAGCTTCCACTTGAGCAAGCAGCCCTCCTCTAAAGGCGTGAGCAGGCTAGCGCACTCGGGAGTAACCTCACGAAATGCGATTCAAAGGAACAGACAGCTACCTCACCAGCGAGAGCCTGCGCTCCGCGGTGGACTGTGCGCTGGTGCTCCAGCGCCCGCTCCTGGTGAAGGGTGAGCCGGGCACGGGCAAGACGCTGCTCGCGGAGGCCATCTCGAACGCGCTGGGCATGAAGCTCCTCACCTGGAACGTAAAGAGCACCACCCGCGCGCAAGACGGTCTCTACGTCTACGACGCCGTGCAGCGCCTCCACGACTCACGCTTCAACGATCACGACGTTCGCGACATCGAGAAGTACATCAAGATGGGGCCGCTCGGAGAGGCCTTCGCCGCCCCCGAACGCCGGGTGTTGTTGATCGACGAGATCGACAAGGCCGACCTCGAGTTTCCCAACGATCTGCTCCACGAGCTCGACCGCATGCGCTTCCGCGTGATCGAGACGGAGCGCGAGGTGGTCGCCAGGCAGCGCCCCGTGGTGATCATCACCTCGAACAACGAGAAGGATCTCCCCGACGCGTTCTTGCGGCGCTGCGTCTTCCACTTCATCGAGTTCCCCGAGCAGGACCTGATGAAGCGCATCGTCGCGGTGCACCACCCCGACTTGAACGAGAAGCTGGCCTCGCAGGCGCTCGAGATCTTCTACGAGCTGCGCGCGCTCACCCGGCTCCGCAAGCGTCCTTCCACGAGCGAGTTGGTCGACTGGATCGCGGCGCTCAAGGCGAGCGGGGTCTCCACCCTGAAGCTCGATGAGAACCTGCCCTTCCTCGGCGCACTGCTGAAGCGCGAGCAGGACCTGATGGCGTTCGCCGAGGTCTTCGGCGGCGGCAAGCCGAAGAGGGCTTGAGCGATGTTCATTCCCTTCCTCTACGAGCTGAGAGCGCGAAAGGTCCCCGTCGGCACGCAGGAAGCCGTCGCGCTCGCCGGTGCGCTCAAGGAAGGGCTCCACGACAGCTCGATCGACGGCTTCTATTACGTCGCGCGCGCGCTGCTGGTGCACGACGAGAAGCACCTCGACGCGTTCGATGAGGCCTTCGGGAAAGTGTTCGAGGGCATCGAGAGCAAGGCGATCGAGCTGCAGCAGCAGCTCCTGGATTGGCTGAAGGACGCCGAAGCGCGGCTCCCGAATCTGACGCCCGAGGAGCTGGCGCTGCTCAAGACGTTCAATCGCTCCGAGCTCGAAGAGATGTTCCAGCAGCGGCTTCGTGAGCAGAAGGAACGGCACGATCGCGGCAACCACTGGATCGGCACGGGAGGCACCTCGCCCTTCGGCAACTCGGGCCGTGCCGCGCGTCCGGGAATTCGAATTGGTGGCGCCGGAGGTCAGCGCAGCGCCGTCTCGGTGGCCGGTCAGCGTAACTTCCGCGAGTACCGTGATGACCTGGTGCTCGACGTGCGGCAGCTGCAGCTCGCGCTTCGAAAGCTCCGCGCGTTCACTCGCGAGGGGCAGCCCGACGAGCTCGATCTCGACGGCACCATCGACAAGACGGCGAAGAACCTGGGCGAGCTCGAAGTGGTCACGCGCGCGCCGCGCAAGTCGAACACCCGCGTGATCCTGATGATGGACGTGGGCGGTTCGATGGATCCCTACGCGCATCTCGTCTCGCGGCTCTTCACCGCGGCGAAGAAGGCGACGCACTTCAAAGAGCTGCGCACGTACTACTTCCACAACTGCATCTACGGCCGCGTCTACAAGGACGCGCGCATGAGCCAGCCGATCAAGCTCTCGCAGCTGTTCGCGGAGACCGATCGCAAGCACAAGCTCATCCTCGTGGGCGATGCGCTGATGGCGCCCTGGGAGCTGATGAGCACCTCGGGCTGGCAGGAAGATGAGGGCGTCGAGGGCGTGATGTGGATGATGCGCCTGAGGGAGCACTATCCTTCGGCCGCATGGCTGAACCCGGAGCAACCCTCGGGCTGGTGGCAGAGCACCATCGACGTGTTGCGGCGTATCTTCCCGATGTACCCGCTCACGCTCGAAGGGCTGGGTGATGCGGTGCATCAGCTCACGAAGGTGCGAGTTGCATGAAGGACGAAGCGGACCTGCTCACCTGGCTGCCCTCGATCCCCATCTTCGGTGGGCTCGAGGAGGCAACGCTCAAGCGGATCATCAAGCTGCTCGGGGTGCACCAGTTCCAGGCCGAAGCGGAGATCTGCAAGCAAGGCGAGTCCGGCCGCGCGATGTTCCTCGTGCGCAATGGCGAGGTGGTGGTGTGCCGCGACAACGAAGAGGGCCGCCGCTCGAAGCTGGTGCGCATGGGGCCGGGCGAGTTCTTCGGCGAGATGACGCTCATCGACATTCAGAAGCGCTCGGCCACGGTGGTGGCGCAGAAGCAGTCGCTCCTCTTCTCGCTGAGCAATCGTGACCTGTACTGCCTCTACCAGGAGGACGTGCCGGGCTACGTGATGGTGCTGCAGAACATCTGTCGCGAGCTCTCGCGGCGGCTGCGTGTGACCAATCACCGGCTGCAGACGATGGCGTCCGAGCACGATGACGACGAGCACACGCTCATTCGGCCCGCCGTCAAACGCAGTTGATCAGAACTTCACCTTCACCACGACCTCCGGCTTCACCTTGAGCGCGCCCAACATCGCGCTGAACGGCTTGATGCCGAAGGTGCGTTGATCGAAGCGAATCTCCGCGGTGTTCCCGCTCCTCGCGCCTCTGACCTCATGGGTCTGCCCGTGGAGCGTGAGCTTGCCGGCGATGGAGCTATCGCTCACCTCGGTGGTCACGAACTGAATCGACGGATGCTTCTTCGCGCCCAGCGTCTCGCGCGCGTTCTCTTCGATCTCGGGGTACTTCGAGCTCGAAATCATCGAGGGCGCGTCGACGCCGTCCTTCATCCCGTTCACCACGCGGAGCGAGGCGGTCTCGAGCTCCAGCTTCGCCACATCGCCTTCCACCTCGAGGGTGAACTTCGTGGCCTTGAACTTCAGGTCGTGCGCGACCGCCGAGAGGAGCCCCTCCTTGTAGGTGAAGACCAGGACCTCCGCCGTCGATGCGTCGTAGCGCGCCATGGGCGCTCTCTGGCATAGAGCGCTCCCGCCGTGATCAAGAAGTTCGCCATCGCCCTCATCGCCGCCGTCGCCATCACGCTGGGAGTCGGGCTCTCGTTGCCGTGCACCTGGCGCGTGGAGCGAGAGGTGCTGATCGACGCTCCGCCCGAGCGGGTCTACGCGCTGATCTACGATCTCAAGCGCTGGCAGGAATGGTCGGTGTGGACGCGCGCGATGGATCCGCTTTTGCGCAACACCTACGAGGGTCCGCAAGAAGGAGTGGGCGCGAAGTGGATCTGGCTGGGGCCCGAGATGGGCCGTGGCCGTTTGGTAATCGTCGCGGCTGATCCCACGAAGGGCCTCGAGCTCGATCAGGCGATCGAGTCGGAGGTCGTGAACTCGCACGCTTCGCTGCGCTTCACGATCGAGGACGGCAAAACTCGCGTCACGTGGATCGATGAGGGCACCCTGCCCCCCCTCGTGGGAGGTTTCTTCCGGGGAACGGTGGAGCAGAAACTCGGAATCCACCTCGCTTCCAGCCTCGAGAAGCTCAAAGGGCTCCTCGAAACCCGTCAGGAAGGTTGAGCAGGATTCGGCGGCGGATCGCCCAGTGCAGTGACCACGGGGCAGATGAGTCCCGACTGGGGAAGCTGGAGCGATCGCTTTCGATGGCGCGTCTCGCGGCGCGGCAACGTGGTGGAGCTCTGGGCTGATCCCGAATCCATCGTCCAGCACGCGGGGCGCCTCGAGGGAGAGCCCATTCGCGCGCTCACCATCGAGAACGCAGACACCGCGGGCATCGCCTCGCTCTCCTTGCGCGCGCCGTTTCGGAACCTGCGCGAGCTCAGCGTGGACGCGAACGCGGTCTCGGGCGCGTTGGTGGCGACCATGCTCGAGCGATTTCACTCGCCGAGCCTGCGATCGCTGACGCTGTCGCGCGTGCAGCTCGATGGATCGGGGAAGGCGTGGCGGAAGGTGATGAAGCAGGCGTTCGAGTTGGAGCGGCTCGAGCTCTCGAACTGCTTCACGAGTGGCGAGGCCGCGGCGACGTGGCTGAAGGCGGCGCAGGTGCCTTCACTCGAGCGGCTGCGGCTGCCGGACAATGCGCTCTTCGCGGGCGTGGAGTCGATCGCTCGGCAGCTCCATCGCGCGCATCCGAACTTGAGGGAGCTCGGGCTGGGCGCGAATGGGCTCGATGGCCGGAGCGTGTGTAAGGTGCTGCGCGGGCTGCATCCCCAGGAGCTGTGGCTCACTCAGAATCCGCTCGGGGCCGAGGGCATGCGGAGAGTGGCGCGGGAGATCGATGGCACTCCGATTCGGCAGATCGGGCTCGCGCATTGCCAGTTGGGGGAAGTGGGTGCGCGGGCGATGACGTTGTGGCTCGGTGGGTCGGCGCTCGAGCACGTGTTCATCGATGGGAATGGGTTGGGGCTGGAGAGCGCGAGTCATCTGGCGACTCATTGGCGGAGGAATTTGAGCGGGAGCTTGCTGCTTGCCGACAATCAGCTCGGTGATGCGGGAGTGGCCGCGCTCGTGGCGACGTCGATGGGCGAGCGGTTGCGCAGGTTCGATCTCTCGAGCAACGGGCTCTCTGGGTACGCGCTGAGATCGATCGCGCGGTCATCGCATCTGAATCGGCTGCGCGAGCTGGAGCTCAGTGACAACGATCTCGGTGATGAAGGAGCGATCGCGCTGAGCGAGTCGTCGCTGCTCGGGAAGTTGGTCGAGCTTGATCTGAGCTCGAATCACATCACGCGAGTGGGAGCGCGGGCGCTCGCCGAGCGCGCTGGGAAACGTCTGCGGTCGTTCTGGTTGCTCCGCGGCAACGATGTTCCCGCGATGTTCGTGCAGACGATGAAGTCGCACGGCGTCGGCGTGGTCTGACCCGTTCCTCCCTCTCCCTGCGCAGCGTGCGCAGCGGGGAGAGGGAAACTCAGTAGCGAAGGAAGTCGGCGATCAGCGTCTGCACTTCTGACTGATGAAGCATCGCGGTGTGCTCGTCGGGCGACTCGACCACCGTCACCTTGAACGGCTTCGGAGGATGCGCGAACTCCGACAACACCGTGCCGTCACCATCACCCAGCAGCGGCTTGTCGAAATCGAAGCTGCCGTCGGGCTTCACCGTCCAACCGCGCACGGTCTTTCGCCCCTTGCCGATCACCGCCATCACCTCGATCGCTGGCGCAGGCCCTTCCTCATCACCGAAGCCCTGCCAGAAGACTCGATGGGCCTCGAGCCGCTCCTCGAGCTGACGCCGATATGCCGGATTCGCCGCGACCGCGGGATCGCTGAAGAGTCCCCACTTCCCCTCGAGCCACGTGGCCGCGTCGAAGGCCGGCAGATCCTTCCTCTCGCCGTTCTCGTCGAAGAACATGTCGGGCACCGGTGGCAACACCTGCCACGCCGCGGGCATCGTCAGCAGCGCCTCGGCGCCCAGCAGCTTCGTGTTCGATCTCACCTTCGTCCCGACGTGCAGATCATCCCACTGACCGGGCCCGCCCTTGAACGGCACCGCCACGAACACGACCTTCTTCACCGCGCTCCTCACCGACTCGGGTCCCTTGCGCAGGCACTGCAGCGCCACGAGACCACCCATCGAGTGCGCGACGATCCGCACGCGCTTGTTCGGCCCCAGCCCGTCGATGAACGAACACAACGCCGCCCCGCTCTCGCGAATGTCCAGGCGCCAGTCGTAGGTCCACGGAATGAACCCCGGCAGGGCCTCCTTCGCCCACTGCATCCACTTCGCGTAGGCCTCCTGCTCGAGGATCCAGGGGATCACCGTCAGCCGAGTGACCGGCCCAGCGGGGTGCAAAGGGCCGAAGCCCGGAGCCTCGCGCTGTCCGTTGAAGGGAAACGCGAGCGAGCGATCACCCTTGCTCAGCGCCTCGCCGATCGTGATCCACGCGTACTCGTCGCTCTCGGTCTTGAGGAAGCCACCCTGGTAGCCGTGGACGAAGACGGTGACGTCGTCTCCGGTGATCGGTTTCAGGTTCGGCTGAGGGGCGACGCAACCAACGAGCAGCAGAGCGAAGAAACATGCCCTCACCCCGACCCTCTCCCGAGGGGAGAGGGAGACAATCGCATTCATCAATTGAGCAACGGGGGCTTCCCCGCCTTTCTCTGCGGCGACAGGTTGGTCCGCAGGTACTTCTCGATCACCAGCAACAGCCCATCGAACGTGTCTCGCATCGCCCACGCCTGGTGATCGACGTCGCTCATCGCAGTCGCGCGCGCGAGGCCCTGGCGGAGCGCGGTCTGCACTCCCGCGCAGTCATCGCGAGTGTCGATCAGCTTCTTCGCCGTCTCCGCGTAGATCGCGTAGCAACGCGCGACGTCGCCCTCGTTGTACGCGGGCGCGCCCAATCGAATCGCCTCGGCGATGGTGTCCGTCGTCGCCTCGAGCCCCGCGAGCGCCGAGCCCTCGAGCAACGAGAGCGGATGCTGCGGCACCTCGCGCTTCGGCGGACGCCGGCTCTCCGACGAGAGCACGCTCAAGGGGAGTTCCTGGTTCTGGCGGAGCAGCGGCTCGACGTACTTCCACGGAACTCCCACGCTCACCACGCCCTCGTCGGTCTCTGCGACCTGCACCACGCCCAGCGCGCTGCCGTCAGCGCCCACCAGCGGACCACCCGAGGCGTCGGGCGGAATGTCGCCCGCGAGCGTGTAGACGGTCATCGAAGCGCCGATCACCTCGACCGCCGAGAGCTGCGCATCGACCCAGCGCGCGCGCCCTTCTCCCGCGACCATGCCGAACACGTAGACCGGCTGCCCCTCGTCGGCGACGCGCGGAGTGCCGGCCTTGATGGGCGTCGCATCGAGCAGGCCCACGTCGAGCACCGCCAGATCACGCCGCGCATCGAGCGCGCACACCGAGAGCACCGGGAGCGATCGTCCATCCGCCAGGTGCGCGATGATCTCAGCCTCGTCCGCCACCACGTGAAAGCACGTGACGATGCGACCGTTGGGCGCCACGAATCCCAGCCCGTACGACTGCTGGAACTCCAGCTGCACCACGGACGCGGCGGCTTCGAGCGGCGTCATGACCTGTTCATACTCCAGTGCATTCTTCAGGTCGCCTCACCAGGGGCACACTTCGCCACACGTCGCTTCCCACGCTGCTCCCAACTGGTAACGATGTCCGCATGGCAGACGAGGAACCGCGACCGTGGACCAAGGTTGGGCAGCGCTCCGAAAAGGACTACCGGATCTTCAGGACCCAGACCCTCGACGTGCTCGACCCGCGCAACGGCAACCCCTACGTGCGGACGATCATCGACGCGCCCGACTGGGTGAACGTGATCCCCGTCACCGCGAAGGGCGAGGTGGTGCTGGTGCGGCAGTTCCGCTTCGGCACCTGGAGCAACACCCTCGAGATCCCCGGCGGCATGCTCGACCCCGGTGAAGATGCGCTCACCGCGGCGGCGCGCGAGCTCGAAGAAGAGACCGGCTACCGCCCTGCGCGCGTGATTCCCATCGGCATCTCGCACCCGAACCCGGCGATCTTCGTGAACCGGCTCCACAGCTTCCTCGCCGAGGACTGCGTGAAGGTGCACGAGGGAAAGCAGGATGGGAGCGAAGACATTCAAGTGGTGGTCGTTCCGAAGACCGAGCTCCCCCGGCTGGTGCGCGAAGGAGCGATCACGCATTCCCTCGTGCTGGCGGGATTGCTCTTCGACGCGTGGAGGGCGTGACGTTCGCGAAGGGGCCCGTCACGGGAGCTTCCAGAGCTTCACGAGCGACGAGTCCGCGACCGCCACCCACGCGCCGTCCGCTGACACCGCGACCGCGCTGTTCTTCTCGGCTGACCAGGTCTGCACCACCGCGGACTTCTCCACGCTCCACAGGCGCACCAGGCCGTCAGCACTGGCAGAGACGAGCTGCTTGCCGTCGGGGAGCATCGCCACTCCGGTGACCGTCGCCTTCTGCTTGTCCATCTCAGCGGGCGGTCCCTTGAGCACGGTGAGCTCCTTGCCGGCCGGGGTCCACACGCGCACGTCCACGCCGCTCGCGGTCCACGAGGCGATGGTGGTGCCCGCCGCGTTCATGGTGGTGAGCGGGAGCTCGTTCTTGGTGGTGACGATCTTCCGCGGCTTGGTGGTCTTCACGTCGATCAACGAGAACGAACCGCTGCCGCTCGAGATGAGCAGCGTCTTGCCGTCGCCCGAGAAGCGCGCGGTGCGCCCGCGGAACTCGAACTTCTTCGTGGCCTTCGCGCCGTCCTTCGTCACCTCGTAGACGGTGCCGTTGTCGTTGAGCCCCGCGACCGCCAGCAGGCTGCCGTCGGCATTGAGCGCGACCTCTCCGACCGCGTCGGGGTGAGCGAGGGTTTGCAGCACCGTGCCAGTCGAGGGATCGATCAGCCGCACCTGCAGGCCCACGTCGCCAGACGCGAGGCGCTTGCCGTCACCAGACCAGCCGAGGGAGGAGAGCTGCTGTTCCGCGCCGGAGATGCTGCGGAGCAGCTCGCCGGTCTTCAGGTTCCACAGCTTGATGGTCTTGTCGCGGCTCGCACTCGCGAGCTGGCCGCCATCGGGGCTGAAGGCGATCGTCAACACGCTGTCGGTGTGTCCGTGCAGCGCGTACGGCTTGTCGGGGAGGAGCGCTTCGGGCTCGAACGCACCCAGGGCGAGCATCAGCGAGAGCGCGATCATCGGGACTCCTTGTTGCCAGGCGATGAGCGCTTCCACACGCCCGAGCGGCCGCCGCTCTTGAGCTCGAGGCCCACCGCTTCGATCACCATGCCGCGATCAGTCGACTTGAGCATGTCGTACACCGTGAGGGCGGCGGCGGAGACCGCGGTGAGCGCCTCCATCTCGACGCCGGTGCGGTCCACCGTCTTCACGGTCGCCCGAATTTCCACGGCCGAACTGCGAGGAGCGACCTCGACCTCCACCCCCGAGATGCTGATCGGGTGGCAGAGCGGAATGAGATCAGGGGTGCGCTTGGTGGCCATGATGCCCGCCAGCCTTGCGGCTGCGAGCACATCGCCCTTCTCGACCGTGTTGGAGCGAATCTTCTTCAGCGCCGCCGAGCTCATGCGCACGCGACCCGTCGCGACCGCCACGCGCTGGGTCTTTTCCTTGTCACCGACGTCCACCATCTTCATGGGGACCGAAGGTAACCGAGCAGAGCCGGAGTAACGATCTGAAGCGAAGCGGAAGATCGCGGAGACGGAGCGATCAGCAGCCCAGCTTTCACCACTCGTCGAGGATGAACTTGCGCGGGTTCTGCGCGATGCCGTTGACGCGCACTTCGTAGTGGAGGTGCGGGCCCGTGGAGCGGCCGGTGTTGCCGAGCGCCGCGATCACGTCGCCGCGCTTCACCTTCTCGCCCGACTTCACCTTGATCGACGACAGGTGGCCGTAGCGGGTCTTGATGCCGTAGCCGTGGTCGAGCACCACCACGTTGCCGTAGCCACCCTCGAGACCGGCGAACACCACCGTGCCGTCGGAGGGAGAGACGACTTCCTTGCCGTGCGGGCCCGCGATGTCGAGGCCGGCGTGCATCACGCGCTCGGAGGTGTACGGGTCGAGACGCGAGCCAAAGTCAGAGGTCACCCAACCGCGCGTCGGCCACACCGACGGCACCGAGGCGAGGAGCGACTTCTGATCCTGGAAATACGCCTGCAGCTCCTGAAGGCTCTGCTCCTGGCGGGTCGCCTCGGCGGAGAGCTTGTCGAGCTTCTGACCGATCACCTGCGGACCGTCAGCGTCCTTGCTGCGCACGAACTGGTTCTCACCAGAGGGGACGAGCGCCTGCTGCTCGGTGGGACCCATGGCGAGGTTGCGCTGGGGATCCGAGAGCAACGTGATGGCGCGCAGCTTCTGATCGAAGCGCTCGACGCGATCGAGCGTCTGGCCGACATGCGCCAGCTGCTCACGGATCACCGCGAGCTCGCTCTTCAACTTCAGGTTCTCGTCACGAAGGTTGGGGTTCTCGCGGGCCTCGGCCACCACACTCGCGTAGTGACCGGCCATCACGAGACCAATGAGGACCACGACCGCGACCGCGGCGATGGCCTGAAAAACCCAGATCTTCCGGAGGTGGAACCGCTTCACCTCGGCATGCCGATCGGGAACAACGATGAGGGTAAAGCTCTCGTTCGCTGACACTCAGTCCCCTTCAGAAAGGCGAGGCCCCAGAAACCGGGGCTTCAAACCGCGCGACCCTCGTCGATCAGGTCGGGATCGATCAACAGAAATTGTGTTTTTCTTGTGACTTACGTCTGGGCGGTAGGAGGCGACTCACGCCTCGTTCTGCCTCGTTCTGCCTCGTTTTTGCCGTGTGTTGCCTCGTCAGGTCTCGACAACGGTCACGATGATGACGGTGATGTTGTCGTCCCCGCCGCGCTCGTTGGCGAGCTCTACCAACTTCTTGGGGGCGTCCTTGAGCGGGTTGCTCGACACCACCTGCTGAATCTCTTTGTCCTCGACCAGGTTCGCCAGGCCGTCGGAGCAGAGAATGAAGAAGTCGCCGGGCTTCGCCACCAGACCCATCACGTCGACCTGCACTTCCTCCTCGAAGCCGACGGAGCGCGTGATGATGTTCTTGTAGCGGGAGTGCTTCGCCTCTTCGGGCGTGATCATGCCCGCCTTGATCTGCTCATTGACCAGCGAGTGATCTTCGCTGACCTGCTGAATCAGATCGCCGCGGACGAGGTACGCGCGGCTGTCACCGACGTGAGCGAAGAGGGCGTTCTCGCCCTTCACGCACAGGGTGATGACCGTGGTGCCCATGCCCGCGAGGCGCGGGTCTTCTTGAGCGGCCTTGAAGATCTCAGCGCAGGCGCGCTCGACCGAGCCCCGGAGGAACTCGGGGAGCGGTGAGTCCTGCAACGGAGTGTCCGTCGTGAAGGGGTTCTCAGGGGACTTCTTCGCCCCTCGCATTTGCTGATCGATCGTCTCGACCGCAATGCGGGAGGCGGTTCCGCCTCCTGCGTGCCCACCCATCCCGTCGGCAACAACGTAGAGCTGCAGCTCCTCATCGATGAGGTAACTGTCTTCGTTGTGGTTGCGCTTCCGACCAACGTCGGTGAGCCCAGCCGACACTGCTTTCAGTCGCGAGCCAGCCGTCTTCGACACGGGCGGCAGGTTAGGCACACCAGCGGCATCCGGCAACAAACCTCTTTCATGATCGATCTTTCATGATCGATTTCATCGCCGCTGAGATCGCGTCACGCGCTGCGTCGGTGTTCCTCGACCATCTTCTTTCGGTTGCGCTTGGGCTTCACGTGACGCAGGGCGGATCGGAGGAGCGCTTCGGCCGCGCCCAGGGCCTCGCGGGTGATCTCCACCCCAGAGAGCATGCGAGCCAGCTCGTGGGTCCGCTCGTCGCCCGCCTCGAGCGACTGCACCACCGAGCGCGTGCGCCCCTTCACCTCTCCCTTCTCGATGCGGAGGTGCGCGTCGGCGTGGGCGGCCACCTGAGGGAGGTGGGTGATGCACAACACCTGGCGGTGCCCCGCGATGTCCTTGATCAGGCGGCCCACCACGTCGGCCACGGCGCCTCCGATGCCGGCGTCGGCCTCGTCGAACACCGAGCACACGCACGCATCGCTCCCGGCGAGCGCGGCCTTCATGGCCAACATCACGCGTGAGGCTTCACCGCCCGAGGCGACCTTCGCGAGCGGGCGGAGGGCTTCACCGGGGTTGGCGCTGAAGAGGAACTGGGTCTGGTCGGCCCCCGCGCTGGTGAGAGGAGTGGTCTCGAACTGCACCTCGAAGCGGGCCTTCGGCATCGCGAGTCGGGCGAGGCCTTCCATCACGGTCGAGGTGAGCCGGTTCGCGGCGACCTTGCGAGCGGCGGTGAGCTTCGCGGCAGCGGCCGTGGCTTCGCCTTCAGCCTTCACACGCTCGGCCTCGACCTCCACCCGGCGCTCGGCGCGGTGGGTGAGCTCATCGAGCTCGGCGGCGAGAGCCGTCCTCTTCCCCAGCACACCCTCGAGCGGAGCGGCATGCTTGCGGCAGAGCCGGCGAATCGCGTCGAGGCGATCATCGACCTCCTCGAGCCGCTTCGGGTCGGAGTCGAGCGCGCTCAGGTAGCGGGACAGTCCACGCGACGCCTCTTCGAGCTCGCACGCGGTCCGGTAGAGCGCCTCGCGCACGGTGCTCAAGGACGGATCGAGCTTCTCGGCTTCACCGATCATCTGGATCGCGCGCCCGAGCAACTCGGTCGCGGAGCCGTCGCGGGTGGAGACCAACTCTTCCGCGCTCTGGGCGCCATGACGGAGCCGTTGGCAGGAGGCGAGGCGCTTGCGCTCCACCTCGAGCCCCACGTCTTCGCCGGGCTTGGGCGACACACGCTCGATCTCTTCGAGCTGGAAGGTGAGGAAGTCGATGCGCGCGGCCACCTGGCTCTCATCACCACCGAGCGCCTGCAGCCGATTCGTCGCCTCTCGCAACCGATCCCACGCGGCGGAGTAGTTCGAAGTCACCTCGTGCTCGGGCAGCTCGCCGAAACGATCGATGAGGCCCAGATGCTGAGCTGAATCGAGCAGCGCCATGTGCTCGTGCTGGCCGGCGATGTCGACCTGCGCCTTCATCAGCCGCTGCAGCACACCGACGGTGACGAGCGCGCCGTTCACGTGCACGCGTCCCCTGCCCTGTCGCCCGAACGCTCGGCGAACGGAGACTTCGGGGCCATCGTCGGGGAGACCCAGCTCAGAGAGCCGGGCAGCGAGGATCGCTGAGCGCTCAAAGAGCCCTTCGATCACCGCCTCTTCTGCGCCAGCGCGAATGACGTCGGGCTCCGCCCTCCCTCCGACGAGCAAGCCGAGCGCGTCGATCAAGATCGACTTTCCCGCGCCCGTTTCTCCCGTCAGCACCGTGAGGCCGGGGCCGAACCCGACCTCCGCCTCTTCAACGACCGCAAAGTTCTTGAGCCTCAGTGTGATCAGCATTTCGCCTCCTCCAGCGAGATACTGAACACCCTATCAGTACCCACCGACAAGTGCGATTTGGGCACGGAGCCCTGACATTGAGCACACCCCGACTCTCTCCCGGAGGGAGAGGGAGACAGCGCGTGAGCGAGTCAGACCTCGAGATCAGTCCTGGAACTTGAAGAGATCTTCGACGTCCTTCTCGGTGAGCGCCTTGCCGACGTCCTGATCGGTGCCGAGCACGCCCGCCGCGAGCTCACGC
>CBIHPJ010000134.1:0-14965 GCA_966211295.1 uncultured Myxococcales bacterium | reverse complement strand
AGAAGCTCGATGAGCTCGACGCGCGCGCGGAGAAGCAGGACGCGTCGTTGCGCGACGAATACTGGATGACGCTGGAGCAGCCTTGAGGGACGCGCTGATGAATGGTGAGCGGCCTTGCTCGAAGCGACCGGGCCTCTCACCTCGAACCCTTCTTCACTCGCTGACTGGGCTTCGTGGCCTTTCCGCTCGGAAAATGAGACCTGAGGGATGAGCGTACGGGCGCCTGTACGCTGGTACTTCGGGTCGCCCATTTCCACGAAGCGACGTCACGATGTGACGAAAGCCCGAGGCAGAGAGGCCTGTTCGGCCAGAGCGCTGACGGAGGCCACGCATCACCACCACCCTCGAGGCTGTCAGGCATCTGCGCTCTCTCTCCGCTAAACACAGACCGTGCAGGCCGAAGCCTTCCTCCTCGGCGCCGAGTGGCGCGACGCATCGCGCGGGCTCGAGCTCACGCTGTGGGCCACCTCAGAGAAGGAAGGTCCCATTCGCGTCACGCTCACCGGCCAGGAAGCGGTGATGTTCGTGCCGCGCTACGCCGAGACGAAGGCGGGCCGCAGAGTTCCTCGTGCGCTCAAGACGCGCGAAGGCTCCGACGTCGACGCGCTGTACTTCACCTCGCAGCGCGCGCTCGTGCAGGAACGCGAGCGCATTCAGTCCATCGGCGGCATCACGCTCGAGGCCGATGTGAAGGCCACCCATCGCTTCTTGATGGAGCGCTTCGTCAACGGTGGGTTCTCCGTCGACGGTCGCGCGAAGACGGAGCACGGCGTACTGCACTTCGTAAATCCGCAAGTGCACTCGGCCACCGTCACTCCGAAGCTGCGCACGCTCTCGCTCGACATCGAGACCGATGGGTGGGATGGGCCGGTGTTGTCGCTCGCCCTTTGCGGTGCGGGCCTCGAGTGCGTGTTCATTGTTCGCGATGAGCATGCCCTCACCCCGACCCTCGCCCGCGGGGAGAGGGAGCCTCAGATCTCCTTTCACACCACGGAGCGCGTGGCCCTCGAGGCCACCTTCGCCGCGATTCGCAAGTTCGATCCCGACGCGATCCTCGGGTGGAACGTCGTGGAGTTCGATCTTCGAGTCCTCGATGCACGCTGCACCGCGCTCAACATTCCCTTCGCGATCGGCCGCGCTGGAGAGCGAGCTCGAGTGCTGGTGGGAGAGAGTGCGCAGAGCGTCTCCATCGCGCGCGTTCCCGGCCGCGTGGTGCTCGACGGAGTAGCCACCCTGAAGAACGCCACCTGGGCCTTCGAGCGCTACACCCTGGAGCACGTCGCCCAACAACTCCTCGGCCGAGGGAAGAAGCGCGACACCGAGCTGGACGCGCTCGCGGAGATCCGTCGCATGTATCGCGATGATCCGCTCGCGCTCGCTGCGTACAACCTCGAAGACGCGCGCCTCGCCAAGGACATCTTCGAGAAGGCCGAGCTGGTGGAGTTCGCGGTCGCTCGCATGAAGCTCACCGGGCTGCCGCTCGATCGCCAGGGCGGATCAGTCGCGGCCTTCGACCATCTCTATCTCCCCAAGCTGCACCGTCGCGGCTACGTCGCGCACGACGTGGGTAGTGGAGAGCCCGCGCCCTCCCCCGGCGGTCATGTGCTCGACAGCGTGCCCGGCCTCTACACGCACGTCGCGTCGTTCGACTTCCGCTCGCTGTACCCGAGCATCATCCGCACCTTCCAGGTCGACCCGCTCGCACTCTGGTTCCCCGGCAGCGACCCCGTGCAGGGCTTCGAGGGCGGAACGTTCGCGCGCACCGGAGCGATCCTCCCAGAGCTGATCAGTCACCTGCACGAAGAGCGCAGCAAGGCGCGTGAAGCGGGCAACGACACCCTGCAACGCGCGATCAAAATCCTGATGAACTCGTTCTACGGAGTGCTCGGCACTCCGGGCTGCCGCTTCTTTGATCCGCGCCTGGTCACGTCGATCACCCTGCGCGGCCGCGAGATCATCGAGCGCTCCCAACGCTTCCTCGAAGAGCACGGCAAGCAGGTGATCTACGGAGACACCGACTCGCTCTTCGTGAAGCTCGACGAGAAATCGAGCGAAGAAGAGGCGCAGCGCGAGGGGCGGCGACTGGCGGACAGTCTCAACACGTTCTGGCGCGAGCGCGTCGCCGAGGAACACGGGCTCACCAGCTTCCTCGAGCTCCGTTTCGATGCGCTCTTCCTCAAGTTCCTGATGCCGACGATGCGCGGATCCGAGAAGGGATCGAAGAAGCGCTACGCGGGAACGGTGCGGGCGAAGAGTGGATCCACGCAGCTGATCATTCGTGGGTTGGAGGCAATTCGGACCGACTGGACTCCGCTCGCGCGCGATGCGCAGCGTGAGTTGCTCGAGCGCGTGTTCGCGGGACAGCCGTGGGAGGCGTGGTTGCTCTCGCTCCGCGAGCGGTTGATGCGCGGTGAGCTCGATCAGCAGCTGATCTATCGGAAGCGATTGCGCAGAGGCGTGAGTGACTACGCGTCGGTGCCTCCGCACGTGAAGGCGGCACGGTTGCTGGAGGAAGAGTCCGAAGATGACGCGCCGGCGTCCGACGTCGAGTACGTGATCACCTCGAAGGGTCCCGAGCCGCTCTCGTTGCGCACGGGGCCCATCGCCTACGACCATTATTTGGAGAAGCAGCTCGCTCCCGCGGTGGACGTGGTGCTCGGCATTCTTGGAACTTCATTCGAGCGAGTCGCGGGAACCCAGCTGTCGCTCTTCTGAACAAATTTGCACGACGACCGTGCACCACCGTGCATTCCTACACAGCCGCTGCAGGACTAATTCAGCACCCATGCGAACTCTCATTCTCGCAGTCGCACTGATTTCCTGCGCACCTCCGCCGGTTCCACCCGAGCCGAAGCCCACCGAGCTGATCCTCCCCGTGGAACACGCCACCGACGTGCCTCTTCAGATGTATGTGCGAACGAACGGCGAGTGGGACACCTCGATCACCTACGCACTCGGTGACGATCACCCCACTTCACTCACCATCACGCCCTCGCCCGAGGTCTACGTCATCCAGGGCTGCTCCGTGCCGAAGGGCACCGCCACGTGGAGTCGCCTCTCCAACCTCCAGGGCGGTGGCGCATCGCTCTCCCTCGCGAACGGCGTGCTGTCGGTCACGCTGCTGTTCGAAGGAACCGTCACCGCGTTGCTCGAGGGACAAGCGACCGGCATCGACTGCAACGGCGTCACCTCGCTGCCGCTCCAACACACGCTCACGATCCGAGTCGCGCGCATCTCGAGCTTCGTGGTCGACCAACTTCATCAGCGTTGGCCCGGGTGTGAACAGAGCGTGGTGATCCCCGCGGGCGTCGAGGCCTGGATCCCTCAGGCGCATCCGCTCGACGCCAGCGGACAACGCTTCGAGGCGGCGAACGCGCCGAAGCCTGTCGCCATCACGCTGCGCTCTACCGGGGGACTCTCGCGAACCGCGGAGAGCTGGGAACTGACCGCCGAAGCAGGTCACGTCGAGCTGGGCTTCGACACCGACAAGCCTGTGGCGGGCCTCAAATCGTTCGAGGTCGTGGGTCCTGAAGCTCTCACGCGGGTCGATGCGCAGCTCTTTCTTCGCAAGGCTGCGGCGAAGGGCTCGGTGAGCGAGCAGCTGACCGACGGAGAGAGCTACCTCCTCTGGTACCCGGAGCAGGAGAACCTGGTCGACCTCCAGGTGAATGACGCGACCACCACCGCAGGGAAGCTCTGCATGCCGATTCCCGTCGAGTGGCTCGCGGCGATTTCCTCCACGCCTGCCCAGTGCGGTCCCGCGGGTGGCGAGCAGTACGGAGGCGGACTTCCCGTCGCGAAGATCCTCAGTCCCGGCGAGTGCCGGCTCGAGGTGACCATTCCCAGCACCTCGCATCGCTGGGCGACTTCGTTCACGACTCGTTAGACACTCGCGGCCGATGCACCCTTGCGCCGCCTGCGGATTCCTCGTGTTCCCGAAGCCCGCGGGCTCGATGGAGACGTGTCCGGTGTGCGGGTGGATCGATGACTTCGATCAGCTCGTGCATCCGGACTTCGTGGTCGGGGCGAATGCGTGCTCGCTGCGGGAAGCGCAGGTGAAGGCCGCGGGGCTCTCTCACTCAGGGGCGAAGGATCCAAAGTGGAGGCCCTTGAGGAAGGGTGAGCAGCCGAGAAGCGACTTCGCGTCGGAGGTCTGTGCGATCGGAAATCCCGACCGCGAGACTTTTGAGCCTTATTGGGAGAGGTGACGCGCCCTCACCCCGACCCTCTCCCACGGGAGAGGGAGACGCTGGGTAGAAAGCTGACAGAACGCTGTCACTGACGGCCCATACAACGCAGGTCATGACCAAGACCTACCGAGGCGCCTGTCACTGTGGAGCTGTCACTTTCGAAGCCGAGTTCGACCTGAGCAAAGGGGTCGGCCGGTGCAACTGCAGCATCTGCCTCAAGGTGAGCCAGGCCAGCGTGCTGGTGAAACCTGCCGCGTTCAAACTGCTCACCGGGGCGTCGCGCATCACCGAATACAGGGTGGGAACCGGGAGCCCGAACTCGCGCTCGTTCTGCTCGACCTGCGGCATTCACTGCTTCGGCGCGGGCGACGTGCCGGAGGTCGGCGGCGCGTTCGTCTCCATCAACGCGAACTGCCTCGAGGGCGTGGAGCTCGCCGGACTTCCCACTCACCATCTCGACGGGCGCCACGACAACTGGATGGCGGGCCCGCGCCCCGAGATGTGGCCACTCGCGCCGTTCGTCTACCAGCGCTCAGCTGTGTGACGAGCGGATCTCCTCGGGCGTGTAGGGCTCGACCTCGACGATCTTCGCCTTCGCCCTCAAGAACGAGGGCACCATCAGGCGTGCCTCGCGCTCGGTCTCCACGCTGACCAGCGCGTAGCCCGTGTGATCACCCGACGCGCAGCCGAACTCGTACTGCGCGAGGATCTCCGGCCCTTCATCGAGGGTCGCCTCGAGGGCGTGCTGGCACTCCTCCTTGGTGTGGGGTGACGAGATCATGAAGTCGCTCATGGCGTGTTCCTCCGCGCCACGATCATGCATCGAGTGCGCCATGGGGTGGAGACACGGGTCACCACGCGAGCTCTTCGGGGACCTCCGTCAGCATCGAGGCAGCGACCGGGAGCTCGAAGCGGCGCGCGAGGTGTTCGAGCTCCTTCACTTCCACGCTCTCCACGTCGTGGCGCGTGAGCAAGCGCACCTGCGTGGGATGCAGCCAGCTCAGCTCCACCAGCGCTTCCTTCCAGTCGATCAGCCGAGGGGCGGTGCGTGAGAGGTCGACCAGGTCGAGGCTCCAGGCTTTGCGATCGCGCTCGAAGATCATCAGCTGGGCATCTCGCCGCAGCTCGATTCGCTTCACATGACGAGGCAGCCAACCAAGTCCCGTCTGTCCAAGCAACGCCACCATCACCGGGAGCTCGCGCGAGCTGAAACGAAGGCGCTCCACGCCCTGCAGATCAGCGAGACGAGGCAACGCGTCGCGGACGTCGCGGGTCACACCCCATTCGAGGAAGAGCGCGACCCACCGAGGCATGTGCTCCAACGTCTCGAGCACGTCAGCCGCTTCATCGGGTCCCGCGAGCAATTCGATCGAACGCAGGTGCAAAGGAATCTTCTCGCGCACCGCGGCCTTCACGGCCTCCAGCCTCACGCGCCCCGCGTCCTCGAGGCTGCGCATGTGTTTGCCGAAGCGCTGCAGTCCCTGGCGAACGCGCCGCACGGTCGCCCAGTCCTCCGCGTCTCTCACCAGGTTGAACTGACCTGGCTTCACCGCGAGCACGCTCACTTCCGAGATGAATCCGTCCTCGAACGCCGGCGGACCGTGCTTCCAATCGAGCACGGCCTCGAGCGCACCGGACCACGCGTGCGCGTGCGCCTTGAGTAACGCACGCTGCCGATCGGGTGACGCCTTCGCGAGCTGAAGCGAGATGAACTCTCCTCGAGGATCTCCCCGCTCGAGCAGCACGTCTGCGAGCACCTGGCGACGTGCGAGATCCCGAGGCTTCTCCCAGACCGGCGCGAAGAGCGAAGCGACCGGCACCGGGGCTTCAGGCACTTCCCAGTTCTTCTCCGCGAGCAGCTGCTTGCGCTCCGCGAGCGGTAACTCGGCGCCCTCGGGGCGAAGCGCGCGCTCACGCTGGAGCATCCGCGCGGTGCGCGCCGCTACGGAATCGTCCTGCAGGTGCAGCGGGAAGCCGAGCTCGAGGGATCGAAAGTGCGAGTCATCTCCGTGCGCCTCGACGCAATCGAGAAGGCGCCGCGTGAGCTTCGAGGTGAGCTCCGTCGAGGCATCGCCGACGAGCAGGCGCGTGGCGAGCGTGGCGACGCGTGGATCCGCGGGCAGCTTCGCGAGCGCCTCGAACACCGGCCACAACACCGCACCGGAGCTGACGCGCGCGAACTCCTGCAGCTGCTTGAGCCGCGCCGAGAGGAGGAACGCGGGCTCGGTGGAGATCGACTCCACCAACCGCTTCGCTGCCTCCGACTTCGCGGCGGGGAGGCGCGAGACTTCGACCCGGAGACGATCACCGATCTGCTGAATCAGCTCGGACGTCGAGGCGTGCCGCGCCTCGCGCCACTTCGCCAGCAGCTGATCGAGGATCTCTCCCGCGTCCCGGCTCACTTACCGCTGTAGAGCACGTCCACGGGGCGATCGTCCGTCAGCTGATCAACCAGCTTCTCGAAGCGCTTCGCGAAGGTCTTCTCCATCTTGTCTTCGATGGGCTGGCACTCGCGCTCCCAGTCCTTGTCGGCGGCGATCTTCAGGCGCGACGCCTTCTCTTCCGCGGCCGGCGAGTAGTACTTCCACGTGCTGGTGCTCATGCCGTCGGCCACTTCGCGCACGCGCTCCACCGATTTCCACTGGCTGTCGTAGCGCTTGTCGATCTTGTCGCTGCACGCCTTGAGCTGCTTGGAGACCGGCGCCTCGGGATACTCGATGTTGCAGCGGCCCCACTTGAGCTGATGCGTGAACTTCACGTTCTTCGGAGCCGCACGCTCGAGGCGATCGAGATCGAAGCTCTGGTTCTCTCCGGGGTCGCCCGCGAAGTACGCGCGATCGGTGCTGACGATCACCGGCTCGCCGTTCAAGTAGCCGAGCGAACCGGGCACCGGGTTGAGCCACATCGCCGCCCATGCCTCGGGATCGCAGTGATCAGGCATGTCGATGTTCAGGTGCGAGGCGAGCAGCTTCGGGAACTGCGGCTTCTCGAAGTCGAGCACCACGTAGCGCACGCCGTTTTTGGTGCCGGTGAACTCGAGCGACGCGCCCACGGTGCCCTTCACGTCGCGCAGCGCGCAGAAGCCGTGCAGCTCGAACACCCGCGAGTTGCCTCCTGCGTGATTGGCCCACATCGAGAACTTCTGCGCCGCGGTGCTGTCTCCGGGAACGCCGAGCACCGGATCCTTGATCAGCTCGGAGCCGGTGAAGTTCGCGAAGCGGCCGAAGAACACCGCGCAGTGACCCTTCTTCACGGTGAGGGGAACGGAGAGCGTCTTGCCCTTGCTCTGACCCGAGGTGGCCACCGTGCCCTGGAAGAGCGCCTGCATCGCGGGGCCTGCGTTCTCCTGGTCGAGCGCGCGCACGATGCGGGCGTCGAGCATGATCTTTTCGCCGTGCCGCGCTTCGTCGAGATCGCCCGTCGCGATCTTCTGCACCAGGCCAGCGAGGGTGGTGATGTCCTCTTCGCTCGGGACCTCGGCCTTCTCCATCACGCCCTGCAACTTGCGCTGGAGCTGATCAGCCTGGTGCCGCGCCTGCTGCGCGTTGCGGCGCGCCTCTTCCTTCGCCTTCTCCGCGGCCTTGCGGTCCGCTTCTTCCTTCGCCTTGGCGCGCAGCTCCGGGCCGGCGGCGGTGGTGTCGCGCAGCTCCTTCATGCGCTTGGTGTGATTGTCGGCGACGTTCTTCCACTCCTTGCGCACGTTGGTGGTGAACGCCTTCACGATGGTCTCGGTGGCGTCGAGCTCCTGCGGGGTGAGGCCGGGTTCGGCGAGCACGCGGCCCTCGCGCTCCTTGATCGCCTGCTGCGAAGCGAGGCCGCGGCGGGTGCTCTCGTTCCAATCGATCGCGTCGGTGAGGTTCTCGTCGACTGACTTGTAGGGAGCGCCGTTCGACTTCATCGGGGTGAGCTCCTGGCGCACCGCGGCCAGCTCCTTCGCCACCGCGTTGATGGTGACCAGCTCTTCTTCGGGCTTGTCGCCGTAGCGCTCCAGCAGGCTCTTGCGCGCCTGATTCACGCGCTCGTTGAGCACCTTCAGCTTTTCGTACTCGGCCTCGGCACCGAACTTGATCGTGGTGACCCCGTTGGAGGTGGTCATGAATGTCGTGCACGCGGGACCCAGCAATGCACACCCAGCCAGCACCAAAGCCTTCGATTTCATGGTGGCGTCATGACCCTTAAGGACCCCCAAATGTGAAGAATTCGGTAAGGGAGGGCATGCAGCTGGACCTCCATCGACACCTCGAGGGCTCGCACAGCCCGCGCGCCCTGCTCGAAGTCGCGCGCACCTTCGGTCTGAAACACCCGCTCTTCTTCGACGCCGCGACGAATTCGTTCCGCACGCCGGAAGCGCTCTCCACGCAGCTCACCATGCAGGCGCCGTCGGATGACGCGACCATCTTCTACCAATGCATCGTGAAGGCTCGCGCCGCGTACGTGAGCGTGGAGGCGATTCGCGCGCTCTCGGTGCTCGCGTTCCAGGAAGCCGCGGACGACACCGATGGCTTCGAGATGCGGCTCTCGTTGTTCTCGATGGCGCGCACGTTGATCGAGAACCAGCAGAAGAACTGGCGCGAAGTGAAGCCCGTCGACTTCGCGGAACAGTTCGCGCGTCCGATTCTGATCAGCGTGATCAGCGCGCGCGATGAAGTGCAGAAGAAGACCGGAAAGCCGATGGTGCTGCGGCTCGGGCTCTCGCGCACCTTCGAGAGTGAGCCGCATTACCGCGCGCTCGCGGCCATGGTGGTGGAGCACGCGAAGTCACTGGTGGGACTCGACGTGCTCGGCATCGTGACCGGCGCTGACAAGGAGCCGCTCCCGGGTCCGCTGGTGGAGATCCTCGATTCGCTTCGCAAGGACCTGCCGGATCTCACCATTCACGCAGGCGAGTTCGAGGGGCACGCGTCGGTCGATCGCACCCTGGCGATGTCTCCGCGGGGAATCGGTCACGGCGTGCACTCGCTTCAGAGCCCCGCCACCCTCGAGCGGCTCGCGAAGGAGGGCGTGACTCTCGAGGTCTGCCCCACCAGCAACCTGCTGCTGATTCCCACGGCTCTCGGTCACTTGCAGAGCGCGCACGGCGGAGCGACTCCGCTCAAGGCCCTGCAGCATGCCCACGTGCACTGCGTGCTGGGGAGCGATGACCCAACTCCGATGGGCACCTCGTTCAAGCGCGAGCTGGAAGTGGCTCAGAAGCTCGGCGTGGACATGAAGCAGCTCGAGGCCGACACGCTGCGTCGATGGCGCGAAATCACGAGCTCGGTTGATTCGAGCTCCAATAAAACTGACCGGTAGGATCGCATTATCGGGAGAATGTTGTTGTAGAGGCGCGCCACTTCCATGCGCGCTTCGCTCTCGTTCCTCTCCCTCGTGGTCCTCGTCTCCTGTGGTCGTGAAACCATCTCCACGACCGCGCCGAGCATCGACGTACAGCCGCTCGCGCTCGACTTCGGTCCCATCCCGAATGGGTTGAAGGTCAGCCTGCCGGTGCAGGTGCGCAACCTCGGCAAGAGCGACCTCGTGATCTCGAACGTGACCGTCGAGAACGCGGACTTCTCCGGTCCGATGCAGACCATCACCATCGCAGGCGGAGACAAGGTGTCGATCGATCTCTCCTTCCAGCCCTCGATGGAAGGCACGCGCGATGGCGTGGTGCATCTGATCAACAACTCCACGAATGACAGCGACGTGGCGATCGTGGTGACGGGCGTGGGCACGCCGCGATTGGTGTGCGTGGAGTGCAACGCGCCGCCTTCGAACTACTGCGCTTCGAGCTCCACGCTGATCAGCTATCAGCCGCATGGCACGTGCGTGGCGAACAAGTGCGAGTACCAGGCGATCACCACCATCTGCGGCGGCATGTGCGTGATGGCGACGAACACCTGCAGCGTGGCGATGATGATGGATGCGGGTGTCGATGCCGGTGTGATGGACGCGGGCGTCGATGCGGGGATGGACGCTGGTGTCGATGCAGGCATGGTCGAGGTCGATGCGGGCAACGTCTTCACCACGCCCGGAGTGACGATGTGGACGGTGCCCGCCGGCGTGACCTCGGTGACCATCGACGCGTGGGGCGGTGGCGGAGCGGGCGGCGTGCAGATGGGCTCGACCGGTGGCGGCGGTGCGTACGTGCGCGCGACGTTGGCGGTGACGCCGGGTGAAGTGCTCGAGCTGCAGGTCGCTGAAGGCGGAATCGCTCCGGGGAACGGAGCTGGCGCCACCGCGGTAAAGCGCGGCACGACCTCGCTGATCATCGCGGCGGGTGGTGGCGGTGGTGGGAGCGACGGCAACAGCGGCGCGTCTGGATCGAACGGACGTGGCGGCGCTGGTGGAGCGCTCACGGGACAGAATGGTCAGAACCTGGTCGGCACCATCGCTCCGTTCTGCACGGGCGCGACGGGCGGACAGGGTGGAACTCAGAGCGCGGGCGGACTCGGTGGCAGCTCGACGGGAACGGCGTCCACCAAGTGCAGCGGCCAGCCTGGTGACTCAGGTGGCGGCGGCAAGGCGACCGGAGTGAACAGCACGTGCGACATGGGCCTCGGCGCGATCGCGTGGCAGCAGGGTGGTGGACAGGGGAACGGCGGCGGTGGTGGTGGCGGCTCCGGCTACTTCGGCGGCGGCGGTGCCGGCTTCATCTGGACCTACTGCGCGGGCGGTGGTGGCGGTGGCTCGAGCTTCATCATTCCGAGCGCCACGATGCCGATGATGGTCGCGGGGAATGATCGCCTTCAGGGCAACGCGTCGATGAGCGCGGGCGCTGGTGAAGGTGGCTTCGATGGCGTCGGCACCCTCGCGAACGCCGGTGGGAAGAACGGTCGAATCGTCCTCACGTTCTGAGCTCTTCTTCCCTCTCCCTGCGCAGCGGGCGCAGAGGGGAGAGGGGCGGCCCGCACTCGTCACTCCGCGAGGAATTTCTCTCAAACGCCCTGAAGGGAAGCGGGCGTTCATGATCTCGAGCGTTGCTCGTCGCGATCGGGCCCTCGATCTCGAACTTTCTTTGACTCGTTGAGCGAATCTTCGGATTCGTCACGTTGGGCTCTTCGCAGCGAGTGCCCGCGACGCGCACCACACGAAGAGTGAGACCTGTGGTCTGGGCGTACAACCCGCTGTACGTGGGATCCACAGGTCTCGTTTTCCGAGCGAAACGCGTCGAAGTCGAGTCATCGAGTGAAGAAATGCTCAAAGCGAGAGGCCTGCACGCGACGAGCACCGCACCAAGCCCTGCGTCGCCACCGCTCATGAAGGCGCTGTTGCGTCACTCCGCGAGGAATTTCTCCAACTCGCGCACAGTGGCGACCGGATCCTCTTCATGCGGCACGTGACCGAGCGAATCGAAGATCACCAGGCGGCTGTACGGCAGATCCTCGGCGAACCGATGCGCATTATCCGGCGGGATCAATCGATCCTGCCCGCCCCACATGATCAGCGCGGGCATCGTGAGCGTCTTCAACTTCGACGTGTCACCTTCCGCCGGCACTTGCTCGAAGCGCTGCACGAGCGCGGCGCGATTCCCCGCACGCAGGGTGAGCTCGAAGTACCGATCGACGAGCTGATCAGTCACCTTCGAAGGATCCGCGTACACGTTCTTCACGCTCCGCTCGATCAGCCCGCGCGGGAGCAAATACTCACCCAGCCTCCGCAGCCCTGGCGTCTGCGCGATGCGAAATCCGAGCGGAATCGACGTCGCGTTCCGCGGATAGCCACCCGCATCGACGAGCACCAACTTCCCCACCATCTCCGGATGCACGACCGCGAACTCCCACGCGAGCCGCCCTCCGTACGAGTTCCCGACGAGCACGCACTTCGACACCTGGAGCTTCTCGAGCAACTTGCTGAGCAGCTCGATGGTGTGCCCCAGCGTCGCGTCACCATCCGGAAACGGACCCGTCAGCCCGAAGCCGGGCAGATCGAGCGAGATCACCCGATGCTTTTCCTGCAGCACCTCCACCCAGCCCTGCCACGTGTGCAGACTCGCCGACGTTCCGTGCAGCAGCACGATCGGTAACGGATCCTCCCGCGGCCCCACGTCGCGCACGTGCACGCGCAGCCCCATCAACTCGATGAACTGCGACGGCGGCGGAGCCCACTTCGCCACCAGCGTTTCCACCGGGCGATCCGGTTGCCACGCGCGCGTCACAAAGACGCCGAGAACAACCACCAGCACCAGGCCCACGATCTGGAGTCCCCGCTTCACGGGGCGAAGCTTACCGAAGCTCCCCAAACCCTCTCCGGTGCACGTGAGGGAGACCGTGTATGAAGCCGCCATGACGAACCGCGCGCCCCTCGCCGAAGAAGAGGTGAAGAAGTTCCTCATGGCCCATCCTCAGTGGAAGCTCGAAGGCGGCGCGCTGGTACGCACCTTCGAGGCGCCGCAGTTCCTCAGGGGAATCGACTTCGTGGACCGTGTCGCCAAGATCGCCGAGACCGCTGATCACCACCCGGACATCGACATCCGCTGGCGAAAGGTGACGCTGCGCTTCGTCACGCACGACGCCGGCAACAAGGTCACCGCGCTCGACACTCGTCTTGCCGGTGAATGCGATCTCCTCTTCGCTGCTCTCTAAATGCATCAAGTCCCCGATGAGACGCTGACCTTCCCCGTTCAGCTCCAGCGCCACTGCTTCGGCCCCCGCCTCGTCGCTCACGCGGGAGACGTCTGGCGCGCGATGCAGGACGTGGTGGTCGATCAATCGGCCTCGGTCGGGTGGACTGCCGAGAAGTACCTCGAGAAGAACTGCATGTTCGTGGTGCGCACCATGACCGTGCGCCACAACCGGGAGCTGGGCATCGCGCTCCCGCTCCACGGCCGCACGTGGCCGTCACGCGCGCGTCGCGACATGTTGTTCACTCGCCAGGTGCGGCTGTTCTCGGGTGACGAGCTGGTCGCCGGCGCCACGCAGGAATGGGCCTTTCTCACCCGCGATCTCCAGCCCACGCGCGCCGGCAAGGACATCTACGACGCGTTCCAGATGCACGAGGGCTACCCCGACATCGAGCTGCCCTCGTTCGTCACGCAGAACGACAACCCCAACCACGTGTTCGACTTCACCGTCTGGCACTCGTGGATGGATCCGCAGGGCCACGTGAATCACGCGGCGTACGTCGACTACTGCGACGAGGGTGTCGCGCGCGTGGTGGCCGCGCAGGGGAAGGATCCCCAGAAGCTCGTGCCCGTCGCCGAGTCGGTGCACTTCCGCGCGGCCATCGTCGCCGGAGAGCTGATCACCGTGGAGACAGGCCTCGCCGGCCACGTGCAGGGCGCGTTGGTGTTCAAGCACCGGGTGCTCTCGGGTGATCGTGTGTGCGCGACTGCGACCACCGTGCGCTCGCTCCTTCCCTGAAAACTTGTACCCGCGCTGCGGGGGGAGGAGTCTTGGGTCCCCATGCGCCGCACCAGCGAAGACTTCCGCCGCCCCACCGCGGAGACCCGTGCCACGTCCCCGTCCTCTGAAGGACGGCGCATGTCGCTGCACTTCAAGATCCTCGTCGGCTACGTCGCGCTCGCCGCGGCCATCGTCGGGGTGTTCTACGTGGGCCAGGCGTGGGATTGGCCGCTGAAGATCACCGCCGCGTTCGGAGTGACGCTGGTGCTCGCGGTGGCGTTGCCGACCGCGCTGCTCCGAGTGGAGCGCGTGAAGATTCTGTCGAAGACCGCGCATGAGATTTCCGGCGGTGACATCAGTCGTGGTGTCGCGATCGCGGACTCGTCGGTGCGGGATGACCTCGATGAGCTCGCCGTCGCGATCGCGATGATGCAGGACAATCTTCGCGAGCTCGTTTCTTCCATTCAGCACACCGCGGAGTCGGTCGCCGATTCCGCCACTGCGCTCGAGGGGAACGCAGCGGGTGTCGATCAACGTGCGGCGCAGGTGGGTGAGTCGATGCGGCGCATCGCCCAGGGCGCGGAGGTACAGAGCTCGCTGGTGACGAAAGCCTCTCGCTCCATCACTGACATGGCCGCCGCGCTGCAGCGCACGACTGCTTCCGCTGAGGAGTCGACCAAGGCCACTGCGGCGACTTCGTCGGCGGCGCTCGAGGGTTCGACGGCGGCGAAGTTGGCGTCAGAGAAGCTGCGCAAGGTGTTCAGCCGCGTGGAGTCCGCCAGCCAGGAGGTCTTCAAGTTCGGCGAGAAGACCCAGGAGATCTCGAAGATCGTCGACGCGATCACTTCGGTGGCGGCGCAGACCAACTTGCTCGCGCTGAACGCGACCATCGAGGCGGCGCGCGCCGGTGAGTACGGACGTGGCTTCGCGGTCGTCGCTGATGAAGTGCGCAAGCTCGCTGAGTCCGCGGGGAAGTCGGCCGAGGCGATCTCGCGACTGGCTCGCGATATTTCGCAGCAGTCCACGCACGTGCTTGGAGCGATGAAGGAAGGCATCGAGGAGCTCGCTCAGTCACGTGAGGATGTGACGACGATCGTTCGCTCGATGGGCAACATCAGCGACTCCGTGCGCAGCGGAGTGGAGAAGGTCTCGCAGATTCACCAGTCCGCGCGTGAGCAGCAGCAGGGATCAGAGGCGATGGTTCAGGCGGTAAATGAGATCTCCGAGGTCGCTCGCACCAATCTGCAGGCCACCGACGCGGTGAAGCGCGTGATCGAAGAGCAGACCACGGCCGTGCGTCAGATGAAGAACGCCACCGAGGAGCTCACCAATCTCTCGCTGCAGCTGCAGTCGGTGATCCGGCGTTTCCGCGTCGGCAGCTGAACAACGCTAGCTGCTGGTCTGCTTCGGCTCCTCGACCACCCAGGGCGTCTCGCGCGTCGAGACGATGGA
>CBIHPJ010000133.1:0-15075 GCA_966211295.1 uncultured Myxococcales bacterium | reverse complement strand
CGTTACGTCCATCGCAGAGAGGACCTGGGGGCCGAGTCCCGCGGTGAGGTCATTCCCGTAGCCGATCACCATGAGCCGTTGCTCTCGTTCGACGAGGAGATGAGAGGCGGACACTGCACCGAGATCGAGACAGCCGTTCGAGCAGAGGCTCGCGGGCGCACAGGTCGACGTCGTGCAACTGCACGCCATGATTTGCTCGGCGGTGGGATTCATCGAGCAGACACTGTTCGGGTTGGCCGCGTTGCAGTTGGGCAGTCCGTCGGTGATCAGCACGACGAAGGTCTCCGTTGTTGGGAGCGGTGCCAGGTTCGCGATCATCCGCAGCGTGTCGCCAGTCGGAGTGCCTCCCGATGGAAAGAGGCTGCGAACTTGAGCCATCACGTCCGACGCGGAGAGGTTTAAGGTCACCGAAGTGGGGCTGCCGCACACGGGATCGATCGGGAAGATCGCGGTCGCCTGGGTGACCTCCGCAGGCAGCTCCGCCTCCATGAGCTCAATCGCAGCGGGCCGTTCAGAGGTTCTCGTGGGGCAGTTGACGGGACAGAGGTTGCTCGCGGTTCCGCATCCCGTAGGACACTGAGGTGCCGAGGGGTCGATCGGAAGGAGCATCGAGCCCGAGTTATCGATCGCCCAGACCACCCGCGCCTGACTCGGCGTGCCGGTATGTGGAGTCGCCTTCCGCTCGAAGATCGGATCGAGCACGGGATTGCAGGCCTGCAACGCCGCGAGCAGCAGCAACGCGATTCGCTGGTTCATGGCCCTCAGATGCACGTGCACGTTTTCGCGGCTCACCGAAACACCAAACCCAGCTGCAGCGCGAAGATCGGCAGGCCCACGCTCGCACTTGCTTCAGGAATCAGCACTCGCACTGGAAACGGAGCGACCGCGACGTCGACTCCAGCTCTGAGTGAGAGCCAATCCGCCAACGTGCGTGTGGCGGAGACGCCGACGCCGGTTTCCAAGGTGGTCGTCGCTCCCGCCTTCGCGCCCCAGATGCCAGTCGCTTCACGTCCCACCGCCCAGACCAGCAACATGCCGAGCGAGAAGCGGCCACGCAGGGACCACCCTGAGTTCTCCCACGCAAGCGCGACCTGTCCACGCGGCTCGACGAGTCCCATGTCGGCCGCACCTGCGCTGCTTCGCAACTTCGACGCGCGCAACGTCGCGTTCAACATTGCGCCGAGTTCGAGTTGCCACGACGACCACGCCTTCACCGAGCGCGCGAACTCTCCGCCGACCGAAGGCTGCATCTCGAAGCCTCCCGCCGCGTAGGTGAAGCCGCCCGCGAGCGAGAACTCCCAGCGACTCAGAGGCGGAGGTGGTTCGCGCTTTGCGAGGAACTGTTCGACCGGCGCCGGAACCTGAGTGAGCGCGGCGTAGCGTGTCTCCGCGAGGCTCGCGTGCAGCAGTTCGACCACGCGGAGGGCGAGCAACACGTCCCCTCGTGCACCCGGAGTGAGCTCGAGTTGCCGCTCGACGGATTTCGAAGTGACGCGATCGTCGACGCGCGCGATCACTCTCGTGACCTCGCAGTGCACCGTCACGTGCGCGACCTGTGCGTCGCCTTCTTCGAGCTGAGTCGACATCCCCGCTGCTTCGAGTTCATCGCGGATCGCCTGCCTCATCGAGTCGGGACACTCGGTGACACTGAGCGTGACCGAGGGCGCCGCCGCGACGAGGAACAGCAACAGCAGCGAGTTCACGGAGTGGCGCCCTGGCTGAGCCGGGTCGCGAGCTGCTCCCACGCGCCTCCCGGATGATGCGCGAGGTAGTCCTTCGCGGCGAGACGCGCGGCAGGAACGTCATTCAGCTCGAGCAACACTTCGAGCAATCGTCCGCGCGACTGCTCAGCGAAGGCACCACGAGGCGCGAGCGAGAGGGAACGAGAGAAGAACTCCTGCGCCGCGCGTGCACGGTGAGCTTCGAGCTCGAAGCGACCGAGGAGAAACGAGGCTTCCGCCGCGTTGGGTCCACCACGCTCCAGCACGCGAGCGAGCAGCACCTGCGCGAGATCCACCCGACGCTCGAGTCGCGCTGCATCTGCGAGCACGAGCGCGTCAGCATCATCGAGCGCACCAGCGAACACTCCGTGCGCAGTTGCGTCCGCCAGCGCCTGCGCACGTTGGCCCTGCGCGAGCAGCTCTTTCCACGTCACCGGTGGAGCAGGCGGAGGCGCTTCGGGGAGTTGCTCCACGACGGGCGGCGCTGCTTCGACGACGGCCGCCTTCTTCTTCGGAGGCACGGGCTCTTCAGGCGGAGGCACGACGACGACGGGCACTTCGACGCGAGGCAGCGGAGCAGGGGGAGAACGTGAGATCGACTCACCTGCGCGAACGAGCACGGGACCACCGGAAGGACCAGAGACCTCGACTGCGCCTTCACTCACCGAGACCTCGAGCTCTTCGCGCGCGGGAGTCCACGTGATCGCCAATCGAGTTCCCACCACGAGCACCGTCCACGGACCTGCGCGATATCGCCAGGTGCGCCCCGTGCCCTTGATCACGTGCGCGTCGAGGTGACCTTCTTCGAGCCGCACTTCCACGTGCTGCGCATCCACTGCTTCCACGAGCAACCTGCTCCCGCTCGCGAGCGTCACGTTGCTGCCGTCGGAGAACGCGAGTTCACGCGAAGTCTCAGCGACGATCAGACTTCCGACGACGACGCTGTCGCCTTTCTCGGTTACCCACTCAGTTTGACGAGGACGGAGCGCGAACGCGGCGACCGTGACGGCGACCATCGCTGCCAGCGCAATCAACACCCAGCGCCGTCTCGCGGGAGGCCGCGCTTCGCGGAGCAGACGAACTCGCTGCAGGGCGCGTCGCGAATCCGACGGTCCTTCACCGAGCGAGCGGCGCTCTGCTTCGAAGTCAGGTTCAGGCTTCATCTTCACCTCGGCCCATCGTCTTGCTCAGTCGCGCCTCCGCGCGCGCCAACCGCCGCTTCACCGTTGCGAGCGAAACCTCCACCGCCTCTGCGAGCTCCGTGAGCTCGAGACCTTCGAGATGACGGAGCACGATCAACGTCCGGTCATCCACGCTCAGTCGATCGAGCGCGCGATAGAGCGCACGCAGCCGGGCTCGCTCATGCTCATCCGGCACGCTGAAGTCGGGGTGCTCGAGCGCCTTCTCTTCCTCGCTCGAGAAGAGGCGGCGCCAGCGTCGACGTCGCAACTCCATGCGTACCGTATTCACGGTGACCTGGCGCACCCACCCGTGCACGGCGCCAGGAGCTCGCACGGAGCCGATCTTCTGCAGCATCACCTCGAACGCCTGGTTCACCAGGTCGTCGTGCTCCGCGTCCGCGCCCAACATCGTCCACACCAGGCGATTCACTTCGCGCTCGAAGCGATCGAAGAACGACCCGATCGCCTCGCGTTCACCTCGCGCGACGGCCGCGAGCAGCACCTCGAGCTCCACGGCCTCTCGCTCGTTCACAGGCTGGAGGTGGGGCCGAGCGGCGGTCATTCGGGCCATAGATGCAGGGGGCCGTTTCTACGGCTCAACATTCGTCACACTGCAGAAGAAATGAGGGCCTCTCACCCGGCGGCGTGATGGAATCGCAGACGTTCGCGATGAAGGTCGGTGACTGCCCCTCATGCCGTGCGCCTGTCGAGTTCCGCCCGGGCGCGGGGCAATTCAAGGTCTGCGAGTACTGCCACACCGTCGTCTTCCGCGGAGACGGCAAGCTCGAGTCGCTGGGCAAGGTCGCTGAGCTCACCGACACCGAGTCACCGCTGAAGATTGGCCTCAGCGGCCGCTACTCCGGCACGCCGTTCACCGTTGCGGGCCGCCTTCAGAAGTCGAACCCCACCGGCCTGTGGGACGAGTGGTACCTCGAGTTCGAAGACGAGCGGCATGGCTGGCTCGCTGAGTCCGAAGGTGAGTGGAAGCTGCTCTTTCCGCTCTCCAACCTCGCCGCTCCGAAGGTGGATTCGCTCGGACCGCTCAGCTCGTTCACGCTCCGCGACAAGACCTTCGTCGTCGAAGAGAAGAACCAGGCCGACACGGTCTCCGCCGAAGGACAGCTCCCCGCGTTCAACAAGAAGCACGCGTACGTCGACGCGACGGGACCCAAGGGCGTGTTCTGCACGCTCGACGAAGCAGACGGCCAGACCGAAGCGTTCGTCGGCAACTTCGTCACGCTCGCCGCGATGGGCTTCGATCCGAGCGAGCTCGTCGCCACTCCGAAGCGAGCCGCGCTGAAGCAAGCGCGCTGCACCGAGTGCAACGGACCGCTCGAGCTCAAGGCGCCCGATGCAGCGAAGCGCGTGGCGTGTCCGTACTGCGGAGCGCTGCTGCAGGTGCAGGGCGGAGAGCTGTCCTTCCTCGAGAAGCTCGAGAAGCCTCCGTACGAACCGCGCGTTCCACTCGGTGCCACTGGCAAGCTCCACGATCCCACCGAGGACAAACCCACCGGGCCTCCACCTGAATGGACCTGCCTCGCGTTTCTCATTCGCAGCTGCGAGGTCGAAGGCGTCCGATATCCATGGGACGAATACCTCCTGTGGAACAAGACGGAAGGCTTCCGCTGGCTGATGCACAGCGCCGGTCACTGGACGTGGCTCAAGCCGGTGGCCGCGGGCGAAGTGGGCGTGAACTTCCGCATCGCGAAGTACGGAGGCCAGAGCTTCCGCGGTTATCAAGAGGTCTACGTCGGCACCGATTACGTCGCGGGCGAGTGCTACTGGCAGGTCTCCGCCGGTGAGCGCGCCGTGGCGAAGGAGTTCATCGCGCCTCCGAAGTCGATCAACCTCGATCAAACCGCCAACGAGGCGACGTTCACGCTCGGCGTGATGATCGAAGGCGACCTCGTCGCGAAGACCTTCGGCATCAAGACCAAGCTGAACCCTGCGGTGGGCATCGCACCCGCGCAGGTGAACCCGTTCTCCGCGAAGGCCGGGGAGACGTGGCTGTGGGCCGGTATCTGGGGGGCGGTGCTGATGGTGCTGATCCTCGCGTTCTCCGCGATGGGCAGCGCCGAGGAGTACTACCGCGGCTCATTCTCGGTCCCCCACGGCGTCGCTCCCGGCAGCCCCGACGCGCAGCGCTTCAGCGAGCCCTTCGAGGTGAAGGCGTCGGTACCTCTCGAAGTGACGATTCAAGCAGGCAGCCTCACCAACAACTGGCTCGGCATCTCGGTCGATCTCGTGAACGAGAAGACCAACGAGGTGATCTCCGTCTACGGAGAGCCCAGCTACTACTCGGGCGTCACCGACGGAGAGAGCTGGTCCGAAGGAAGCACCACCGAGACCAAGACCACCGACGTGGTGGACAAAGGCATGTACGTGCTGCGCACCACGCCGAGCTTCGAGCCCTCGCGCGAGACCGACTACACCATCACCGTCGCGGCGGATGACGGCTCGGGGCTCGGCTGTCCGCTCTTCATCTTCCTGCTGCTGCTGGTGCTGCCCATCTATTACTCGCTGCGCTCGAACGCGTTCGAGACGGCGAAATGGAACGACGCCGTGTTCCAGCCCTCACCGGGCGTGAGCACGTTCCCCTACGCGAAGGTCGAAGACGATGATGATTGAAGGGAGCTGGTCATGAAGTACTTCGGAGGCATCCTGGTATTGCTCTACGCAGGGCTGCACGCGATGCGCATGGATCGTTTCCCCGACGAAGAGCGCGGTGAGCTGCCGGCCTCGGTGCGCACCGCTCCTGGTGGGATTCTCAGCTGGCACGACGGCTTCATGGGAGGCAAGTGATGTTGAACCTCGACGCACTCATCCGCGGCGCAGTGGCCTCGTTGGTCTTCTCCATCATCGGCATCCTGGTCTTCGTGGCCGGGTTCTTCGTGGTGCGGAAGCTGTTGCCCTTCGACGTGCACAAGGAACTCGAGGTCGATCAGAACACCGCGGTCGGTCTCGTGGTGGCCAGCTTCATCCTCGGGCTCGCGTTCATCGTGGGCATGTCGATCCACGGCTGACGCGATGCTCGAGTTCTGGTTCGACTTCGCGAGCTCGTATTCCTACGTGGGCGCGATGCGCGTGGAGGCCCTCTGTCTTGAGGCCGGCGTTCCCCTCCGTTGGAGGCCATTTCTCCTTGGTCCTGTGTTCACCGCGCAGCAGGGCTTGAAGGACTCTCCGTTCAACGCGCAACCCGTGCGCGGAAAGTACATGTGGAGGGACGTGGAGCGGCTTTGCGAAAAGTACGCGCTCCCTTTCCAGCGGCCTGAAGTGTTCCCGGCGCGCAGCATCCTCGCTGCACGCGTGGTCTGTGTGGCGCTCGACAAGCCGTGGTGCGGTGACTTCATTCGCGGCGTCTTCAGAGCGAACTTCGCGCTCAACAAAGACATCACGAACCACGCGGTGCTGGGCGACGTGCTCTCCGCGCTGGGAGTGGACCCGGCGACGGTCATCCCTCAGGCGGAGAGTGAGCCCGTGAAGCGGCTGCTACGCGCCTTCACCGACGAAGCGATGGCTCTCGGAATCTTCGGAGCGCCGAACGCCGTCATCGGGAAGGAGCTGTTCTTCGGTCAGGACAGATTGGAAGACGCGATCGCCTGGGCGAAACGCTCTTAAGCGCGCGTCGAAGTGACCGAGATCTTCCGAGGCGAGTTGGTGTCAGCGCGCGGCACTCGCACGGTGAGCACGCCCTCGGTCAGCTCGGCCTTTGCCTGGTCAACGTCCACGCCCGTCGGAAGCGTGAACACGCGCTGAAACGTGCCGTAGCCGCGCTCCCAGGTGTGCACGGTGTCGTGCGCCTCGTGATGATCGCGCACGCGGCGGCCAGAGATGTGGAGCTTCGCGCCGTGCAGGTTGATCTCGAGATCAGACTCCTTCACGCCCGGCACGTCGGCGCGGAAGAGATAGCCGTCGCGCGACTCCTTCACTTCGAAGGCGGGGTTGAATTCCTCGGTCCAGATGGTGCGGAGCACGGAGAGGTTGAAGAACGAGCGCATCTCCTGGAACGGATCCCAGGACAGCTGAGCAGGCGTCGACGAGGTCTTCTTGAAGATGTTGAGCACGCGATCTCCGATTTGTTTGGGGAAAGTGCGCCGGGAATGGCGCGCGCCGCTGCTCTACAAACTCCATGCCCCGTGTTTCCGTTCGGTGACCTACGTACGCAGCGCAAAGGTTGCGAGCGCGTCTGATCAGCCCGCAGGAATTTTCGCCTGACAGGTCTCGATGATTACCTGCATCAGGCGAATGCACTCCTGATCGTTCGTCTTTCCCTTCGCCTCGCAGCGCTCTGAGGCCCACGCCGCGCCGGCCAGGAACTCGGAACGGGGGGGAACGCCGACACAGAACTGGGGAGGGCGCGCGGCCTTCTCGAGACACGCCTTCAAGAAGAGCTTGTGCTCCGCTTGTTCCACGATGCTCCGGTGATTCTCGAGGCGGCGGAGCGCTTCATCGACGCACTCTTCGGCGTCGTGGTTGTACGCGAACGCGGCGGCTTCCTTCTTCGCGCGCTCGCCCACGCCCTTGAGCTTCTCCTTGTTCTCGTTGAACCACAGGTACCCGGCGCCGGCGCTCGCGAGGCAGAGGAACATGAAGCAGCCGATGATGATCAACACGACCTTGAGCCAGCGGGGCATGGCGTAAGAGTACTGCTCGATGACCGACTCACTCAGCCTGAAGTGGCGAACGATCGCGTGGATCGACTCGCTCCTCTCGAAGCCCGCCGAGCAGCTCCACCCGGTGAAGGCGCGCGAAGTGTTGCGCAAATCAGCCACGGGTCCCGCGGTGGTGATGGGCCGTCACGCGAAACTCGAGAGCGTGCGCGACGAGCAGATCGCCGGAGTGAAAGTCCGCCGCTATCGTCCACTCGCCGCGAAGCGCGGACTGCTCATCTACTTCCACGGAGGCGGCTGGGTGTTGGGCGATGTCGACTCGCACGACTCTCCGGTGCGCGCACTCGCGCTGGCGACTGAGCGGGAGGTGATCTCCGTCGATTACCGATTGGCGCCTGAGCATCGCTATCCAGCCGCGTTCGACGACTCACTCGCCGTGACACGAGCACTCCTCGGAGATCAGAGCGTGGTGGTCGCAGGAGACAGCGCGGGAGGAAATCTCGCCGCAGTCGTCGCCAATCGCTGCGCCGCGGACGGAGTGAAGCTCGCGGCGCAGGTGCTGCTCTATCCAGTCACTGATTGCGCGGCTGAGACGCCGTCTTACGACGCGTACGGCACGGGTCACTTCCTCACGCGCGAGACGATGCGCTACTTCGTGCGCGAGTACTTGCCTGAGGAAGCACGTCGCCACGAGCCGGACTGTTCTCCGTTGCGCGCGGCATCATTGAAAGGCGTCGCCCCTGGCTACGTGCTGCTCGCGGGCTGCGACGTGTTGAGAGACGAAGGGCGCGCGTACGCGAAGCGGCTCCACGCAGACGGGGTCGAGGCGCACCTCGACGAAGTCCCTGGCGTGCTGCACGGGTTCTTCAGTCTCCAGGGCTTGAGCGAAGGAAGAGCGGCGACCTCGCGAGTCGCGAAGTGGCTCGAGCCGCGCTGGTAACTATTTCCCTCTCCCTGCGCCAGCGGGGAGAGGGGCAGGGGAGAGGGGCGTGCTCCGAGGCAGCTCGGCAAGGCGCTTGGTGATCAACGCCTTCGGCAACATCGACGGACGCAGCTCCAGCACGGCAGCGAAGTACCGAGCCTGCGCCTCGCTCGGATACGTGAGCTCAGCGGACTCTCCGTTGGTGGACTCGACCTGCACCGTCCACTGCTTCTGCTTGCGGATCACTGCGGTCGACATCCAGCTCATGCGCGACTCCGTCGTTCAGAGAGTGCGCGCATCATGCCTGTAGCGACCTGCTGCGAAAGTTTTCGGCCGGCTTCGACGCGTGCCCTTCGCACTTCGTTCCGCGCAGAAAAATTGACCACGTCGAAGATCTTTTCTGCGAGCGCCCCGTTCGAGTCCGCCCACTCACGGAGGAATTTCATGCCCAGAGATCTGGCCGTGGCACTCGTGTGCCTATTCGCAGTCCCTGCGGTCGCTGCTCCACCTGCGCTCACTGTTTGTAAGCGCCCTGAGGTCGCGACGGTGGCGAAGAGCCAGGGTGACGCGAAGGCGCGCGAGGCCGCGCACAAGGGCTTCACCTATCTCGCGAACGCCTCGATCGCATGGACCAGGCAGCACAACTGCTACGGCTGTCACGTGCAGGCGGTCACCATGGAAGCGCTCACCGCCGCGAAGCATCACCAGTACGACGTGAAGCCTTCCGACATCGACGCGATGACGCGCGCGCTGATGATGGGAGTGACGGCAGGCGGTCACTCCACCGGCGTCGCGTTCCAGGGCGCGGCGTGGGCTCGCTACGACAAGTACATGGATGAGAAGCAGACCAAGCAGCTGCTCCAGTACGCGGATGAATTGATGCGCATCCAGGCGGAGGACGGATCGATCGTCGACGACGACGCGCGCTTGCCGATCACCGGCGGCACCATGCAGACCACGTATCAAGCGGCGCAGACGTGGCGGCAGGCGTACGCGCGCACCGCGAACGATCGTTACCTCTCGCCGATGGCGAAGGCCGAGCGCTTTCTCACGCGCCGCTCGGAGAGCTGGAAGAGCGCGGAAGGCGTCTACGTGCAGGACCTCTCCTTCGCGCTCCTCGGACTCGCTTCGGCCGGAGTGACGCGCAGTGAGCCCGCGTCGATGCGTCTGCAGCGCATGATCCTCTCGCGCCAAAACAAGGATGGTGGCTGGGCGCTCGACGGGAAGAACAGCGACGCCTTCGCGACGGGCCAGGCGATCTACGCGCTGAAGGTCGCGGGCTTCTCCGACAGCGACGCGGCGATCTCCAGCGCGCTCACCTTTCTGTTGAGCAAGCAGAGCGAAGACGGCGCGTGGCGTACCGCGAAGAGCGGACAGAACGGCAGCGAGAAGGGCGAGACGATGTGGGCCGTGCTCGGCCTGGTGACGGTCGACGTGGCGAGCATCGCGGTGAGCGGCATCACCGACGGTCAGCACGTGGCGGAAACGGTGACCATCGACGCGAGCGCGCTCGACAATCAATCGGGTGGAATCTCGGAGCTCTCGCTGTCGGTGGATGACGTGAAGCTCGCGGTGGAATGCGGGCCGAAGCTCAAGTTTGGCTGGGACACCACGAAGCTCACCGCGGGCAAGCACGTGGTCGACCTGGTGGCGGTGAATGGGAAGGGCAAGCAGAGCCGCCGTCGTTTCGAAGTGTTCGCCGGTGACGTGTTCCTCACCGACGTGGGCGCGGTGTTCGACGACGCGACGCAGACCACGCGCGTGAGCCTGCGCAACATCGCTGACCCGAAGCACGCGGGTCAGGTCGAGGTCGAGTTCTGGAGCCTCGAGGAGAAGAAGGACACTCCGAAGGCGAAGGTGTTCACCACGAGCGCGAAGGCAGAAGCGGGCGCGCTGCAGCTCACCTGGGACGGGAAGGACGAGAAGAAGGCGCAGCTCCCGCGCGGTCGGTACCTCGCGAAGGTGAGCTTCAAGGACTCGAAGGGCGCGGTGCGGCAAACCGAGTCAGCGCTGTTCCTCCACGACAGCGACGACGTGCAGCGGCAGACGTACGGTGAGGTCGAGGGCAACCTGAAGCTCGGCGAGCTCGGTATCGGCAGCAGCAACACCTTCGTCGACCTGGTGGATGAGAAGGGCAACGTGCTCCAGACCGCGCGCTCGACGGATCAGGGCAACTACCGGTTCAAGAACGTGACGCCCGGCAAATACAAGGTGCGCGCGCGCAAGGAAGGCTACGCGCCGCGCGAGGCGCCGGTATCGGCGGCAGCGAATGCACCGGCCTCAAAGGCAGACATGTCCTGGTGACCTCTTCTCCCTCTCCCTGCGCCAGCGGGGAGAGGGGCAGGGGAGAGGGGCGAGCAAGCCCAGGTCATCTCGAACTGATCAACCCATCGAGCAGAGCCGACAAGTTGTGCAGCACCTGAGCGCCAGTCTTCGCAAGTCGCTCCTTCGACTGATGCCCGCTCGGGACCAGCGCGCACTGCACGCCGAGCGCACGAGCGACCTCGACGTCATGATCCGTGTCGCCCACGAGAATGGTGCGAGACGGATCAACATCGCTCTTCGCCATCCACTGCTTGCCGGCTTCGACCTTCGACGCGGCGTAGTTGTCCGCGAGACCCACGAGCGTTTCGAAGTGAGCGTGCACCTCCAGCCGCTTCACCTGGTGTTCGAGCCGCGCCTGCTGACTCGCCGAGAGCACCGACTGTCGCAGCCCAAGCATCCCGACTCCCTCGAGCGTGGACTTCGCGTCGTGCCGCAACCCGCAGCGCGCTTCACCCGCCGAATAGCCATCGATGAACTCGGTCCCGATGATCTCGAACGCCTCGCGCGAGAAGTCGAAGCCGAGGCCCGCGTAGTACTCGCGCACGGGAAAGCGGAACTGGTCCGCGTAGCTCTCGGCCGTGATCGGAGTGAGCTTCCGCCTCCCGAGCACGCCGTTCATCACCTCGACGCACAGCTCGGCGTCGTCGAGCAGCGTCCCGTTCCAGTCCCAGATGACGTGAGCGATTCGTTTCACCAGCCGTCGACCTTACTCTTCGCGCGATTCGCATCCATGGTGTGTCGAGTGGGCTTGTACCGTTCGACCAGCCTTTCCAGCTGGCCTCGGACACGCTGGTGCACCGCGTCTTTCCATCCCGCTTCGCTGCGTAACTTCTCATAGCGGTTCGAGAGCTGGATGGACTCGCCAATCAAGTTCGTGCGGTAGATGTTGGGCGGAGTGGCGACGACCTGGATGACCTCACGCGCCTGGGCCTCGCTGAAACCCGGTTCGTACGAATGGATGCTCTCGAAGAGCTCAGAGTTCTTCCGGCGAACTGAACGGAGCCCTTGCTTCGCCAGGGCGCGCAACGTCTCAGGATCTTCGGGGTCGCGCCCCACGCGAGACTTGAGCTCTGGGGAAGTGAGGTGCGTGAGCCGCCACACCGATTCCTCCGGGCTGCAATCGCGCAGGATGCTCCTCATCAGCTCGAGCGAGTCGATCGCCACCACGAATCCTTCGAGGACGTGCGCTCGCTCTCGCATTTCCGTGAGCTGCCTCGCGACCCGTACCTTCGCGAACTCGCGCCGCTGACCGAGAAATTTCTCGAGCACTTGGTCGAGACCGATGATTGCGGCTTTCCCTCCATCATTGACGCGAAGTTCCACCTCGAACGCACGGCCGATCACGGCGCCGTCTCCGAGTGAGTTCCAGAGTCCACGTGCGTAAGCGACGTGCGCGAGCTCCACGAGGATCAGCTCCTGTTCGGCCACCGACTCTGTGCGAGTGACGCTCACCACCCCGGGCAGCTTCTGGAGTTGAGGAATGATCTCGTCGGCTCGCAGAGGCCATGGGAGCTCACTGATGGTGAGGCGTACGCGATTCGAGCTCTGCTCGTGCTCCCATGACGTCTTTCCCCTGATGACGACTTGCCCGCGGCCCCAGTCGTAGAGCCCAAAGGGAAACTCGCACAGCGCGCCGCCGGTCGGGAAATCGGGACCTGCGAAGGACTTCAAGCTGACGCGCTCGCCTGTCGCATCCAGCTTTCTGATCGCGAGTCGGAGGAGCTCGCCCAGATCGTGCGGCGGCACGGCATCAGTTCCCTTCGCGAGGAGGAGTGGAATCCGCACAGGGAGAACGCGGGGCGCCTTGAAGTCGAAGGCGGGGTCCAGATCGCGGGCGGAGTCGAGGTCATGGAACAGCTCCTCGCCCAGCTCCGTGAGCACCCAGCAGTTTCCGATGCTGGCGACGAGCGGATGCTTCTCCGACCAGGGCTGCATCAGCTGAGAGAAGGTCGCCTCGATTCGCTCTGCGGTGATGGCCGCGTCTCCCTTGTGCAGCGCCTCGAACAGGACGGAAGGCGGCTTCGGCGACTCGCCGTACCGAAACGCACACGCCCACATCGCACTGAGCATGAGCCGTTCCATTCGCGTGAGCCCGTCGCGGGGATCTGGAAGCGCGTCGGCTTCAGGCATCGCACTGAGCGGGATCGTCTCCACTGCGAGCGGAGCTTGTTCCGGGGGAGGATCGGTCCCCGTCAGCTTCGCGAGGAGCAGTCGAAGCTCCTGGCCCAGGCCAGGTATCGGGAAGCCCTCGAGCGCCGCGAGGATGAGCTCTAGCGTCGGGACGTGTTCCTCGGCGAGCTCCACGCATTTCCGCAGCGCCTGGATCTGTCGCGTCTCACTCGCACCCGACCGAAGAATCTCAGCGATGTGATGTGAGAGCTCCGCAGGCTCGTTGGTTCGCGGGAGCATGGGTGGCTGCTCGACGCCCGTTTGCGGGTACATCGCGAGCGGGCTCCACGTTCCGGAGTGTGCCGAAGGAAGGCCACCAGGCCGGCGCTCCAGCAGGGTCACGAGATTCTTCTCGACGCGCTCGCGCTGGGCGCGCAGCTGCCCCTGGATTCGTTCCTGCTCCGCACGCTGCGCCGGCTTCGCGCTATCGCGGAAACCCGGATCCGTCAGCCGCTCGCGCACGGCCCTGAGCTGCCTGTCGATCTCTTCGAGTGCCTTCTCGAGCTCCGCCCGCTCCGCCGCCACCGAATCCATTCGGCGGAGGCTATCTACTTCTGCGGTCGCGCAGGAGCGGCCGAGGCCGCGGCCCAGTCAGCAGGGTACGTCACGTAGAACACCTTGGTGCGCCAGGGCGTCCCGAAGACGATCTTGCTGCCCTTCGGAATGTAGAAGACGTCGCCCGCCCGCCCCTCGAGCACGCGGCCCTCGATGGTGATCTGCAGCACACCCTCGAGCACCAGGTCGACCTCGTCGTAATCGAGCGACCACGGGAACGAGTCTTCACGTCCCCAGCTCATGATCCCCGCCGTCATCGGCGAGCCATCGCGCGCGGTGATCACATCCGCGAGGCCGACGTGCTTGTCCGGTCCTGCACCAGGGAAGCGAGAGAGCTTCACCGTCTCGCCTCGCACCAGCACCACCCCCGACTTGTCCACCACGCGCTCGGCAGTGGCGGAGCTCTCGGTCTTCGGCGCGGCAGCAGGACGCTCGTCCTGCTCGAACGTCACCCCGAGCTCGTGCGCCCGCGTCCAGGCTTCGGGCGTGATGATCGTCGCGGTCCGCGGGGCCGGAATCTTCTTCCGGCCAGCCGCGGACTCGGCTGCGACGAACTCTGGTGTGATCAACCGCTTCATCGAAGCGGCTGAGGTACCACATCACTGGGCGTTGAACACGACCGACGAGCCGTTGTCGGCATCGATGTTACGCGAGGGCGGGTTGCCCGAGATGAACGTGCGCGAGTTGCCCGAGGAGTCGACCTCGATCTCGTTCGTGACTCGCACGTCCACCTGCGACTCGCCCGAGATGTCGACCTTCGCCTTGACCGCGTTCAGGTTCACCGAGTTCATCGCCGACTTATCGTGGCAGTCGATGCTGATGTAGTTCGCGGTGCCGCTGACCGTTGCGAGGCTCTCGTCCGACACGTCGACGTAGAGATCGCCCGCGCCGATGTTCGAGACCGTCGCGTGCGCCTTGTTCTTCACGTCGAGGTGCCAGTTCTCGGCCTGGGTCGCTTCCGCGTTCACCGTGGCGTATCCGTCCACGGTGAGGCCGCGCAGCGAGGGCGTGGACACGTCGATCTGCAGGACCGTGGGCTGAATGTCCTCGTTGTGTGCGAGGCGGATCTTGAGCGTCTCACCGTCGATATCTGTGACGACGTTGTTCCGCAGGTTGTCGTCGGTGGTGACCGCTACGCGCTGGTCGCCGTTGGTGATGTTCACAGAGAGCCCGTCACTGACGTGCACCTTGTCGAATGTCCTGTTGAGCTGGCGCTGCTCGGTGTTGACGAATCCCTTCCCTTCCTCAGTGCAAGAGGAGCACAGCGCGAGTGTGGCGAGAGTGATCACTGCTGAACGAATGAGCGACATACGACCTCCGAGTGAGCTCGACAGGAGCTGTGCGTGATGGCACTGCAAGAACCGGAGCCAACTCGGTGACGCTCAGTACACGCGGAGCAATTTCGCGCGGAACTCGTAGCCGAAGCCCTTGGTCGCACCGGGAATGATCTTCGTGAGCGGCACGCCCATCACACCCGTCTCAGGCAGGTAGGTCATCGCCTTGTCGAACGCCGTCTTCGCCGGCCAGCCTTCGATCTCCCAGATGCTGCGGAGCTCGTTGGAATGGAACGCGTCGGGTGGAGGCGGTCCTGC
>CBIHPJ010000132.1:0-15094 GCA_966211295.1 uncultured Myxococcales bacterium | reverse complement strand
GTGCGCGCTGCTGTCCGTGGTGTATCTCTCTTTCTGTCTCTCCCCCCCCCCCCGCGACCGGGGGGCGTGGGCTGGGTCGTGGGGCCACTTCGCCGTTGATGAAGGAGGCAGGTGATGGGCTGGGATGAAGCGCTCTTCGGTGCGGCTTTCGAGGGCACTCGGCGCTTTTTCACTCCGCGCGTGTCCGAAGAACGGCTGGCTCGCCGGGTGCTCGTCGAACCTGAGCGCGCACGACTCGAGCTACTCGCGCGGTTACTCACCGCTGATCCAGTGACGATCACGCTGAGCGATGAGGTCGGCGGCTATCGCGGCGACGTTCTGTATCTGCCGCGCTACTTCGACTTCGCGCCGACGACCGAACTGAATCACGCGGCGCTCGTGATGCGGGTCGCGTGGACGTGTTGTGCGCGCGTGCTCGGATGTTCGCGGCCGGCGTCGGTTCCCGAGGAAGATGCTCTTTTGATCACCGCGCTCGCGGCTGCCGAGATTCGGAAGCGGCTGCTCGAGGACGCTCCGATGCTCGGTGAGGTGTTGCCGCAGCTCGAGAAAGCGGCGCTTGATGCGCGGGTCGCTCCGAAGCGTCCTCGCGTAGCGGCGATCGAAGCTCTCGTCAGACTCTCGCTTGGAGGGCGAAGGGATGAGGCACTGCCAGATGCTGCCTGGGATTGGGCTGAACACGCATTGACGTGCCCTCACCCCGACCCTCTCCCGAGGGGAGAGGGAGGCAAGGTTGCGCCCGTGGAACTGTGGGGTGAGTTGCTCACTCCGCTGACTCGCGTGGCTGCGAAGCCGCCGAAGGGTGCAGCAGATGCTTCCGCGCTCCCCGGAGGAACCGAGCATCAGAAACGCGTCGTCACTCAGCCTCAGCGCCTCGAAGAACCGAAGAACGAGCTCGCTGAGAACCCGCTCGTGCACAGCTTCGAGAAGGTGCACACGCTCGAGACGTACAAGGGTGGCAGCAAGCGCATCGACGGCGACGACGAGCTCGCTGATCACGCGAAGGCCCTCGACGAGCTCGATCTGAAACAGATGGTGCGCAGCCACCAGAAGGCGCGCAGCCTCTATCGCGCCGACGTGTTGATCGACGGCGGCGTCGGAGAGCTCGAGGAAGAGAGCAGCGAGCCAGCTGAAGCGCTCTACGACGAGTGGGACGAAGCGCGCCGCCAGTGGAAGCGCGAGTGGTGCCGGCTCACCACGCGCGAAGTGACGTTGCTTCCTGAAGCAGACGAAGCGCTGCGCTCGGTACGGAGCCGGCTCACGCGCACCACCACTGGACTCAGAGCGGTCTTCGAACAACTCGAGGCGTCACGCGCATGGAGACTCCGCCAGGTGAGCGGACCCGATGTCGACGTGGACGCGCTCGTCGCTCGCTACGGAGCCGTGCGCGCGGGACAGAGCACCCACTCGCGTCTCTACGCCGCGCGACGCAGACACACCCGAGACACCGCGGTGCTGCTGCTGCTCGACGCCAGCCTCTCCACCGACGCCTACGTGCAGAACCGCCGCGTGATCGACGTGGAGAAGGAGGCCGTGATTGCGCTCGGCGATGCGCTCGATGGACTCTTCGATGAAGTCTCGGTCGCGGCCTTCTGCAGTCAGACGCGGCGCGACTGCAGATTCCTCGTGGTCAAGGACTTCGAGGAGCCCTGGGCCCTCGGCGCCCAGAAGGTGATGAGCCTCACCCCCGGAGGATTCACCCGCATCGGCCCCGCGCTCCGCCACGCCACCCGAAAGTTGATGGAGTGCGGCGCGCGAAAGCGGCTGCTCCTGCTGATCAGCGATGGAAAACCGAGCGACCTCGACAAGTACGAAGGCCGCTATGGAGTGGCCGACGTGCACCGCGCCGTGCTCGAAGCGCAGGGAGAAGGCGTGGTGATGCACGCGCTCGCGATGGATCCTTCCGCCAAGGGGTGGCTGCCCTCGATGTTTGGTGCCGGACGCTCGTCGGTGGTGAACCGCCCCGAGGACTTGGTGAGTGCGCTGGGACTGGTGACCAGCACGGCCCTCGAGGGTTGATCGTGCTCACCCCTGTTTCACATCGAAACACTCCCGGCTGAAACGTGAAGAAGTTCCGAGGGAATGGAGCTGGCCACGTTCCTGCAAATCGCCCGGTCATCATGGGGCGCACAGCGTTGATGACGGTGCTGCTGGTCTCGGCTCTCGCGAGGGCCGAAGGGGAAGATGCGGGCGTCGTCGAAGCGCCGGCACCACGACCCGATGCAGGCGTGATCGTCGTCGAGCCTGCGGATGCCGGACCTCCGGTGCTCGGGTGGGACATGGTGCAAACCCTCTGGGGTCCCGGCCGGAAGAACTCGGGCGAGGCCTTCAAGAGCACCGCGAAGCCCGTGGACGAAGGTCCCCTGCGCTGGCGCTGGAAGGACTTCTCCCTCGCGCTCGGCGGGCAGTACCTCGCGCGCGGCGAGCTCCGCGCTGATCGCGACTTCAACAAGGACGTCGGCGACTCCTCGGTGGGCGTCGATCAGCGCGCGCGCTTCAGCGTGCGTGCCTCCGCGAAGGACATCTTCGGCGTGCTCGTCGAATTCCAGGACGTGCGCGGGTGGGGCTCCGAGCCGAACACCGTCACCGTCACTCCGAACACCGGCCTCCACCAGGGCTTCGTCGACATCAAGGCCGCCTCGTGGCTCGACGTGCGTGTCGGCCGCCAGGAGCTCTCGTACGGCGAAGAGCGGCTGATCGGCATTCTCGACTGGGGCCAGGCCGCTCGCGCGTTCGACGGGATCTTCGTGCGTGTGAGCCCGAGCTCCGCGGTGAGCCTCGACGCGTTCACCATGATGCTCACTCCGCCGGCGTTCCTCACCAGCACGGCGGGAAATCGGTTCCACAACTCGGGCAGCTACTTCGGAGGCGTCTACGGGCGCGCGCGCTTCGGCAAGGCAGGCTTCGATCTCTACACCCTCGGACTCTTCGAGGATCCCTCGTCGGTGAACGCGGGCTTCCTGCACGACAACAATCGGCTCACCATCGGGCTGCGTGCCTTCGCGACCTTCGGAGGTCTCGCGCTCGTCGCCGAGGGCGACTTGCAGACCGGCAAGACCCAGGCGGACAACACCATTCTCGCGGGAGCGACCGCGGTGAAGGCGACCTGGACCTTCAATGGCGTGTGGGGCTCGCCGTACATCATGGGCGAGTTCAGCGCGGCGTCGGGCGATGGTGACACCTCCGACGGCGTCGACAGCAACTTCAACCAGCTGTTCCCGACTGGGCACATCCACCTCGGGTACATGGACTACGTCGGGTGGCAGAACGTGATCGCCGGGCGCGGATCGATCGGCATTCGTCCCTGGCGCGCGCACTTCTGGATCGACGTGCACCACTTCGCGGCGTGGGATCCGCGCGGGGCCTGGTACGCGGCGAACGGCAGCGTGTTCCGCGCGGCTGATCCGTCGCGCACTCAGAACACGCTGGGCACCGAGGTCGACTTCTCCGCGACCGTGCCGATCATCGCGAACGTCGCGATCGCGGGGAACTTCTCCTTCTTCGTTCCAGCGTCGGGCACCACCTCGACCTGGGGCTTCCTCTCCGTGCGCAGCCAGTTCTGATCATGAACCGCTCGATCGCCACCTCCTTTGGTCTCTTGTTCCTCGGGGTGGGCGTGGGAGCGGTGCTTCGTTTCAACCAGGTGCTGCCCCTCGGAGTGAACGCGGGCAACGCCACCCACGCGCACTCGCACACGCTGTACTGGGGTTGGGCGGGGTTGATGTTGTTCACCCTGTTCTTCGAGCGCGTCGGAGCGACCGGGCGCGGCGCGCGCCTCGTGCTCGGTGCGTTGGCGGTGCAGGCGCTCGGGGCGTTCTTCGTCTTCCTTCACTCGGGTTACAGCAAGCCGGGCGTGGTACTCTCGGCGCTCACGCTCTTGCCGTTCCTCGCGGCGGTGATCACCTTCTTCCGAGCCGCGCGCGGGAAACGTGGCGCTGATCTCTCGTTCCTCCGCGCGGCGGTGATCTACGTGGTGTTCGCGTACGTGAGCGCGATCTCGCGCGTGGTGCTCAAGGTGAGCGGAGTCGATGATCCGGTTCTTGCCGCGCTCGCGGTGCATCTCTTCCTCGGTGCGTTCGGTGCGTTCTTCACCCTGGGAGTGATGGGGCTGACGGTGAGTCACCTCGGCGCGCTCGCCCCTCACCCCGACCCTCTCCCCGCTGGCGCAGGGAGAGGGAGCAAGGCGCTGGTACTTGGTCTGACCGCGCCCCTGATCATCTGGCCGCAGATCCTCACCCTGCCCGGCGTCGAAGGCCCGTTGCTCGGTCTCGCGAAGATCGCGGCCATCATCCTCCTCATCCCCGCGGCTGCGTGGAGCGCGTGGGTGTGGCGTGCGAGCGCGAACTCGGATCAACGCTGGCTCTGGCGAAGTGCCGCGTTCTGCTGGAGCACCGGAATTCTCCTCCTCGCGCTGGTGGCGAGCGGAGCGCTGAGCGAACTGATCATCGGCCGCCACGCGGTGATCCTCGTGGTGCACCTGCAGACCCTCGGCGTGGTGACCTCGTCGCTGCTGCTCTTCGTCGAAGCGCGCCACCCGAATCCCGCGTCCCGCGCGCTGTGGACTCATCAACTGGGGCTCGCGCTCATGCTCAGCGGTCTCGGCTGGGCCGCGCTCTCACCCGGACGTCCGAGCCTCGTGCTCGCGGCGATCGGCGGAGTCGTCGTGATCGCCGGCCAGGCGTGGTCGGCCGCGCGATTTCTCTTTCCCCGCTTCGAAGAGGGCCACGAGCCCGTGAGGCAAGCGTCATGACCGTGAAGACGAACCTGGTGCAACTCGGTACGGCGAAGCGCGCAGAGACGCTCCACGACTTGATCATGGAGTGTCACGCGCGCATCCGCCACTTCGCGCGGCTCGCGCTCACCATCGCGGCGCGGCCCGAGCTCTCCGCTGACGAGGTGAAAGAGAGCGCCGCTCAGTGTGTGCGGTACTTCACTGTCGCGCTGCCGCTCCATATGCGGGACGAGGAAGACAGCATCGCCCCGCGCCTCACCGGACACACCGCCGAGCTCGACGCGGTGCTGGCGCAGATGCGCGCCCAGCACTTCGAGCACGAGACTCGAATCACGGCGATGATCAACGCGCTCGATGCGGTGATCAAGAAGCCGAACGCCGCGACGCGCCGACAACTCGCGCTCGTCGCCGCCACGCTCGAGACCGACTTCGAAGCGCACCTCCGCCTCGAAGAGCTGCAGATCCTCCCGTTGTTCCCGAAGCTGCTGAAGCCCTCGGCGCAGGCCGAGATCATCAAAGAACTGCGCGCGCGCAGGATGCCCTGAACTGGAGCCGTCCATGATCGAACATCCGATCTCGTCTTGTAGCGATTGTCCGATGCACACCAACGGCTCGTGCGCGTTCGTGCCGCGCAAGGTGCCGGCGGGAACCCAGCTGTGGGCGCAGGGTGAGGTGCCGCGCGAAGCGCTCTTCGTGAAGAGCGGAGTGCTGGCGCTCACCGCCAGTGACTCGGCCGGGCAGGAATTGGGAGCAGCGGTGCGTGGTCCTCGCTCGTTGCTGGGGCTCGAGTCACTGCGTGGAGATCCCGCGCGCGCGTCGTTGCAGGCGCTCACCGATACCGTGGTGTGCGGAGCGGCTCCTGCAACGGTGCGGAGATCGACCGGGCTCCAGGGCGCGGGCTTCGGTGCACCCGAGGCGTTGGCGGCGAACGCGGCGTCGCTCCTCCAGCTCACGCTCGACGAGCTCGCTCGCCAGGAGCAAGACGCGGCACTGCAGCGAGGCACTGCGCTCTCACGCGTGGCTCACTTCATTCTCAAGGGTGGTCCGTTGATCGCCTCAGGCAGGCAGGCGCCGTTCTCGAAACGTCACGTGGCCGCGCTGATCGGGCTGCGTCCCGAGACGTTGTCCCGGTGTCTGCGCGAGCTCGAGTCAGCCGGGGTGATCACCGGGGGACGGAAGATCAGCGTGCTCGATGAGGCCCGGCTCCGGGAGATCTCGGAAGGGAAGCAGGAGTGAAGAACTCTGGGGTTGCGGCAACCCATCGGTTTCACTCACACTGACATTTGTCGTGGGGCTGTCGCATGAAGTGCGCGAATCTATTGGCAATTTAAGTGTCAGAAGAACCGAATCGCGTGGTACTCAGTGACCCTCCCCCCGGCTTTCCGGAGTCGCTGCTTGGCTGTGTTCCAGAAGTCGTCGTTCGCTTGTCTGCTGTTCCTTTCCTCGTCTCTCGCGGCCGCCGCTGATCCGGCGAATGGGGCCGCGAAGAGTGACGATCAGCTCCTCGAGCTGTTGATGGAGACGGAGGACCAGCTCAACCAGGTCGTCGTCTCCTCCACCAAGACCGCGCGCCGCGCTGCCGCCGCGCCGAGCATCGTCACGGTGATCACTGCTGAAGAGATCGCCGCGCGCGGCTACGGCACCGTGGCCGAGGCGCTGCGCACCGTGCCCGGCTTCTACGACGTCTTCGATCTCGCGCTGCACAACGTAGGCGTGCGCGGGATCAACGGCGGAGCGCGCGCGGCCGGCAGCGTGATCAAGGTGATGATCGACGGCAATCCGGTGAGCTTTCTCCCCACCACCGGAAACTTCTTCGGCGCCGAGCTGGTGCCGATGATCGCCGTCGCCCGCATCGAGGTGATCCGCGGGCCGGTGTCCGCGGTGTACGGCGCGAACGCATTCCTCGGCGTGGTGAACATCATCACCCGTACCGCCGAAGAGGCCCCGGGCGTGCGCGTGGCCGGGCACCTCGCGATGGTGCGCGAGCACCCGGGTGGCGGTGGCGCGGTGTTGGCCACCAGCACCAGCGATCGTTTCGACGTCTCGCTCTCGGCGCAGCTGCGGGTCACCGATCGTTCCGGTCTCGCCCTGCCCGCCTCGAGCCCCCGCCTCGCGCGTGAGGACGACACCCTCGCCGCGCGCGGTCTCTCGGCGAAGGACACTCGCGACGAGCGCAGCCTGGTGGGCAAGGCGGTGCTGCGCGAGCTGGGCGGTGGCGCGCTCTCGCTCCAGACCGCGATGCAATGGCTCGACACGGGCGGCGAGTTCCAGGACTTCGGTCCGCTCTCTCACGGCACCCGGCTCGGCCTCTTCAACCAGAGCTGGCGCCTCGCGTGGGACAGGCCGCTGGGAGAAAAAGCCAACGTCATCGCCGCCGTCTCGTTCTTCCACAGCACGGTCACCGGCGGAGATCTGCTGAACGTCGGCCGCTCCGACATCGCGCTGCTGCGGCAGCAGAGCGCCACCGCGGTGAACGTCTCTCTCGAAGCGCGGCAGGGCCTGTTCGACGGACGGCTCACCCTCTCGGAAGGCGTGGAAGGGCAGCTCGAGGATCACCTCGTCGCGCGCTTCGACAAGCTGCTCCTCACCGACCTCACCGGGTTCGACGGCACCGTGCTGCGGCCCGCGGGCACCATCGTCCCCGCGGACGACAAGGGCGCGCACCAGCAGCTGCGCAACCTCGGCGTCTTCGTGCAAGCGGTGGCCGATCTCAACACCACCTGGTCGATCGTCGGCAGCGCGCGCGTCGACGTGCACAGCCTCTTCGGAGTGCAGCCCGCCGGTCGCATCGCTGCGGTGTACGCCCCGCTCGACGGCGTGTTCTCCGCGAAGCTGATGGGCGGCACCAGCTACAAGGCGCCCTCTGCTGAGCAGCTCTTCACGCAGCCGATGACGGTGCTCGACATTCGCGGCAGCCCCGCGCTCAAGCCGCAGCACGCGTACACCGGCGAGGCCTCGGGATCGTGGCGGCTCCCCTCGCAGCTGGGAGAAGTCACCGCCAACGCCTACTTCATGACCGTCGCGAACCGCGTGGAGTACGTGCAGACCGGCCTCTACCTGCAGGCGCAGAACGTTCAGGACGACTACGTGGTGGGAGGCGAGGTCGACGCGCGCGTCTCGCCGCTTCGCTGGTTGCAATTGCGCCTCGCTGTGGGCGTCGCGCGCTCCATCGCCGTCGATGCGAACCAGGCGATCGTCGGTCTGCCCGAGGTGCGCAACGCGCTCTTCCCCGCGGTGCAGGCGCACGCCTCGGCGTCCTTCATCCTTCCGGGAGAGATTCGGCTCACCCCGGAGCTCTCGTGGATCTCCGAGCGCTCGGCCTCGCAGTCGAACGCGCTGCAGAACGGAAACGCCTACGCGGTGCCGGCCTACGTGTACCTGGGCTTCGCCGCGAGCACGCCCACGTACAAGTGGCTCGCGGGGAGAGGCACCAGCTTCTCGCTGCGCGTGAGCGATCTCCTCAACCGTCGCTGGGCCGAGCCCGGCTTCGGAGGCGTCGACGTTCCTACACAGGGCATCAGCGGCCTGCTCACCCTCAACCAGGAGCTCTGAGATGCGAACGGCTCCCCTCTTCACTCTGCTGCTGCTCGCCGCTGGCTGCGGTCCCCAGGCGAAAGACACCATTCGTCTCGGCGCGCTCTTCTCGATGACGGGCAGCGCGGCCGAGTCTGGCTTCGCGCAGCTCAGCGGCGCGCGCCTGGCGGTGGACACCATCAACTCCGCCGGCGGGGTCGATGGCGTTCATCTCCAGCTGGTGGTGCGCGACGACGGCACCGACAAGAACCTCGCGGTCCGCGCCGCGCAGGCGCTGGCGGATCAGGGACTCGACGCGGTGGTGGGCACCTCCACCAGCCACCTCACCGCGGAGACGCTCGGCGTGTTGAGCGATGACACCTTGTTGATCAGCCCCGCGGCCACCGCGCCCGAGCTGAGCTCCGACGTCGGGTTCCTCCGCACGTGCGGCACCTCGGCGGCGGAAGGCAGGCTCTTCGCCGAGCGTGCGTTTCGCGCCGGCTTCCGCCGCGCGGCGCTGATCTCTTCGCTCCGCTCGATTGATCAGGGCCTGGTGACCGCCTTCGTCGAAGCCTTCGAGCAGCGCGGAGGTGCGATCACCATTCGCCAGCAGATGGGCCCCGACGAGAGCTCGATGGGCGCGGCGATCTCCCAGACGCTGGCCAGCGGCGCGGACATGGTGGTGCTCGACGTGGACACGGTGACGGCCTCGCGGGTGCTCTCTGCCTACGCCGCGCTCAAGACCAGCAACGTGCGCTGGTATCTCTCGCACGCCACCTACAGCGAGGGCCTGGTGGACGCGGTGGGCGCCCGCACGCTCGCGAGCATCGATCACGAAGGCCTGGTGTTCGCCACGCCGCAGGGCGCGCGGTACCGCAGCTTCGAGAACAACTGGCGGAACGCGTTCGGTGAAGCGCCTCCCATCGGCACCTTCGCTCCGCAGGCGTACGACGCGGTCTACCTGGTGGCGCTCGCGCGCGTGAAGAGCGGCTCGCTCGAGCAGAACGTGGTCGACGTCTCGCGCGGCGGCATGGTGATCGACGCCGATCGCTGGACCGAGGCCCTCGAGCGCCAGCACGCGGACGAGGACCTGAACTTCGAAGGAGCGTCTGGCTCGCTCGATCTCGACGCCAACGGAGATCCGCAGGCGCCCTTCGATGTGTGGTTGGTCGTGGATGGACAGATTCGCTTCACCGAGCGCGGCGTCTCTGCACCGCTCTAGAAATTTCCCCCCACCGAGGTTGCACGCATGCGTCGTCTCCCCATCACTGCGCTCACCAGCGCCCTCTCGCTGCTCGCCTGCTTCGGCTGCGAAGCCCCTGCCCCGAAGTGCGACGGCGGCTCTTGCGACGGCGGCAACACCCCCATCACCAAGGTGGGGTTCATCTACGTCGGGCCGGTGGATCGCTTCGGGTGGACGGCCTCTCACGAAGAAGGGCGCCTCTACCTCGAGCAGTACACCAGCGACGTGAGCACCATGTTCCGCGCGGCGGTCGCGCCGGCTGACGCGCCGGGGGTGATCGACGAGTTCGTCGACGCGGGCGCGAGCATCGTGTTCTCCACCAGCTTCGACTTCCTCGACTCCACCCTGCAGGCGCCCGCGCGTCACCCGGGCTTGTCGACCTTCAACTGCTCGGGCTTCAAGACGGGCTCGCACGCCGGCAACTACCAGGTGCGCGTCGAGGAGTCGGAGTACCTCACCGGCATGGTGGCGGGCCGCATGACTCGCACCAACAAGATCGGCGTGGTGGCCGCGCTCCGCATCTACGAGCAGATGATGCACATCAACGCGTTCGCCCGCGGCGTGCGCGCGGTGAACCCGAACGCAGAGGTGAACGTGCGCTTCGTGGCCAACTGGTTCAACCCGCCCATGGAACTCGCCGCGGTGCGCGATCTCGCTGGCCAGGGCAACGACATCATCAAGGGCCTGACCGACACCACCATCCCCGTGGAGGCGGTGGCCGACTACAGCACCGACGCGGGGCAGCCGGTGTACGCCATCGGCCACGACAACCGGAACAACTGCGAGGCGAAGCCCGAGACCTGTCTCGTGAGCAGCTTCTACAACTGGGGTCCGCTCTACAAGAAGCTGGTCGAAGAGGTGCGCGCGGGCTCGTACCCCGCTGGAGGCCGCATCGATTACCTCGGCCAGGGCGACATGGATGTGGGCGGCATCTCCACGTTCAACGCCGCGGTGCCGCAGTCGGTGCGCGACGAAGTGACGGCGCGCCAGACGGGTATTCGCAACCGCACCTTCAACATCTTCGCGGGGCCGTTCAACAAGGAGGACGGCGGCGTGTGGCTCACCGCGGGTCAGTCGCTCTCGGACACGGAGCTGATCTGCACGAAGGACTTCGTCGAGGGCGTGAAGGTGATCGACGGGCCGAGCTGCATGGTGGACGCGGACTGCACCAACGGCTTCGCGGCGATGACCTGCACGGGAGGCTTGTGCCGCGCGGCTGATCTGAGCGGCTGCACGCCATAACCGGCGAGCTCCCTGGCGGCCTCCAGCTGATCAGGTCGCGAGGCCACGCTTTCCCGAGCACTCTGCACGACCGACTCCTACCGTTGCAGCAACGCTCAGGAGCGGTCCATGAGAGTTGGCGACCAGCCCCCTCGGAGATCGAGCTGGCTGCGTCTGCGTCCCGACACGTGGCGCAGCGACCTGCTGCGCATCGTGCTGCGCGTCAGCGCCCTGCTCGGCACGGTGAGCTATTTTCCCAGCGCCTGGCTGGCGATCGACGAAGGCCTGATCGGTCTGTTCGTACTCGACACCGTCGCGCTCGCCGCGGTGCTCACCCTCGTCTTCGTCGAACGCATCCCGCTGAAGGTGCGCGCTGCCTGTGCTTGCAGCCTCTTCTTCACACTGGGCGTGGGCCTGATGATCACCGTCGGGTCGATCAGCCAGATCTACCTGTTCGGCTTCTCACTCTTTGCCACGCTGCTCCTCGGACTCCGCTGGGGCCTCGTGAGCGTCTTGCTCAACGTCATCGCCATGCTGGTCATCGGCTCCGTCGGCATCGTCGCGCCCGAGATGATGGTGTCTTCGTGGGTCACGCACCTCAGCGGCTGGTGGCTCGTCACCGCGAACTTCGTCCTCGTGAACTTGAGCCTGGTCCTCGCGTTGGGCGCCGTCATCGAAGCCCTCGAGCGTTCGAACGACTCGTTGCGCGAAAGCCGCGCGCTCCTACGCAGCGCCGGGCGCAGCGCGCGACTGGGCGGCTGGCGGCTCAGCGTCGGCGAAGACACGATGGTCTGGTCCGACGAGGTGTGCGAGCTGCACGAGCTGCCCCCGGGGTGCACGCCGGCCCTCGACGACTCGCTGAACTTCTACACGCCGGAGTCACGCAAGCTCGTCACCGAGGCCCTCCAGCGCTGCGCGTCCGAGGGCATGCCCTTCGATCTCGAGGCTGAGCTGATCACCGCGCGGGGCACGACGCTCTGGGTGCGAGTCCTCGGCGAGTCTCTTCGCAGCGCGACTGGGAACATCGTCCAGGTGAGTGGCTCGATTCAGGACATCACCCCGCGGAAGAAGTCCGAGGCGCGCCAGCAAAGGCTCGAGGAACAGCTGCTCCAGGGACGGAAGATGGAGGCGGTCGGCAGCCTCGCCGGCGGCGTCGCGCACGACTTCAACAACCTGCTCTCGGTGATCCTCAGCTACGCCGAGCTTCTCCTGGAGTCCCTCGGGCCACGCGACCCGATGCGGGAACAGCTCGCGGAGATCCGGAGCGCCGGGCTGCGGGCCGCTGAGCTCACCCGCCAGCTCCTCGCGTTCAGCCGGCGGCAAATTCTCAGGCCCCAGGTGCTCGAGCTCAATGCGGTCGTTGCCGGCGTGCAGAAGATGCTCAGCCGGCTGCTCACCGAAGACATCGAGGTCTCCCTGCACCTCTCGACCGAGGCGGGCAAGGTGAACGCCGACGTGGGCCAGCTGGAGCAGGTCATCGTCAACCTGGTGGTGAATGCGCGTGACGCGATGCCAGGGGGCGGCGCGCTGAACATCGAGACCGCCAACGTCACGCTCGACTCGGCCCACGCAGCCGAGCACGCCGGAGTGACCCCAGGCGAGTACGTGATGCTCGCGGTCACCGACACCGGAGTCGGCATGGATCGCGCGACCCAGGCCCGCGTCTTCGAGCCGTTTTTCACCACCAAGGGGCCGGGCAAAGGCACGGGCCTCGGCCTGTCCACGGTGTACGGCATCGTGCAGCAGAGCGGAGGTCACGTCTGGGTCTACAGCGAGCCCGGCGTGGGAACGACGTTCAAGCTCTACCTGCCCCGCACCGATCGACCCCTCACTGTTGCGGCTGCTCCCGCGCTGCCGGGCTCACTGCGCGGCAGCGAGACCATCTTGCTGGTCGAAGATCAGGACCAGGTGCGCGACGTGATGCGGCTCGCCTTGCGCAAGCACGGTTACAACGTGCTCGAGGCCCAGAACGGCGGCGAGGCCTTTCTGTTGTGTGAACAATTCACCGCGACGATTCACCTGATGATCACCGATGTGGTGATGCCCCGCATGAGCGGACGTCAGCTGGCGGAGCGCCTCAAGCCGGTGCGTCCGAAGATGCGGGTGCTCTTCATGTCGGGGTACACGGAGAATGCGATCGTGCATCATGGCGTACTGGAGTCCGGCATCGAGTTCCTGGCCAAACCGATCATTCCTGAGGCGCTCCTGCGCAAAGTGCGCGAGGTGTTGGACGCCCCGCCGTAGCTGAGTCACTTCGCGGCTGGCACTTGCTCCACCGCTGAATTCCCCGCGAGCTCGGGCATCGAAGCGTGGGGGTGATCACACGTCTTCGATCCGCACGTGCTGGCGATCGCGCACCTGGCCTTCGGCACGCTGCTCACCAGGCCGCCGTATTGCCGGTATTCCTCGAGGCGGCAGCTCCAGACGATCTGCCCGTCGTGCGCCGTCACGTCGGGACACCCATCGCACATGTTCTGCCTTCCGTCGGGCAACACGTCGATGGGCTGAATCATCATCACCGACTGGAAGTGCAGCTTCTTCCTCGCGTCGAGCGGATTGCGGATCAGGTGCTTCACGTAGTTCCCGAGCATCTTCCTCAGCCCCTTCTCCACCACGCCCATCGCGAGCAGCGAGCGACCGGCCTCCAGCGTCCACTGCGGCGAGTACGCGAGGTACGTGCCGTTCACGAAGTGATGCGCGTTCTGCACGAGCTCCATGAACTTCGGCCCCACGTAGCCCATCACCTTGCTCGGCTTCCCATTCGCCGGGTACCCGACGCGCCCAGTGAAGAGCCACTTGAAGCTGTCCGGCTTCTCGGTGCCGCCGAGGTACGCCGACGGTGAGAAGTCGGGGAAGCGTTCGCGAATGGTCGCCACCAGCTCGCGCGCGTTGATGTCGCCGCGCTGCTTGAGCTCGTCGACCGCGTAGACCAGCGGCTTCGTCTCGACCTTCTTGCCCGCGCGGAAGTAGTCGAAGTCACCGTCGGTGTGCGCCGCGCGGTACATGATGAAGATCATCGAGTTCACGAGGTCGATGTGATCCGCGCCCCACTGCACGAGATCAGGCACGCACTTCACGGTGTCTTCGTAGATCGTCGCGTTGAACGCGCACGAGAGCTCACCCACCTCGGCCACGAGCTGCGCGTACTCGAGGCGCAGCGCGTTCAATTCGAGCTCGGTCTTGTTTCTCCACTTCGCGGGACGCCCCTGGTGCGAGTCCACGTGGAACGTGAGACCGACCAGCCCCGCGGCCTTCAGGTCTTCGAGCAGCGCACGCGTGAGCGCGAGTCCGTTGGTGTTGATGATCGGCTTGTGTCCGCCGGCCTTCACCATGCGCACGATCTCCACGATGTGCGGATGCAGCAGCGGATCACCTCCGGCGATCGACACGCTGTCGTAGGTGCGCCACTTCGCGAAGGTGTCGAGGTCGGCCTGGATCTCCGCGAGTGACTTGTGAGTGCCGTCGTTTTCCCGGTAGCAGCCCTCGCAGCTGAGGTTGCACTTGTTGGTCGGCTCGAGCCACGAGAGCACGTTGTCGGAGGCGCTCCAGGGGAGCCGGTAGAGCTGGCGATGATCGAGGTTCATGGTCGCGCACCGTGCAGTGCGCCGCGCTGCGATGCCTTGATCCATCTCGCCTGATGGCTCCTGTCTCCCCACATGTGCCTTCAGCGACTCACCAAGTCCCCTGACACGCTGGAGTGACGGTCGCATCGAGCCATCTGTGCAGAACGCGGCGGCCTGCGATGCTGCTTGTCAGACGCGCTGACAAGGGACGCGAAATACCGCCAGCGCCGGCAACCGAGACTCCAAGAGCAGCCCCACCTCCTGCAGGGAACCCCACATGACCGTCTCCAACTCCGCCGCAGCAGCAGCCGCAGCCGCCGCCGAAGCCGCCCGCCGTGCCGCAGAAGAAGCTCGCCGCCGTGCGGAAGAGGCGAAGAGGGCCGCGGAGGCCGCAGCGAAGAAGGCCGCCGAGGCCGCTGCGAAGAAGGCCGCGAGCGCCGCCGCCAAGCGCGCTGCCGAAGCCGCTGAGAAGAAGGCCGCCGAAGCTGCGGCGAAGAAGGCAGCCGCGGCCGCTGCGAAGAAGGCCGCCGAGGCGGCTGCGAAGCTCTCGAAGGAAGTGAAGCTGAACCCCAAGGCCGCTTCCGTGCGCCAGGCATTCGGCAAGGACGAGGTCTCGAAGGGCCTTGGTATGGCGCTCCGTCAGCGCGCGGGCACCGCGCTCGGCTCTCCGTTCCCCGCGCCCAGCGCGCCCACGCCCGGTGGCCGCACCGCTTCGCTGAACGAGATCCGCGCGCTGCAGGCGAAGGGCGGATCGATTCAGTCGCTCCGTTCTCCTGACTCGCTCGATCGCGCCGCCGAGGCGAAGAAGGCGACGGCCACCGCGCC
>CBIHPJ010000131.1:0-15210 GCA_966211295.1 uncultured Myxococcales bacterium | reverse complement strand
CTGTTCGCCGCGCCGCCGCGGTCGGTCTCGCGTCCCTCGGCGACGAAGCGATCAGCAAGGAGTTCGTGAAGGCGCTCCTCGATCCGTCCGCGAAGGTCGTCGCTGGTGCAGCCGAAGCGTTGGGCCTCTCGGGCTACAGGGCCGCGGTCCCGTATCTCTTGAAGGCGTACCGCACTGATCATCCTCGCGTGGCTGCCGCCGTCGCGGTCGCGCTCGGGCGCCTGGGAGATCGTCAGGCGTTGCCATGGCTGGTGCAGGCGCTCAAGCAGGGGCTGGCGCCGATCGAAGCCGCTACGGCGTTGGGAGAGCTGGGTGACTCCGGCGCCACGCGTGGGCTGTGCGATGCGCTCGGCCACGAGTTCCCTCCGGTTCGCGCCGCCGCCGCACGTTCCCTTGGCCAGCTCGCTCGCACCGGCAACTTCGACTTCGTCTTGAAGGACGCCGCGGTCAGCACGCTTCACCGGCTGATCAGCGATCCTGATCCACGCGTGCAGTTCTGCGCCGCCCTGGGCCTCGCAGGCTTTGGCGACCCGGTCGGCAAACAAAAGCTCCAGCAGCACCTCTCCACCTGATCCACGCTTCACCACACACCGAAAGAGCCCCACGAACATGGCCACTGCGAAAAAAGGAACTGCGCCTGCCCCCGTCGAGCGCGAGCCGATCCCCGAGCCGAGCTATCCGGTGATCGAAGGCTTCGTCGAAAAAGCAACGGCAGATGACATTTCGAAGATGTTTAAGGACCTCAAGGAGCAGGTCGGCGCTCTCAAGGGACCCAAAGCGGAGCAGGGCAAGAAGGTCTCGAAGGCCATCGAGCGCACAGAGGAGCTGTTGTCCTACCTCCTCCAAGTTCGTGAAAAGCTTGAGGCTGATCGCAAAGGGAAGGGCGGCAAGCGGAAGTAAGAAACGATCCGCTACGCTCCACGCAACTCGCCTTCTCACCCCGCGATAATCGAATCACAGGCCGCCTCCAACATGGGTTGGGGGAACGGAAGCCTGGAACTTCACGCAGCACGCAGCCCAACACTCACGCAGTCTCCAAGGAGAATCACCATGAGCGGAATCAACGGAATCAACGGTGGCATGCCCAACCGCCTCTCCCTCACCACCACGGTCGGCAAGCAGACCCAGGGCGCGACGTTCGGTGAGAAGGTCAACCAGGGCCTCCACGCGGCTGGCTCGGCCCTCGGCCAGGCTGGCTCGCTCCTCGGCGGCATGATGCCCGGTGGCGCTGTCATCTCGGCGGCGGTCTCGTCGGTCGGTAACCTCGCTGGCGCCGGTGGTGGCGCGGCTGCTGCCTCCTACGCTGCGACTGGCGTGGTCGGCTTCTCGGGCGGCGCCGGTGGCGCGTCGGCCGGTGGCTCGCCCATCAGCGTGGGCGCGGGCTCGGCTGCTGGTCCGAACCTGACGGCGGGCGCTGCGACCAACGGCATGGGCCAGTACAACGGCGACATCGCCTCCATGTCCGCGCAGAACAGCCAGATGCTCCAGGTTCAGATGGCGATGCAGCGCGAGAACACCATGTTCTCCTCGATCTCGAACGTGCTGAAGACCAAGCACGACACGGCGAAGAACTCGGTCGGCAACATCCGCTAAGTTTTTCCTGAGAGATTGAAACAAGCGCGAGGGCGGCCCTGGTGGCCGCCCTTCGTGTTTGCGGGCATCGCCAGCCAGAACCAAAGTGCTATCGTTCCGCTCAGCTTTTTCCCCACCCCTCAAAGGACACTCAGCGCCATGCCGGAGCCGAAGTCAGATCCCAAGTCGGAAGCCAAGTCGGACATCGCGGGCAGCCTCGTTCCGATGAGCAAGCAGCAGGCGATGCTCATGCTCGAAGCGGCGTACCTGTGGATGGACCTCGGCAAGTTCGACAACGCGCGCGAGCTGCTCTCGGGCGCGACGATGCTGATGCCCAAGAGCGAAGTTCCGCAGATCGCGCTCGGCAGCCTCGAGTTCAACCAGGGCAACTTCGAGAAGGCGCTCCCGATCTTCCGCCGCGCGCAGCAGCTCGCGCCCCGCGCCTCGCTTCCCCGAGCGCACGTCGGTGAGACGCTGCTGTTCATGGGCAAGGTCAACGAGGCGATGAAGGAGCTCAAGAGCGCGCTCGAGCTCGAGCCCAAGAGCGACGGCGCGAAGTTCGCCGAGGCGCTCATCGCCGCGAAGGAGACGGGCGCGCTCCCGCCTCCGGCGAAGCAGAAGGCAGCCACGAAGTAACGGGAGCGGAGCCGGTCCAGCGAAGCTGGACCACTGAATCTGCAGCGAAGCGGAAGATTCGCTGGCGAAGCGAACAAAGAAACGGAGCACCATGTCGGTTCGAGGAGCGAGACCGTGAAAGTAGGCCGCGGAGGAAAAGCGGGTGGCGCCAGAGGAGCCTCTGGTGCTGGCGGCGCGTCCGGCGCTTCGAAAGCCGGCGCTGCCAGCGGCGCGTTCGGAGCCAAGGTCGACAAGGCTGAGTCGCTCGTTGGCCCCTCGGGCGCAGTCGGCTCGTCGAACGTCGGCAACGTCGGTCCCGCTGATCCGGTGACGGCGCAGGCGATGGATCTCGTTCGCCAGCTCCGCTCGGGTCAGCTCAAGAGCCGTGAAGAGGCCACCAAGAAGCTGGTGGCCGACATCCTCAGGGAGAAAGTGCGGACGCAGTCGAAGAAGCTGACCGAGAAGATCATCGAGCAGCTCAAGGACGATCCCCGTCTCAACCAGACCCTCGAGCGCCTGTGGGATCGCGCCGAGGAGCAGGAGTAATCCGCCGTGGCGCTCGGGGAAAGCAAGCCGCAGATCCTCGAGAAGTACGGTCCGTACGTACGCTCTCTCGCTGCGCAGGTTCGCAAGCAGTTCAATTCCCAGTTCGAAATGGATGAGCTCGTCGCCTGGGGCCAGATCGGCCTCCTCGAGGCTGCCGAGCGCTTCGACGCCCGCGTCGGAGCGAACTTCCTGACCTTCGCTCACTACCGCATCAAGGGCGCCATCTATGACGGCCTGCGGAAGATGGGCGTGCTGAAGGGCGGGGCCGCTGCAGCTGAGCGCGCCAACGCCTACATGACGAACCTTTCTGATCGCGGCGGCGGTGGCAGTTCGATCGACGACGACGTTCGGGAAATCTCAGGCGCTGTAACGGGCCTTGCCATGGTCTTCGCGACCAGCCTGGAGGGTGGCGAAGGCCTTCAGGTGTCAGACGAGGCGTTGCCCGCGGATGAAAAAATCCAGCTCGAGCAGATGCGTCGCCGGGTGCGGTCGGCCATCGAGAAGCTCCCGGAAAAAGAGAGGAAATTGCTCCAGGGGTACTACTTCCAGAACAAGACTCTGGAAGAGGCTGGAGCAGAGATCGGGCAATCCAAGAGTTGGGCGAGCCGTCTTCATGCCCGTGCAGTCGAGACCTTGAAGCAACTTCTCGAAGAAGAAGAAGATAACCCTTCAGACCCCAAGTCGGACCTCAACAGGAGCAATGACCATGGCCGGACCACTGGCAGGAATCTCGGCAGCGCAGATCGCCCAGCAGAAGCTGCCCGACCAGGCCGCACAGCAGGTTAACAAGGCCGGTCCGAGCAAGTTCGATCAGAGCATGAAGGGGACGCAGGGCGCGGACGGCGTCGGCAAGGCCGGCCACGTTCAGCAGGCCCAGCAGGTTCAGAAGCTCGACCAGATGAAGCACGTCGAGCAGCTCCAGAAGACCAACAAGGCTGACCTCAACAAGCTCGACAAGAATGTCACCGGCAAGGGCATGGACCCGGTCGCGCAGAAGACCGAGGTCAGCAAGTCGACCTCGATGATGAGCTCGATGATGGCCAATCTCGAGAAGGGTCAGGCGCACATCGACAAGCTGATCAACGGCGGCCTCCAGAACGGCAAGCCGATGTCGAACCAGGAACTGCTCCAGATGCAGGCCGGCATGTACAAGTACACGCAGGAGCTCGACCTCGTCTCGAAGGTCGTCGAGAAGGCCACCAGCGGTCTCAAGGACACGCTCAAGACCCAGGTCTGAAGCACGCTGAAGTCCAACCTGCGTCATCCGAAAGGGCGGCTCCCCACAGGGGAGGCCGCCTTTTTCGTTTCTTAAGGCGTGCGTGCAAGGTGCTGGCACGTAGTATGGTCGCCGCCCTCATGAGCCGTTTCGTGCGCTCCAGCTTGTTCCTCGGCGTGGTCCTCCTGGCTTCCGCGTGCTCGATGGAGGTTCAGCACGACCTCACCGAAGACGACGCGAACGACATCTACGTCCTCCTCCAGCGCAGCAGCATCGACGCCACCAAGCACAAGGAAGGCGAAGGCAAAGACGCGCGCTACGTCATCACGGTGCCCAAGGCTGACGTCGCCACCGCGGCGCAGCTGCTGCGTGAGCACTCGCTCCCTCGCCCGAAGTCCGACGGCCTTTCGATCTTCAAGATGACGAAGGGCATGATCCCCACGCAGACCGAGGAGCGCGCGATGTTCATCGAAGCGCTCGGCGGCGAAGTCTCGAACGCGCTCAACCGCATCCCCGGCGTGCTCGAGGCCAAGACGATCGTGATGATCCCCGAGGTCAACGATCTCACTCAGCCTGAGAAGAAGCCGCTGCCCTCGGCCTCGGTGCTCATCAAGTACATGCCGAACAAGGAGGGCAAGGCGCCCGTCCCGTTCGATGACGTGCAGTCCTTCGTCGCCAACGCGGTGCCTGAGCTCAAGAAGGAGAACGTCAAGGTCCTCATGACCGAGGCGAGCTTCGAGAAGGCCGACACCGATGGCCCCGTCACCCAGTGGATTCTCGGCGTGAAGGTCGACAAGGCGAGCGCCGGCACCTTCAAGGCGATCATCGGCGTGTTCGCGCTCCTCTTCATCGCCATGGCCGGCCTCACGGGCTTCATGGTGATTCGCAAGCCGGCTGCGAAGCCCGCTCCTCGCCCCAAGACGCAGGAAGGCTGAGCCGCTCCCTCGCGGAGCCGCTCAGGCCACAGAGGAGAGTGAGCCGTGGAGCAATTCTTCACGTCGCTTTCGAAGCGACAGACGATGCTCCTGCTGACGTCGCTGGCTTTCGGCGGCTCAGAGGCCGTCGGCGCGTACGAGCACCTCGATCAGAACGAGGAAGAGCTGCTCAAGCACCGCGCCGCGGGCATCGTTCAGATTCCGCGCGAGAAGCGAATCCCGCTCCTGGTGCAGGAGATCAAGCGGCTCGTCACCCAGCGCCGCCGGCAGTTTGCCGCCGCTGAGCCCAAGCGCCTGGCCGCCCTCCTCAAGAAGGAGCGGTCTTCAGTGGTCGAAGTGGTGCTCAACGCGCTCGCGGCCGATCTCACGGCGGCGGTGCGTGCCGAGCTGGGCAACCCTCCGCCGGTGAAGCTGCTGCGCGACGTGAAGCCCGAGGTCCTGCAGATCGTTCGCTGGAAGCTCGAAGACGCGATGCGCGCGAACGCGCCGCAGGTCGGCAGCTTCCGCTTCACCGATCTCTCGATGATGCAGCAACGCGACATCCTCGCGGTCGCCGATCGCATGGGCGCGCGCGTGCTCGCCACCGCGGTCGCCGGGCTGCCTGACGGAGATCGTCAGACCTTCTTCGTCAAGCTGCCTCCCGATCAGCGCGCGCTTTGTCAGCGCGCCGCCGAGGCCGGCGCCGCGCGTCGCCTCTCCGAGAAGGACGCGAAGCTCGTGCTCGAGATGCACGGCGCGATCGAGAACCCTTCGCTCGGCATGCGGAGCGCGGGCGTGCAGCGCATCATCCGCGCCTGCTACGCGCAGTCGCCAGACTTCGCGAAGAGCTTCGCCGAGCGCCACCAGGGCGAATTGGGCAAGTTGCTCAATCGCTGGCTCAGGGAAGAGAAGGGCAAGCCGGTGAAGGGCGACGGTGGCCGGCTCGACATCGTCGAGCAGCTCGAGCGCCTCGCGCAGAAGGGCATCGTCGATCGCCCCATGCGCCTGCCTCCTCCGGTCAAGGCGCCGCCACCCGTCGCGCCTCCCGTGCTGCGGCCACCTCCGGGCGCTGCTTCGCCGTCGAACCCGCAATCGAAGGTGCTCGTGGCGCCGCCCGCTCGCAGGCCCACGGGCTCGGTGGCGCAGGCCCAGGCCCTGCCGCCGCGCAGGCCGCCCACGTTGGCTCCTGCTCAAGGCGCTGCCCGCAGAGATCCGATGGCTGATCGCGAGGCGCGTCGCGCAGGCGCGGCGTCAGGCATCGTGCCCAAGCACCAGCAGGGCACCAACAGGCCCACCGATTCGCAGGCGCGTCAGCGCGTGCTGCGCGATGGCAAGCCGCTGTCGAACGATCCCCTCGAAACGCAACCTCCGCGTCGCTCCACCTCGCCCGTTCAGGCGATCCCCAAGCGCCGGGAACCCGTTGGTCAGAGCGCGCCCAGCACGGGCTCGCATCGCTCGCCGGTGCTCAAGGGCTCTGGTCGTGGACCGACGGGTGGTTCGCGTTAAAGTAACCGCGCGATGGACGACGAACGCAGACCTTCCGGAGCTGCTCCCAGGGTGATCGGAAAGGTCATCAAGGGTGGCGGCGACAGCGGCGACATTTCGCCTCTCGCTCCCCCTCCTGCTGGTGGTGGCGGTGGTGGCGGCCCGCGCCGTGGCGTGGTCAATGCCGAAGAGTTCGAGGCGCGAACCGTCGGCAAGCAGATCATCGCCGACGCGCAGGCGAAGGCCGACGAGATCAAGGCCGAGGCGCTCCGCTTCAAGGAAGAGGTCTTCGCCAAGGCGCGCGACGAGGCCAAGGCCGACGTGCAGGCGCGCGCAGCCGAAGAGATCGCCAAGGCCAAGATGCAGGCCGGCTCGATCGTCTCCGGCGCCGAGAAGGACGTGCTCGAGCTCGCCCTCAAGGTTGCCGCGAAGATCATCACCCGCGATCTCGAGCGCGACCCCGACGTGCTCCTCGAGATCGTCGCCGGCTGTACCGAGGCCGCGCGCAGCAGCAAGGCGATGATCTTCAAGGTGCACCCCGAAGACGGGAAGCGGCTGCGCGAGAAAGCGCCGCGCCTCATCGAGCTCATCGGGCGCTCCATCGACATCACCATTCGCGACGACTCCGACGTCGAGCGCGCCGGCTGCATCATTCAGACGGAGTACGGCACCATCGACGGCCAGATCCGCACGCAGTTCGAGATGCTCCGGAATCTGCTGATGCCCGTGGGCGAGAAGAAAGAAGTCAAGTGACTCGCGCGGTTCAGCGAATGGGAGTGCAGTGAATGGCCATCGATCTCCGCCGCTACGCTGACCTGGTCAAGACAGCGCAGACCGTTCGCGTGCGCGGTCGCGTGATCGAGCTCACCGGTCTCGTGATCAAGGCCTCGGTTCCGAACGTGAAGATCGGCGAGGTCTGCATCATCCGCTCGGGCCCCTCAGAAGTGCGCGCAGAGGTCGTCGGCTTCCAGGGCGACCAGGTGATGTTGATGCCACTGGGCGAGCTGCGAGGCATCGGTCCCAACTCCGAGGTGATCCCCACCGGCCGGCCGCTGATGATCTGGGGCGGCGACGGCCTGCTCGGCCGCGTGCTCAACGGCCTGGGCGAGCCCATCGATGGCAAGCCGCTCCCCACCGAGACGATGACCCCGTGGGCGGTGGATCGCGATTGTCCCGACCCCTTCACGCGTCAGCGCATCACCCGGCCGCTGGCGCTCGGAGTGCGCTGCATCGACGGGCTGCTCACCGTCGGCGAAGGGCAGCGCATCGGCCTCTTCGCAGGCTCCGGCGTCGGTAAGTCGACCCTGATGGGCCAGATCGCCCGGCAAACGGCCGCAGAGCTCTCGGTGATCGCGCTCATCGGCGAACGTGGTCGCGAAGTGCTGGAGTTCATGGAAGACGCGCTCGGCCACGAAGGCATGAAGCGCTCGGTCGTGGTCTGCGCCACTTCAGATCAGCCCGCGCTCGTGCGTCTGCGCGCCGGCTACGTCGCCACCGCCATCGCCGAGTTCTTCCGCGAGCGAGGGGGCAACGTGCTCTTCATGCTCGACACGGTGACTCGTCTCGCGCGTGCGCAGCGCGACATCGGCCTCGCCATCGGTGAGCCTCCCGCTCGTCAGGGCTACCCGCCGTCGGTGTTCTCGATGCTCCCGCGCATGATGGAGCGCACCGGAAATTCCGAGAAGGGCAAGTGCACCGCCATCTACACCTGCCTCGTCGCAGGCGGTGACATGGAAGAGCCGATCGCCGACGAAGTGCGCGGTATTCTCGACGGCCACTTCATCTTGAACCGCGCCATCGGTGAGCGAAACCAGTGGCCCGCGATGGACGTGCTCGCGTCTCTGTCTCGTGTGATGAGCCAGATCGTCAGCAAGGAGCACAAGAAGGCCGGCGGCCTGCTGCGCCAGACGCTCTCGACCTACGAGAAGCAGCGCGACCTCATTCTCCTCGGCGCGTACCAGTACGGCACCGACCCGCGCACCGACTACGCGATCGACAAGTACGACGCGATCATCACCTTCTTGAAGCAGGACACGCACGAGAACTGCCCCTTCGAGGAGACCGTGCAGCGCCTGGTCGACATGTTCGCTGATGCCCCCTCGACCTGATCGCGAAGGGATCAGCACTCGAGCGCCATGTAGGCGTCGCCCTGAGGAGCGGTCGGTGTAAGCTCCGGGCGTATGCCTCAGTACCGACTAGAGGTCCTCCTCGACATTCGCACCAAGGCCGAAGAGGCCGCGAAAGACGCGTTCGCCGAGGCGCTCAAGGCTGCCGAGAAAGAGAAAAAGCAGCTGGTCACCATGAACCAGCAGCTCGAGCGAATGAAGGTCGAGCGCAAGGCCAAGGTGCAGGCCTTCCTTCAGGAAATGTCGGCCAAGGGTGGCGGCATCAGCGGCTTCCAGCAGATGGGCCGCTTCGAGCAGCGCCTGAAAGACGAAGAGGCCCAGTTCGCCCTCGACATCGAGCGCCAGAAAGAGGTCGTCATCCAGGCCGAGCAGCTCGTCGAGCAGCGGCGCATGGAGATGGCCGAGGCCGCCAAGGAGAAGAAGGCCATCGAGAAGAACAAGGAAGCGTGGGCCAAGCAGGTGAAGAAGGAACGCGCGGAAAAGGAAGAGAACAACCAGGACGAGATCGGTGCGGTGCTCCACCTCGCGCGTACCCGTCGTGAGCGTGGTCAGTGAAGGTGCGCAGCCTTTGAAGGTGAGAGTATGAGCAGAGTCGACGACGATCGCGACGCAGCACGCACGGCAGCCCGCCTCGCCGAAGCGAAGCGCACGCAAGAGAACCAGAAGAGCAAGAAGGCCGCCGAGAACAACGCGTTCTCGAAGCTGGTCCAGGGCCAGAAGCAGGAATCTCAGGTCAAAGAGCACCAGAACCTCGCCAAGAGCGCCATCGCGCAGATGCTGGAGGCCGCCGAGGCGGGCAAGGCCGAAGAAGGAAAGCACCTCGAGCAGGGCGCCCAGGGCACGCAGCAGGAAAGCGCCTTCAAGTCGAAGCTCGGCACGAAGGGCCAGGAGCAGAAGGTCGCGCAGAACAGCCGCTCCGACGGCAAACAGATGGAGCAGGTGAAGGAGCAGGGCGGCCAGGAAACGGCTCACACCGCCAACAGCCGCCAGGCCGATCAATCCGGCAGCTCGAAGGCTGCTCAGGGCCGCAGCGGCGACGCCAAGGTCTCTCGTGAGCGCCTCGAAGAGCGCAAGGAAGCGGGCGAAGCGAGCAGCAGCAAGGCGAGCTCAGGCGCGAGCGGAGCGGGTGGCGCGCGCGGTGAGAAGGGCGACATCAAGACCGACTCCGACAAGGGCGGCGGCCAGCAGGGCGGCGGTAAGGACGACAAGGGTGGAGGAGCCGCAGCGGCGAACCCCGGCTTCCGTTTCAACCCGGCGTTGATGGCCCCGATGTCCGTCGCGAAGCAGAAGGAAGCGTCGGGCTCCGAGCGCCTGCGCAAGGTGGCCAACGAGGTCGCTCAGAAGATCGTCGAGAAGGTGCGCATCGGCACCAACGCGATGGGCAAGACCGAGTTCCAGATCGACTTGAAGGGCGACGTGCTCTCCGGCATGTCGGTGAAGGTCTCTGCGAAGAACGGAAAGATCTCCGCCGTGTTCTCCGGTTCCGACAAGGACGTGCTCAAGCTCATCGAGGAGCAGGGTGAAGCGCTGAAGGCCGCGCTCGGCGCTCGCGGGCTCACGCTCGAAGACTTCAAGACGGAGAACACCGGGTGAGTTCGAGGACGCCTGGCAAGTCGCCCGAGACGACCATGATGATCAAGGCTCCCACGTTCGCCAAGTCAGGGCGCGCGTGGAGACCCTTCGTCTTCAACAACCTCGAGAAGGTCAGCAAGCGCCACGCGCAGCTGGTGAAGAACCTCGAGTGGATGTTGCCGAACGTGCGCTCCACGGGCGAAGTCTCGAGCGCGGTGCGCAAGCGCCTGCAGGAGATGCTCGAAGAGCCGGTCTCGATGTCGGCGGAGTACGTGCACGTCGTGCCGATGACGCAGCTGCAGCACTACATCGGCGAGACCACGTTCCTCGCGGTGCTCGCTCCCCAGCCGAACAAGACGCGCGGGTTGCTCGAGGTGGAGCTGGGCCTGGCTCACCACGCGATCGACATGTTGCTGGGCGGTGCCGGTGAAGCGGTGGCGCTGCGGCCGCTGACCGACATCGAAGAGGGCGTGATGACCTACGTCATCATCGAGACCCTGAAGGCGCTCGCGCCGTCGATCGATCCCTCGCTGCCCAAGCTCCGCATCGAAGGCGTGGTGCGCGGCTTCGCAGAGATTCAGGGCCTCATCCCCGAGACCGAGAACCTCGCGGTGGTGCAGCTCAAGGCCGTGTTCGGCAGCCATTCGGGTTACGTGCGCCTGGTGATCCCCGAGGAAGTGCTCGCCACGGCGAATCCCCCGACCGATTCGGCCGCTCGCCGAGCGCGGCGTGCTGCAGACGCCGAGGCTCACCTCACGCGGCTTCGCAACGTGAAGACGTGGGTGCGCGCCGAGATCGGCAACGTCGAGATCTCGTCGACCGAGCTCTCCCAGCTGCGCGAGCGCGACGTGGTGCTCGTGGAGAAGCTCAGCTGCCGGCCCGATCAAGGGCAGGGCGGCACGGCGAAGTTGAAGGTGGGCTACGGCCGAACGGGGCATCTCGACGCAGAGATCGTCGCGGAGGGCGGACGCTTTCAGGCGAAGGTGACCGGCATCAGCGTGGGGGGACCGCCTCCGCCCGGTGCTCCAGAAGAACCGACCGACGAGCCCCCGGCTGAAGAAGCCGCGGCGCCCGAAGGCGACGAAGATGAATCGACCACACCTGGTGCAGTGCGAGGGAGAAACGACGTGGAAGACGCCCAGGGCGCCGGTGGCGCCGACCTGATGAATGACATCCCCCTGCAGATCGCCGTCGAGCTCGGCCGCGTTCCGACCACCGCCGAAGAGGTAGTGGCGCTCAAGGTTGGGCACGTGTTCGACTTGAACCGTGTCGCGGGTGAGCCGCTCGATCTGTCGGTGAATGGCAAGGTCGTCGCTCGCGGTGAGCTCGTCGAGATCGACGGCAACCTCGGCATCCGAATCCTCTCGCTCGCGGGGTGACGCAGCGAAACAGGCGGGTGATAGCAGGGTGACCTCGCGTCACGCGTCGGGTACCGTGCGCCCGTGCTTCGGGTGCCGGTACTCCTCTTTTTCGCGCTGACCTTCGCTCCTCTCGCGAGGGCCGACGCGCTTCCTCCGCCTGCGAAGGAAGCAGCCAAGGAACCAGCGCCCGACACGGCGAATCAGGACCCTGCGCTGCTCGCGCCGCCGGTGCTCAACGTCGACAAGCCGAGCCCGCTCCCGCGCGACGAAGCGAATCGTCTCGCTGAACCCGAGATCCCGAAGTCCGAACCGCCCGAGCTCGCCGCTGAAGAGTTCAGCGTCGGTTGGACGCTGCTGCGCACGATGATCGTGCTCGCGATGGTGGTGGCGCTCGCCTACCTCACCCTCAACATCGGCCTGCGCAAGCTGCTCGGGATCAAGGCACCCGTCGGCACCTCGGTGGTGACCGTGCTGGAGCGTGTCGCGCTCGACCAAAAGCGCTCGCTCTTCGTGGTGGAGGCCGCCGGTGAGGTGATGTTGCTGGGAGGCGCGGAGAACGCGCTCTCGCTCATCACCAAGCTCGATCGCAAAGAAGTCGAGCGGCTCAAGACCGTGCCGCCTTCGTCGCCCGTGCAGCTCAGCCCCTTCCTCAAGAAGCTGCTGGGCAAGAAGGAAGCAGAACCAGCCGCGCCTCCCCCGCCTGCCGCGCCCAACCTGGATGGAAACCCGTGACTGAACGTCTCTCCACGCCCATGCGCGCGAAGCTCTGGGTGTTCTCGGCAGCGATGCTGCTCACGCCCGCGCTCGCCTTCGCTCAGAAGAAAGGCCGAGGTGGCGGCGGACCTCCGCCCGTCGACGTCGGCGACACGCCTCTGACCGGCGGCGACTCGTTCGCGAACAAGCCGCTGATCCTGATGATGGCGCTGGCGGCGATGAGCCTCGCGCCGTTCGTGCTGCTGATGGTCACGAGCTTCGTGAAGATCTCGGTCGTGCTCTCGATCGTCCGTTCGGCGCTCGGCACGCAGCAGATCCCTCCGACGCAGGTGATCACCGGGCTGGCGACGATCCTCACCGTCTACATCATGTCTCCCGTGGGTCAGGCCATGTTCCGCGCCGCCGATGCAACCGGCGTGACGCAGGAAGGAGGGCTCATGAGCGCGAAGACCGTCGACACGTTGGTGCAGGCGGCCAATCGCGCCAAAGAGCCGATGCGTGACTTCTTGCTCAAGAAAGTCACCCTCAAAGATCGCACGCTCTTCTATTCGCTCGCGCTCAAGCTGCGAAAGCCGGAAGACCGCGTGGGCATCGGCGAGACTGACTTCCTCGTGCTCGTGCCGTCCTTCGTGGTCTCCGAGCTCAAGGAGGCCTTCCAGATCGGGTTCTTGCTGTTCTTACCCTTCCTGGTGATCGACATGGTGGTCGCGAACATCTTGCTCGCCCTGGGCATGCAGATGCTCTCGCCCACGACGATATCGATGCCCTTCAAGTTATTACTCTTCGTGTTGGTCGACGGTTGGTACCTGATCGCGAAGGGCCTCGTCGTCGGGTACCTCTGACATGCACCAGCTCTCTTCCGTCATTCAGCAGGCGCTCGTGCTGGTGCTGGTGGTCTCGGGGCCGCCGATCCTGCTCTCGCTGATCATCGGCTTCATCGTCTCCGTGTTCCAGGCGGCCACGCAGATCCAGGAGCAGACGCTCTCGTTCGCTCCGAAGCTGGTGGTGATCTTCGGCGTGCTCGCGCTCGGCGGCCCGTGGATGGGCTCGATGCTGCTGCGCTACACGTTCAACATCTTCGATCGCTTCCCCGCCATCATCGGGCACTGACGAGGATACGGACCCGACATGGGCGCAGCTGAAGCTCAGGAACTGGTCGCCGCGCTCCGGCACGAGCTGGGGATCCAGCTCGACTTCACGCAGATCCTGCTCGCGTTCTCGTTGTTGATGGCGCGCGTGCTTCCGGTGGTCATCCTCACTCCGTTCCTCGGCGGTGAGACGGTGCCGCAGGAAGTGAAGCTGGGCCTCGGCGTGATGATCGGCATGGTGCTGTACCCGGTGCTGATCGCGCAGGTTCGCGAGATCCCCATCAGCGCGTTTCTCTTCATCGCGCTCATGCTCAAGGAGCTCTTCTTAGGGCTCACCTTGAGTTTCATCGTGGGCATGGTGTTCGACGCAGCCAACTCAGCAGGCAATCTCGTCGACAGCATGTCGGGCACGAACCAGGCGCAGCTCATGGTTCCGCAGATGGGCCAGAACGCGTCGCTCTTCTCGAACCTGCAGCTGCAGCTCTCGACGGTGCTCTTCCTCTCGCTGGGCGGGCACCACATCGTCTTCCAGGTCTTCGGCGAGAGCCTGTATCAAATCCCCCTCGACCAATATCCGCGCTTCAGCCACGGCACCTGGGGCTTCTTCGAGACGATCCTTCGCATCTTCGGAGACCTGATCCGCATTGCGCTCGCGCTCGCCTCGCCGGTGCTCCTCGCCACGTTCCTGGTCGACCTCGCGCTGGGCATGATCAACCGCGTCGCACCGCAGGTGCAGGTCTTCTTCGTGGCGATGCAGATCAAGCCGGTGGTCACGGTGCTGATCATGGTCACCGCCATTCACCTCATCATCGACCGGCTCATCGGTGAGTACGGGGTGATGTTCAGATGGCTCAGACGCGCCTTCGAGTTGCTCTCATGAGGACACCCCTGAGGCACCACCATGTCTGAGGGTGGCGACAAGACAGAGGAACCGAGTCAAAAGAAGCTCGACGATGCCCGAAAGCAGGGCAACGTCTGGAAGAGCCGCGACCTCTCGGGCGTGTTCGCGCTCGCGGTTGCGATGAGCGTGGTGGGCGCCACGTGGAACGACTTCGAGACGCGCATCAAGACGCTCTTTCTCTTCAGCGTCGATCACATCGCGCACCCGACAGACCTCGCGCTCGCGACCTCTCAGCTCCTGGTGCTTTCGCTGCAGGCGGTGCTGCTCACCTGCATTCCCATCGCGTTCTCGGCGGCGATCGCCGGTGGGCTCGCTGAGTTTCTCCAGGTCGGCGCGCTGCTCGCGATCGACGCGGTGATGCCGAAGTTCGACAAGCTCAACCCGATCAGCGGCCTGATGAACCTGGTCGGCAAGAAGCAGATCATCGAGCTGCTCAAGTCGATGTTCAAACTCGGGGTCACTGGCTACGTGGTCTACGGCGTGGTGCACGACGCCATGAAGCTGGTGGTGCAGACCATTCACGGCGACGCGGCGATCACGATGATCGTAATGGGCGAGCTCTTGAACCGCGTCTGCAAGCGAGTGCTGATGATGTTCATCGGCTTCGCCATCTTCGACGTCTGGTGGCAGCACAAGAGCTACATGAAGGACCAGATGATGTCGAAGGACGACGTGAAGAAGGAATACAAGGAGTCCGAAGGCGACCCGCACCACAAGGCCAAGCGCAAGGAGCTCGCGCACGAGCTGCTCGAGAGCGCGCAGATGGACTCGGTGAAGGGCGCCGACGTCATCGTCACCAACCCCGACCACGTCGCGATCGCGCTCAAGTACGACAAGGCGCGCGACGGAGCGCCGCGCATCATCGCCAAGGGCATCGAGCTGAAGGCCGAGGGCATTCGTGAGCTCGCGCGAAAGTACGACGTGCCGATGCTGCGCAACGTGCCGCTCGCGCACGCGCTCCTGCGAATCGACGTGAACCAGGAAGTGCCCGAGGAGCTCTACGACGCGGTCGCCGAGGTGTTGAACTTCGTCTACCAGCTGAAGAAACCCGCAGCGTGAAGCGAGCGTGACTCGATGACCCCGAAGGAAGTCGAAGAGGC
>CBIHPJ010000130.1:0-15218 GCA_966211295.1 uncultured Myxococcales bacterium | reverse complement strand
GCCGCGAGCTCCTTCACCGGAGCGAGCACCGCCGTCGAGGTGTCGACGTGCGTGATGGTCATCACCTTGAAGCCACCGCCGCTCGCGAAGGCTGCTTCGACCTCGGCGAGGCTGGGCGCCGCTCCGGGATCCGCGCGCACGTGAGTGACCGCCGCTCCGTGACGCTCGAGCATGGTGCCGATGCGATCCGAGAAGTAGCCGGTGTTCACCACCAACGCCTTGTCGCCGGGCTGAATCAGGTTCGCGACCGCCATCTCCATCGCCAGAGTGCCGCTGCCCGCCACGATGAACGGCTGCGCGCTGGGCGCCACGAAGACCTCACGCAGGCGCTTGATCGCGCGCGAGAACGTCTTGATGAAGACAGGGTCGACGTGGCTGCGGGTCTTCTCCCCGAGCGCGCGCAAGACGGACGGCTCGAACTCGATGGGACCCGGAATCATCAGCAGGTTTCGGTCGCTCATTCGGGTCGATGTAGCTGGTATGGCTGTGTCGTGCATCCCCGACTGTCACTGAGGAAGAAGCCGCACCGCGTGCAGGGTTTGCACTACGACGCGGGCTTCCTGTCCCGCGCCGATCGCGCCGAGATCCTCTCGTGTATCGGCACGCTCCGTCCGCTTTGGGAGAACCGCTTCTCCGACTTTCGCCCGTTGCCCGAAGGCGAGACGCAGCGGCGTTTGTTGAGGCCCGTGTACTGGCTGGGCAACTGGCAGTTCGCGTGTCTGGATTACTACCGCCCGCCAGCAGGGCTGCTGAATCGCTGCGTGCAGGCCGAGCCGTTTCCGCCGGTGCTCGCGAAGGTCGTCGCCACCATCGAGCAGCGCGCGCGGCGCATGTTCCAGAACGACGACGACTTCCCTCCGAAGTGGCACCTCAACACCTGCCTCGTGAACTTCTACGGGAGCACGCTCGAGAACGGGAAGTGGGTCGACACCGCGCGCGTCGGCGAGCACAAGGACTTCGAGCCCGGGCCAGTGGCGTCGTTGTCGCTCGGTGAGCGCGCGCTCTTCCAATTCGTGGCGAGCTCGAGGCCGGGCGAACGCGACGGAGTGGTGGAGCAGCAGTGGCTCGACGACGGCAGCCTGCAGATCTTCGGCGGCGAGAAATGGAAGAACCGCACCTTCCACCGCGTGCAGCGCGTCGACACCAAGGAGGGTCATCGCTTCGACATCCACGTGCCCGACTTCCAGACGCGGCGGATCAACTTCACGTTTCGTTATGTGCCCGATGAGCACGTGATGCCGTTCCGCGCGCTCTCGGACGAGGCGAAAAAGGACGTGGAGGGCTACGTGCGAGAGCTCGCGCGAAGCTCCTCGTTCTTCGCTAAGTCGCTCGCGCCATAATCTGGGTCGCTTCACCTCGGCCAAACGTCCTGCGCTTCCGTTTGTCTCGCGCAGCGTTCCGCTGCATACGGTTCCGCTCATGAGTCTTGGTTTTTTCGCGAAGTTGTTGGTGCTCGATCGCGCGGCCTCGGCTGCGTTCTACGAGTCGCTCGGTTTCACGCGCGTCGGCAGTGATGGGACGTTCATTCACGTTCGCTGGGAAGAGCGCGGCGATGTGTTGTTGGTGAGCGCGCCGACGGGCGTGCGGGTGGATGGGAAGCGCGGGTGGGGCGTGCTGTTGTCGTTCACGTCGACCACTGAGCTGAGCGTCATCGCTGAACGTGCTCAGAAATTGTCGGCGCCGATCGAGGGACCCGACGTGAAGCCCTGGAACACGAAGGAACTCGTGGTCACCGATCCCGATGGCTATCGGCTGAACTTCGTCACCCCGGCGACTTAACGCTCACGGCACACCGGAGTGGTGCACCGCAGTCCCTGGCAGAAGCCGAGACACTCGTCGTCGCTCATGCATGCAGCGGCGGCGGGCTTCTTCGCGGTGCACCTTCCGTTCGAGCAGTAGAGATCTTCCGAACATTGGAGCGAGGCGTCGCACGGCGCGTTGAGCGCTCCTGGTGCCTTGCAGGTGTTCGCTCCGCAGTAGAGCTCGGGCGAACACTCCGCTCCGAAGTCCGTGCACGCGCCTCCGATCGATCGCAGCGCAGTGCACGTGCCGCTCGCGCAGAAGAAGCCGGGCTGGCAGGCATCACCGTCGTCGGCGCATGTCGCGCCCGTGCCTCCGTAGTGAACGGTCACGCACACGTTGGTGCTGGAACAGCGCAGTCCGTCTTTGCAGCGAAGCGTTGCGCTGCATGCTCCGTTCTCCGCGACGAGCGCCACGCAGACGTCGTTCGCGCATTGCAATCCCGTTCCGCACGGCTCGCCCGCGGCGCAGCTCTCGCCGAGATCACGTGATCGCGGCGGTGGATCGCAGACGTTCTGCGCCGAGCACACGTTCGGCTCTGCGCAGGTCAGCCCTCCCGCGCAGGACTCGTTCAACGCGACCAACTGAGTGCACACGCCACCGAGTCGGTACGCCGACGTCACGCATTCCTGTCCCGGCCCCGGGCTCAGGCCGATCGGCACACGCGGAATGCAGGTGCCAGGACAGGTCGAGCTCGCGTCGCAAGAGAGTCCGCTCACGCAGTCGTCGCTCTCGAAGCACGAGCCGCCGCTCTCGATGGTTCCACGCAGCACGGTGCAGTTCGGAGGTTCTTGCAGACAGCTCGTGTTCCTCGCCTGCTCGAGACAGGTCGTCACGGCGGCGGTGTCGAACTCGATCCGGCCATGCGTGACTCCGGGGGGAATCGAAGCCGGGCACTGCTCGATGAACACCGGTTCGTAGAGCTCCGCGAGCTCCGAGGTCAGTTCGCCGCAGCGCACCAGCCGCGCGAAGTGAGCCTCAGCCGAGCGCGCGCAAATCTCGGCGAGTGAGAAACCCGCATCCGTTTGAGCGGCGGTCATCGGCGCCCCACCGTCTGCGCCAGCGTCCGGCCCGCTCAAAGCCGGAGCGCAGGCAGCGAAACTCGCAGCGACTGAGAAAAGAGCGAAGACTCGTGTGCACACGAAGAGATCTTCGGCCGGGAATTGCCGGGAGAATTCGACCCATCTGTTAAAGCGGATGGCAGACGACGCCTTATCGAGGCGACGCCGTTGTCCCGACAACCCAGCATGACCAGGAGCTGCTCGGTCGCTGTGGTGTTGATCCTCGCGAGTGGATGCTCGGAGTCCGCGGGCCCTTCTTCCGTCACCTCGAAGAGCGCCGCGCTCGAGGAGGTCACTGACCAGTACCTCGAGCCGCAGACGCGAATCCGCTTTCCGATTCGTGAAGGCGTGACCGTCGACACGAAGCACTTCGATCCCACGCTGCCGCTGAAGAAGTTCCGTCACTCGGTGCACCTCGTCACCAACGACGGCATCGCGGTGCTGATCGACATCTGGGACAACCCGACGCACCGCGAGCTGCACGAGTGGTTCAACGAGTACCTCTCGTTTCTCGTCGACGGCGAGACGCGCGTGAGTGAGCGCGAGGTCACGCGGCAGAAGCTGCAGGCGATCCTCCTCGAGCAGCCGCGCTCGGAGCAGGCGATCTCCATGGCCGTCGCGGTCTTCGCGCACGGTGAGCAGATCTTCCGGGTGACGTGCATCGACTTCGACGCTGACGGGAGCGCGGTGCCTCGGTCGCTCTTCGAGTCGTTGCTTCAGGATCTCGAGCTCGAGGTGAAGCAGTGAAGAAGCTCTGCGCACTGGTTCTGTGTCTCGCCGCTTCGCACGCGCCTGCGGTGAACTTCTGCGGCGGTCAGTCGCATGTGAACGCCTGCGGCCGGCCCACCAACATCTACCCCTGCTGTCCCAACGGAGGAAACTGCACGTGGTGGGCGTGGGAGAGCGTGTGTCGCAACTGGAACGTCGGCCTCGTGAACTGGGGCAACGCGAATACGTGGGCTGGCCACGCGAACGTCGATCCGAACTACGACCTCGTCGGCCCGACCGCCGGAGCGATCGCCACTGCGACGACTGGCTCCTACGGACACGTCGCGTGGGTGGTGGCCACTGACGGAGCCACCGTCACCGTCACCGAGGCGAGCTGCTGCATCGGCTGCAGTGGATCGACGCGCACCACTCGGTATCCCGCGAGCCGCTTCAACAGCGGCTACGTGATTCGGCACGGGACGCAGTGCCAGTGCTCTCCGGGACAGACGCAGACCGAGGCGTGCGGAGATTGTGGTCACCGTTCACGCACGTGCACCTCGGCGTGCAGCTGGGGCGGTTGGAGCGGTTGCGCTGGAGCGGACCCGGGCGGTGGCAATGAGGTCTGCAACAACGGAAAGCTCGGCGTGTGCTCGGCGGCGAGGAAGCGATGTGAGGCCGGCAATCTCACGTGTCGATCGCTGACGGATCCTTCTGCCGAACGCTGCGACGGCCTCGACAACGACTGCGACGGCGAGACCGACGAAGGGAATCCTGAAGAGGGCGCGAGTGAGCTCGATTACGCAGCGAAGCGCGTCGACGTTTCGTATCCGCGCACGCTCGCGGCCGGTGAGCGCGGCACGGTGTGGGTCGAGTTCCGCAACGTGGGGAAGAAGACCTGGGAGCGCGGTGATGTGTGGCTCTCCACCGAGGGGCAGAGCGCGCTGAGCGTTCCCGAGACGTGGCCTGCGTGGAACATCGCGGCGGGGCTCTCGGTGCCAGTGGCTCCGGGTGAGGTCGCTCGGTTTGCGTTCGAGGTTCAGGCTCCTTCGGAACCGGGCGCGAAGTTGGATGAGAAGTTCCGGCTGCGGAGTCCGGGAGAAGTGGCGATCACGTGTCCGGATCCGGGCGTCGACGTGCCGCTGCTCGTGCTCGGTGGTCTGACTGATGGCGGCCTCGAAGAGAGCGACGGAGGTGTGAAGCGGATGCAATTGGAGAGCCGTGGTTGTTCAGCTGCTCCCGAGCTGGGCGGCGTCTTGTTGCTGCTCCTCTTGCTCTCGCGCCGCCGGGTTATCCCGTCACCCCGACCCTCTCCCCGCCAGGGGAGAGGGAGACAGTTGGTTCTCTTCGCGACCTTGATGGGTTGCAGCGGCGAGGCGGTGCTCGTGGCCGCGAACGACCCACTCAGCGTGATTGGCGCGTCACCCAAAGTCGTGTCCGCGCGCGGCGGCACGCCCATCACCATCACCGGCATCAACTTCACTTCGGCCTCGCGCGTGGCGATCGATGGAATCCCGGTGCCCAGCACGCTCGTCTCTCCGACCGAGCTCTCCATCGTCGCGCCTCCGCTCTTCGCTGGCCGTCTGCCGCTGCAGGTCAACGAAGGCACCACGTGGCGAAGTGAGTTGGTCGGTGGACTCGAAGTGCTGCCTCTCCAGCTCCGTTACGTCGAGGCGCCGCCTCACTCACTCGCGATGCCTGCCACTCCGCTGCGCACCGCGGCTGTTGCGGACATCGACGTCGATGGAGATGCCGACCTGCTCGCCTGCGGAGATACCTGCGCGCTGTGGCTCAACGATGGACGCGGCAACTTCGATGGAATCGCGGCTGATGCGGGCTCGCTGATACCCGCGTTGCCTGCGGGCGCACGCTTCCTCGCCCTCGAAGATCTCGACGTCGATGGAGATCCCGACCTCCTCTTCGCCTTCGAGGACGGCGGCGCGATGTACCTGAACGAAGGTGGCCGCTTCGATGCGCCGAGCGATTGGCGACTCCCGGCGGGCACGGTCGCGACGGCGCGCGGAGACCTGGACGGTGATGGACAGCTCGACCTGGTGACCGCGGGCTCGAGTGGATTGCGCGTCGCGTTCAATGAAGGTGGCGCGCAGTTCTCCGAGCGTGACGCGGGCGCGCTCGAGCTTCCACCGGTGCGTGCGCTCACCCTGGCCGACGTGAATGGAGACGCGCAGCTCGACGTGATCGCCGCCACCGTCGCGGTGCAGAACGGCGTGGCGCTGCGCCTGTTTCTCAATCGCGCTGGCGTGCTGACCGAGGTGCCGGGTGGATTGCCAGGTGGACCCGTGCGGCCCGTCGCCGCGCTCGCCGCCGCCGACCTCGACGGAGATCGCTCGGTGGATCTGATCTGCGTGGGCGCAGGCCAGGATCGCCTGCTCCTCAACGACGGCGCGGCGCACTTCTTCGACGCGACCAGCACGCTCTTGCCCGTCGATGGATCCACTGGCACTTCAGTCGCGCTCATCGATCTCGATCGCGATCGTGATCTCGACCTGCTCATCGGCAGCGACGGAGCGACTACTCGGCTCTACTTGAACGACGGCACGGGCCGCTTCATCGATCGCACTCCGCTCCTCCCCGTGCGCGCCGAGAGCATCGCGCAGGTCACCGCGGGGGACATCGATGGAGACGGCGACGCCGATCTCCTCGTGCTCCCGTCGATGGCCGATCAGGCACACCTCTATCTCTCCGTGGAGCCCGCACCATGAAGACCTCTCGTCTCTTGCTGTTGGTCCTCGCGGGTTGTGGCGCGGAAGTGAGCGGACCGTTGACGGTGAGCAAGCTCACGCCGGTCCGTGGTTCGGCGCGCGGAGGTCAGGTCGCCACGCTCGAGGGCACCGGGTTCACGAAGGACGCCACGGTGAAGATCGGCGGCAGCTCGGCTCGCATCCTCGAGGTCACGGGGACTGAGCTGAAGCTGATTGTTCCGAACGGCGTGGCCGGTCTCGCGAAGGTGGAAGTGGAGCTCGGTGATCGCGACGCGGCGCTCGATGGCGGCTTCACCTACGAGCGGCTTCCCTTCGAATTGGTCGACTCAGCGGAGCAGCGCGTGGCTGCGTGGCCCATCGAGGGCGCGGGTCTGGCGATGGCAGACGTGCAGGGCGACGGAGATCTCGACGTCTTCCAGGCGGCGCGCGGAGAAGGCGTCTCGCTCTATGTGAATGACGGTCTGGGTGGGTTTCTGCAGCGACACACCATCAGCACGGATGCGGGCGTCGATGTGTTCTCTGTGGTCGCGGGGGATCTGAATGGTGACGGCGTGGTCGATCTCTTCCTCGGGACGACCGGGAAGACTCGCAGCCAGGTGCTGCTCGGCGCGGGCCTCGGAGAGTTCGTCCTTTCACCGACGGCTCTCCCCGAGCTCTACGGCACGGCGCAGGTCGCCACTGCGATCGATCTCGAGCCTGACGGAGATGTCGACCTGCTCGTCACCGGTACCGCCTCGACGGCCGCGGGTACGCCGGTGCTCACCGTGCTGGTGAATGACGGTCACGCGAACTTCCGGCTCGCGAGTGAGCGGCTGCCTGGTGTCGCGCTCGCGGCGACGGGCGTCACGGTGGGCGATCTCGATCACGATGGTGACCTCGATCTCTTCGTCTCGATGGACGCGGAGAGCTGCCGGCTCTTCCTCGGTGATGGGCACGGATCGTTTCAGCGCGCGGCGGGTGATGCGATTCCGCACGATCTGGAGCCGCACGCGGGACAGGCTGCGCTCGGAGATCTCAATGAAGACGGGTACCCCGATCTCTTCGTGCCCACGTCGACGCAGGACAAGATCTTCATCAACGACGGCACGGCGCACTTCGCTGATCTGACCGAGGCGTACCTTGGGCCGGAGACTTCCGTGGGCGTGTCTGCGCGGCTGGTGGATCTCGATCTCGACGGACACCTCGATGTCGCCGTGGTCGAGCGGCCGGGACGTGTGCGGTTTCTGCGCAACGATGGGGCAGGGCGGTTGTTCGACTACTCCGCAGAGGCGATAGGCAATGACGTGAAGCTGCCTGTCGCGGATCTCACGGTCGCTGACTTCGATCTGGACGGCGTGATGGATCTCTTCGTCAGTCGCGATGGGGTGAGCCGCACGTCGCTGTTCGTGCTGTCGCTCGCGGGCGATGTCGACACCGATGGAGATCGGTGGCCCGATCGCTACGACTTCTGTCCGGCGCGGCCCACTCCGTCGAAGCCGCGCGCGCCGTTTGGTTGCCGGACTGCCGCGGAGTGCCGCGCTCAGACAGGTTGCGAATTGTTCGTCTCCGGAGACTCTGCGTACCTTTCGTGCGCGATGACCTCGACGTGGACTGAGGCGAACGACAAGTGCGTCGCGAACGGTGGGCGGCTCGTTGAGATCGCGAACGCCGCGGAGAATGACTTCGTGCGCGGGAAGATCGGTGCGGCGGCGTGGATGGGTCTCGACGATCGAACCGTCGAAGGGACGTGGAGCTGGCAGAGCGGATCGGCGACCTGGTTCAACTGGGGAACGGGTCAGCCCGACAACTCGAACAATGAGGATTGCGCGAGCGTGTTGCCGACTGGTGCGTGGAACGATCTTCCGTGTGCTGGGCAAGCGTCTGCGGTCTGTGAGACTCGGCGCGAGCAGCCGTTGTCTCAGGAAGTTTGCGCGCTCTGAATCTGCCCTCTCCCGAAGGGCCCGAAGGGAGAGGGAGTCAGAGATCGCAGCCGGCGTTCTTCTTGTTCAGTTTCTCGGAATCTGAATCTCCGAGTGAAACGGCCTCGGCCTCGAGCATGCGGAAGATCGCGTTGGCCACGGGCTTCTCTTCCCGCGTGTTGTAGAGCCACACGCCGTAGTTCACGAACTTGTCGCGAATCACCGAGTGCGCGAGCGAGTGATCACCCGGCGAGCCTGACTCCACCGCCTGCCGGTACAGCCCACGGAGCGTGAGGATCTCGCGCCACTCCTCGAGCTGCGGCAGCTCCTTGTTCGAGAGCTTCCGCCCGTCCATGCGGTTCATCTTCTCCTCGAGCTCGGAATAGAGCGCGTCCTTCCGCACCTGCACCGCTTCCTCGAGCAGGTTCGGGAGCGCGCCACCGACCTCGGTGACCTTGAGCTTCGCGGGGAGCATCGGCCCCAGCGCCTTCTCCACCAGCTGCCGAACTTCTTCGACCGCGGCGTCGGGCTCGCCTCCACCCACCAGCGTCGCGCGCATGAAGAGCTTCGAGCGAAGATCGCTGCTGAGCGCGTCTTCCCACGCACGCGCCACCTCGACCACGGTGGCGGCGGCCGGCGCGTTCTGTCCCTTGAGGGCCAGGGTGAGGAACGTGGCGCGCCCCATCGCATCGAGCGTCTCGGGCGCCGCCGGGAGCGGCTTCACCACGTTCGCCTTCACCTTGTGCCGCGTGGCCTGCACCACGAAGCCTCTCGTCCACATCCGCCGCGGAGCGAGCAGCCACCAGAACCACAGCCCTGCATTCGTCGGCAGCGCTTCGCCCAAAATCCGTCCTGCGAGCGCGCCGAGCAGGGTGAGCGTGGAGCTACCGGGCCATTTCTTGTTGTCGCTGATCGCCTTGACGCGCTTCCAGTCGCCGCGCGCCGCCGCATCCGTCGCGAGCCACTCCGCGGCCACCACGCGCACCTGCACCGGAGCGACCCGAGGATCGAACATCAACACCGAGTCGAGCCACTCACGCGCCTCGGGAAGCCGGCCCTTCGCCGCCTCCAGCAAACCGAACGCGACCACGCCCGAGCCCTGCAGCGCTCTGCCCGCGGGCGCGAGCTTCTTCTCCACCCACGCGATGGTCGAGGGCCACGGCTTGTCCTGCTGCGCGAGCGCCCAGGCGGCGATCATCGCGGGGCCGCCCGGCTTGTCGCGGCGCCACTCGACGCGCGAGAGCGCGGCGGTGAAGCAGGCGAGCCGCACGAAGCCCAGGGGCGCGAAGACGGTGCGCGCGATCCACGCGGGGAACAGGAGGTAGAACGCGAGCAGTCCGAAGGAGAGCGCGATGCCGCTGCCTCCAGCGAGCCCTCCGCCGATGCAGCCGAACCCGACGCCACTCAAGATCAGCTGAAAGACGATCGTCCCGCCGGCGTCGGTGTCTTGCCAGAAGGTCGAGCTGCCGCGCGAGGTCTGCACCGCGGCGGCCGTCGTGGTGCTCGGCGTGCTGGTGCGATTCTGCGCGGCGTTGAGCGCGCGCAACCCCGCCACCACCGCGATGAGGATCGCGCCAACGGGAACCATCAGCCCTCCCGCTCCGGGCCGTAACCGAACACCACGGGAGCGCGCTTCCACTTCACTTCGTCCGGCGCGGCCGCTTCCTGCTTCGGCACGTTCACCGCGATCGGCAACGACGCGAGCAGCTCGTGCACCAGGCGGCGCTTCGGATCTCTCAGCTCAGCCATCGCGGCGCGCACGGCCTCGGCGGTGCGTGGATGCTCACCGACGGGAGAGCGGTAGACCTTCGACTCCTTGAGGCCGAGCGAGAGCATCGAGAGCAGCTTGTTGCCCTCGCGCTCCAAGTCGGTGCGGCTCGCCGTGGTGGGCACGCCCAGCACGTAGAACGGATTCTCAGCGATGCGCTCGAAGAGTCCCTGAGCCATTTCCCAGCTCCTCCGTGGCGAGAACCGTCGCGTCGCCACCGGCAAGAAAAACCAACTGCACCCGCGGCGACGCGACGGCATCGCCCCGGAGTCGCTGACCGAAAATCACCTCAGGCTGGAGTCGTGACCGAGCTTCCGCACCTGCGCATCGGCCGGCATCAACCGCCACAGCTGCTCGGTGACGCGCTTGAGCGTGCTCGAGTCTCCGCGCGTGACCGCCGCGCGGCCCTCGGCCACCAGCTTCTCCGCCCGGGGGAGATCGGTCATCGACGCCACGTCGGACGCCGCGCCCTCGAACTGCCACTGCCACGCGTCGGGGTGCTTGTAATACGCGGCGTAGCCCAGCTGACGAACCTGGCGAATGCGCCGCTGCAGCTCGTGCACCTGCCGCGCGCGCCGCGCCTTCTCCACGCCCGCGACGGCTTCGTCGAAGAGCCGCTGCTCCTGCGGAGAGGCGAACTGCGCCACCCACTTCGAAGCCCACGACACCGCGCTGACCGCGTCTTCTTCGAGCTCGGGGAACTTGGAGTCGCCTTCGATCTGCTCGAGCAGCGCGTCGATCTCGATGAGCCCGCGCTTCGCCTTCTGACCGGCATCCGCATCGCCACCGCGCGCAGCGGCGATGTCCTGCTCCACCTCGCCCAGCGTCTGCTCCGCGGTGCCGAGCTGCTCGATGCTGCGGGTGAGCCCGTGACGGAACGCCGCGGTGCGCAGCTGCGCGAGGCGTTCGCGCGTGGCCTTGAGTCCCGAGGCCAGCGCTTCGGGTGTGGCGTCAGGCACGAGCAGCTGCGCGATCTCTTCGAACACCTGCTTGGTCGAGATGATCATCGCGCGCGCCGAGAGCCGGCCGCCGCGATCGAGCTCGAGGGTGAGCTCCACCTGGCTCGCGGCGGGGAGCGTGGCGTTCAACTGATCTCCACGAATCTGCAGCGCGCCCACGAGGCGGCACAGGTGTGCCTGGTCGTACTCGCCCTGGACGATCGGAATGCGGAGCACGCTCTCCTTGCTGCCCTTCACCATCGCCTCCACCGTCTCGTGGCGGAAGCTGCGGCGCGCGGGCAGGGGAGCGCCGCGCTCGAAGTACGTGTTCACCATGTCGCTCGCCATCGCGACCCCGATGGTGCGCGAGAGCGGAGGATCGGTGAGCGTGATGCCCTGCACGATGTTGAACTTGGACGGCTTGAGCGCGACTGCCTTTCCGTCGCTGCCCTTGCCGAGCAACTTGAACTCGTTCGGCCGGCGCGGTTGCACGTCGACCGCGAGCACGAACGCGCCTTCCTCGTTCAGCTGCGCTTCAGCGCTCTTCCAGCCGTCGTGACGCTCGAGCTGAATGCTCACGGGCTTGGGGCCGGGCTCTTCCACCAGGCGGCCGACCACGTGCGGCGAGAGATCGCTGGTCATCGCGGGGTACTGCAGCCAGATGCGGCGGCCCTGCTCCTCGGCCTTCGGGGCGGGGCGCGCGTCGAGGTTGGCAGACGCGGCGTAGAGCGCTGCGCCCTGGGCCACGAGCGTCATCGGATCGAGTCCGTCGGCGAGCTTCACGCCGAACAACTCGTGCAGGCGCTGGCGCAGCACGGGCATCACGGTCGGTCCGCCGACCAGCACCAGGCGGCTCAGCTGACCGGGATCGAGCCCATGGGTGCGGAGCAAACGCACGCACACGCCGATGGAGCGATCGACGAGCGGCGTGCAGAGCCGAGTGACGTCATCGCGCGTGAGCGTGACATCGACGTCGAGCAGGTTCTCTCCGAGCTTGAGCGCGGGGATGAGCAGGTTCGCGCTGTTCGCGCGGGTGAGCTCGATCTTCACGTCTTCCACGCCGAGCTTCAGCTTGCGCAGGCCGGCGGTGAGGGCGGGATCGGAGCGCTGCAACGCGAGTCCCGTGTCGGCGGAGAGCTTCTCGAGCACGAAGTCGACCAACTGGAAGTCGAAGTCGCGGCCACCGAGGAAGTTGTCGCCGTCGTGACCGATCACCCGGAGCAGACCGTCGCGCGTCTCGAGCAACGAGGCGTCGAAGGTGCCGCCGCCGAGGTCGTAGACCATCCACACGCCCGCGGCGTTCTCGGTGGTCCAGCCCGCAGCGAGTGCGCTGGCGATGGGCTCCTGGATCAGCTCGACTCGCTCGAAGCCCGCGAGGCGCGCGGCCTCGCTGGTGGCGGAAGATTGCGGCAGCTCGAAGAGCGCAGGCACGGAGATCACCGCGCGCGCAGGCGCCACGCCGAACTGCTCCTGCACGTCGGCGCGCAGCGACTTGAGTACCTCGGCCGAGAGCTCCTCGGGCTTGAACTTCTTCTTCGCCGCGGGGAACTCGAGCTCCTGGCCCGTGCCCATCAGGCGCTTGAACTCGCTGCGCGTGTTGTCTGGATCCGCGTCGAGCATGCGACGCGCCTTCGCGCCGACGAGCGTGTTGCCCTTCGCGTCGATGCGAATGATCGACGGAGTGAGGGTGCCACCTTGCGGGTTTCGCACGAGGTGCACCTGCGTGCCGTCGAACACGGCGGCCGCGGAGTTGGTCGTTCCTAAGTCGATCCCGAGGTACAGGCTGCGATCAGTCATGGGAGGTATGGATGACACCCCGAGAGGGGCGTCGAGCGCACGGATAATAGCGTCCTACCCAAGCGCCCGGGGAACGCTAAGCCAGCGGAAAAAGGGCTATTACGCACGCCATGCATCCGCTTGATGTGGCCGTGGTCGGCACCGGAACCGTGGGCAGCGCCACCGCGCTCTTCCTCGCTCGCCAGGGCCATCACGTCACGCTCTACGAGAAGGTCGCCGAGCCGCAGACGATCGGCGCGGGGATCATGTTGCAGCCCACGGGAATGGCGGTGCTGCGCGCGCTCGGTCTCGAGCAAGACGTGGTGCCGCGGGGCGATCGCATCGATCGACTGTGGGTGCAGCGCGCGACGGGCCAGAAGGTGATGGAGCTCGAGTACGCGCAGCTCGAGCCCTCGTTGTTCGGAGTGGGGCTCCATCGCGGCGTGCTGTTCGATGTGCTGTACCGCGCAGCGAAGAAGGAGCCGCGGGTCACGGTGGTCACCGGGATCGACGTGGAAGATCTGCACACGGCCCGCGGAGGGAAGCAGCGCGTGGTGGAGCGCGGCACGCGCAAGCAGCACGGCCTGCACGATCTCGTGGTGGTGGCGAACGGCGCGCGGAGCTCCCTGCGCGACGACACCTCGTTCGTGAAGAGCGTGGAGCCGTATCCGTGGGGCGCGCTGTGGGCGATCGTTCCTGATCACGACCACCGTTTCACCGGGCGGCTCTTTCAAGTGGTGCGCGGCACGCAGCGGCTGATGGGACTGCTTCCGACGGGACAGGGACCCAGTGGCGGGCCGCGGATGGTGAGCTTCTTCTTCAGCTTGCGCGCAGATCAGCTCAATGCGTTTCGCGAAGGCGACTTCGCCGCGTGGAAAGCAGGCGTGCTCGAAGACGTTCCAAGCTCTGCGCCGGTGCTCGATCAACTCCACTCACACGAAGACCTGCTCTTCAGCAGCTACCACGACGTGGTGATGTGGCCGTGGAACACCGAGCGCGTGGTGTACCTGGGCGATGCGGCGCACGCGATGAGTCCGCAGCTGGGGCAGGGCTGCAACCTGGCGCTGCTCGACGCGTGGTACTTGAACGAAGCGATGCGCGGAACGGAGACGGTACCCGACGCGCTCTTCCGCTACTCGCGCACGCGGCGCTGGCACCTGGGCTGGTACCAATTCATCACCCGCTGGCTCACTCCGTTCTTCCAGTCGGATCACGTGTGGCTGCAGCCGCTGCGTGATCACGGCATGACGTGGGCCACGAAGATCCCGTGGGTGAGGAAGCAGATGGTCTCCGCGATGTGTGGAGTGTCACGCGGGCCTTTCATGGATCTGCTGAAGCTGCCCGGCGCGGAGTGATTCAGGGCTAGAAGCGCGTCGCATGAGCGACCCCTTTGGACTGATGGCGCCGTCGACGCAGGTGGACCCGTATCCCGTCTGGGCCTCGTTGCGACGCGACGCACCCGTGCATTTCAGCGAGGGATGGAACGCCTGGTTGCTCACCCGCTACGACGACGTGGCTGCGGCGTTCAAAGACAAACGCTTCTCGGCCAACCGCAGCGGAGGCTACGTCTCGAAGTTGCCGGAGCCGGTGAAGCAGCACCTGATGCCGCTGCTGCGCAACCTCTCGAAGTGGACGTTGCTGCTCGATCCCCCTCAGCACACGCGTCTGCGCGGGCTGATCAGCAAGGCCTTCGTGCCGCGCGCCATCGAGGCCATGCGCCCGCGGATCACCGAGTTGGTGAACGACCTGGTCGCGCGTGCACCACGTGACTTCGACCTCATCGCGGGGCTCGCGCAGCCACTACCCACCATCGTCATCGGCGACATGCTCGGCATGCCTGCGGATCAATGGTCACGGCTCAAGACCTGGTCAGACGCGTTGGCGCAGTTCATGGGCGCCAGTCAGATGACGCCGGAAGTGGTGGGTGCCGCGCGGCAAGCGGTGATCGAAATGGAAGACTGCATTCGCGAAGTCATCGCCGATCACCGCGCTCACCCGCGGGAAGATCTGATGACGCTGCTGCTCAAGGCGGAAGACTCCGGTCAGGTGCTCGACGAGGCCGAGCTGTTGGCGACGTGCACGTCGCTGCTCTTCGGCGGCCACGAGACCACCACCAATCTCATCGGCAACGGGCTGCTCGCGCTGCTGCACCATCCGCAGCAACTCGCGCGGCTGCGCGCCGAGCCCGAGCTGATGCCGAAAGCGGTGGAGGAGTTCTTGCGCTTCGACTCTCCCGTGGCGCGCATGGGTCGCGTGGCGCTGGAAGACGTGACGCTGCAGGGGCAGACCATCAAGACCGGCGATCGCGTGTTCATGGTGATGGGTTCGGCCAACCGCGACGGAGCCCAATTCTCCGAGGCCGACGCGCTCGATGTCGGGCGCGCAGAGAACAAGCACCTCTCGATGGGGCTGGGCATTCACTACTGCGTGGGCGCCACGCTGGGCCGCCTCGAGGCGCAGGTGGCGATCGCCGCGGTGCTCGCGCGCGCGCCCGCCCTCTCCCTCGCGAAGAGCGAGTTGGAATGGATTCCGAATCTCACCATTCGCGG